>CATWUX010000091.1 GCA_958354085.1 uncultured Oscillospiraceae bacterium | reverse complement strand
ATACGCTGTCGATCGTCTTTTCAAACGCTTCTTCCTCATTGTGAATCAGCTTGGCGATGAAATCGCGTTTTTCGTTGAGTTCCGGATAGGCGGTACGGTTTTCTTCAATCACGGTTTCGCAAATCTCATACAAAAACGGCTTATGGATACCCAGCAGCCGGCCGTGACGCGCCGCACGGCGCAGCAAACGGCGCAGCACATACCCACGCCCCTCGTTAGAGGGCATCACACCGTCGCCGATCATAAAGGTCGTAGAGCGGATATGGTCCGTGATCACGCGCAGCGATACGTCGGTGCGCTCGTCCTCGCCGTAAGTTTTGCCGGCAATACGGCTGACATGCTTCATGATATTCTGTACGGTGTCCACCTCGAACAGATTGCCCACGCCCTGCATGATGCATGCCAGACGCTCCAACCCCATGCCGGTGTCGATGTTCGGATGATCCAGCGGCGCGTAGTTATTGTGTCCGTCGCTGTCAAACTGGGTGAACACAAGGTTCCAGAATTCCACATAGCGGTCGCAGTCACAGCCGACGCCGCAGGTGGGCGAACCGCAGCCGTATTGCTCGCCGCGGTCAAAATACAGCTCGGAGCAGGGGCCGCACGGACCGGAGCCATGCTCCCAGAAATTGTCTTCCTTGCCCAACCGCACGATATGGGACGCGTCTACGCCGACCTCTTTCGTCCAGATATCGAACGCCTCGTCGTCATTTTCATAAATGCTTACCCAGATACGCTCCACCGGAAGCTCCAGCACCTTGGTGCAGAATTCCCACGCCCACGCGGTCGCCTCATGCTTGAAATAATCGCCGAAGCTGAAGTTGCCCAGCATCTCAAAATAGGTGCCGTGACGGGCGGTTTTACCGACGCGCTCGATATCCGGCGTACGGATGCATTTCTGGCAGGTGGTCACACGCTTGCGCGGCGGCGTGACCTCGCCGGTGAAGAATTTCTTCATCGGCGCCATACCGGAGTTGATCAGCAGCAGGGATTTGTCGCCCTGCGGCACCAGCGAAAAGCTGGGCAGGCGCAGATGTCCCTTGCTCTCAAAAAAAGCCAGATATTTTTCTCTCAGTTCATTCAGACCGGTCCATTGCATAGGTTTTACTTCCTTTCTGTCTGCGGGCAGATAAAAAGCCCCCGTCCAAACATGGGACGGAGGCTCCGTGGTACCACCCAAATTGCGGTGCACAGGCACCGCCGCTTTGTTCCCTTAACGCGGGAAACGCCGCCGCTCCTCGCGGCAGAGCTCAGGGATGGCTGTCCGCCGGCACGCGCGAACGATCTTGCAGCCGGCCGGCAAAGCGGTCGGATCGTTCTCTCTGGATACGCGGTCATGGCGGATTTGTCCCGTCAAGGCTTCTTTCTTTTATGTTTAGTATATGCCGCCGTCAGGGGTTTGTCAAGAGGGTTTTGCGGTCGTTTGCACGGCGTTGTCCCCGGCGAAGGTAACCTCATCCAGCCGGGCGGTCACCATGCGCGTCACATCGTCGAACACGGCATGAAACCGGCAGGCGGATGCAGACGAGCAATTGCAGTCGTACTCGCCGTCGAGACAGCGGCTGAACCGATACGGCCCTTCCACCGCTTCGATCACCTGCCGCAGCGTGACGGAATCCGGCGAACGCGACAGCGTATAACCGCCCCGCGCGCCCTTGTACGACTTTACAATATCCGCCGCCACAAGCTTACGCATGATTTTCAGCGTAAACCGCAAGGAAACGCAGGTGGCGTCCGCGATGGTCTGCGCGTCCAGACGTTTTTCCGTCTGGGCAAGACAATGCACGATACGGATCGCATAATCCGATTCCAGATTGATATGCATAGCGGCCTCCCGCCTTTCGTTTTGGTATCAGTCAAGGAAATCCTTGAGCTTTTTGCTGCGGCTGGGATGACGCAGCTTACGCAGCGCCTTGGCCTCGATCTGCCGGATGCGCTCCCGCGTGACGTCAAATTCCTTGCCGACCTCCTCCAACGTACGGGGACGGCCGTCCTCCAGCCCGAAGCGCAGGCGCAGCACCTTTTCCTCACGCGGCGTCAACGTGGACAGCACCTCGCTGAGCTGCTCCTTGAGCAGCGTATGGGAAGCGGCATCCGCGGGCGCGGGCGCCTCGTCGTCGGGAATAAAGTCGCCGAGATGGCTGTCCTCTTCCTCGCCGATGGGCGTTTCCAGCGACACCGGCTCCTGCGCGACGCGCATGATCTCGCGCACCTTATCCACCGGCATATCCAGCTCCGCCGCAATTTCCTCGGCAACCGGCTCATGTCCGTTTTTGTGCAACAGCTGGCTGGAGGCTTTTTTCACCTTGTTGATCGTCTCCACCATGTGAACCGGAATGCGGATCGTGCGCGCCTGGTCGGCGATCGCGCGGGTAATCGCCTGCCGGATCCACCATGTCGCATAAGTGGAAAATTTGAAGCCCTTGGTGTAATCAAACTTTTCCACGGCTTTGATCAGGCCGAGATTGCCTTCCTGGATCAGATCAAGGAACTGCATCCCGCGCCCGACATACCGTTTGGCAATACTGACCACCAGACGGAGGTTCGCTTCGGACAAGCGCTTTTTCGCATACTCGTCCCCGTCGATAATCCGCATAGCCAGGTCGATCTCTTCCTCGGGAGACAGCAGCGGCACGCGGCCGATCTCCTTGAGATACACCTTGACCGGGTCGTCGATGGCGATACCATCGGTACTGACAGCCGGCTCGCTGTCGTCTGTCTCCGGCGTATCCAGCACGAAATCCAGATCGGCGAAAGCATCCGCAGCAAAATCATCCACGATCTCGATGTTCTGGCTTTCCAGCGATTCGTACAGCTTATCCATCTGTTCCGGATCGAAATCGAAATCCTCCATCGCGTCCATGATTTCCTGGGTCGTCAGCTTGCCTTTGGCGCGGCCGATTTCCACCAGATCGCTTATCTGCAATTTTTTCTCCTTCTTGACCGGCAGCAGCTCCGGCGCCGCCAAATCCTCGGCAGCCAGATCGGCCGCCTCCGTGATTTCTTCGATGGTCTCTTTTTTTGCCATACGTATATCCATTCCTTCCTTTTGATTCCCGCTTACTTTTTCAGATCGCGCATTTTTTGCAGCATTTGCCGGATATCCTGATCCGACATTTCCGTCGGCGTATGCAGCTTTTGCAAATCGTATTCGCTGCGAATAACCTCTATGCAGCGCTTGACTTCCTCCGGTGAATTGCCCCGTTCACGGGCATCCCGCACCATACGGGAAATATACGCCATTTCCTCCGCATCATAATCCGCCGAAAGGAAAGCCAGTTCCACCAGCAGTCCGTTTTGCTGCCTGTCCAGCAGCCGCTGATACAAGGTGCGGCTGAAATCGGTCACCAGCATTTCGGGCGGCAACAGCTCGCGAGCCAATTTGATAAAATCGGGGTGCAGAATCAGCAGCCCCAGCAAGCCTTCTTCCGCGTTGACGGCGCGCGGATACTGCGCCGCCTGCGGATTGATTTTCCGTATAGTATTCTCCGAATTTCGCACAATTTGCGATAATTGTTTATCCTGCTGCTGTTTTTGCCGCTTTTCCATATGATATTTGACCTGTTGGAGGATCGCCTCCTTGGAAACGCCCAGCTCGCCGGCCAGCTTACCGGCGTACACATCCCGCTCCACCGGGCTGCTCAGCCCCGCCAGCAGCTGTGAAGCGTCCCGCAGATACGCCACCTGCCCGTCGGGAGTGCTCAGCAAATGCCGGCGCCCCAGCTCGATCAGGCGGTATTCCACGTCATTGGCGGAGCGCTCCAGCAGCAGTTTAAAGCGTTCCGCCCCGTTTTTCTTGATGAATTCGTCCGGATCCTTGCCGTCCGGTATGTTCACGACGCGGATATCCACACCGGTCTCGCGCAGCAGATTGATGGCGCGCTGCGTACCCTTTTGCCCTGCCGAATCCGCATCGAAAATCAGGATTGCTTCCTTGGTATAGCGGGCAATCAAGCGGGCGTGTTCCGCCGTAAAGGACGTGCCGAGCGCCGCAACTGCGTTGGTAAATCCTGCCTGATGCAGCGCGATAACATCCATATAGCCCTCACACAGGATCAGCGGCGCGTTCGTCATGGACTTAGCAAAATTCAGCGCAAACAGGTTGTTGGTTTTTTTGAACACCAACGTATCGCTGCTGTTGAGATATTTCGGTTTGGAATCGTCCAACACGCGTCCGCCAAACGCGATCACATTGCCGCGGATATCGATGATCGGAATCATCACGCGGTTACGAAAAATGTCGAACGGACGGTTAGAAGAACCTCGTTTGATTAAAAACGCCGCCTCCAGCTCATTGTCGTGAAAGCCCTTGCGCCGCAGCTCGTCCAGCAGCGCGTGGTAGCTGTCCGGTGCGTATCCCAGCCCAAAATGCCGGATCGTCTGATCCGTGTACCCGCGGCTGTGGTAATATTCCAGCCCGACACGCCCCTCCGGCGCATACAGCAAAGCGTGGAAAAAGCGGGCGGCCTCGCGGTTCGCTTCCAACACCCGCAGCCGCAGGCGGGAAGTCGCGTCGTTCATCTGGCTGTCCTCCGGCATTTTCATGCCCGCGCGATCAGCCAGAAAGCGTACCGCGTCCATATAATCGAGATTTTCAATACGCTTGATAAAGGTGATCACGTCTCCGCCCGCGCCGCAGCCGAAGCAATAAAACGAGGCGGTCTCAGGGTAGACGGTGAAGGACGGCGTTTTTTCGCCGTGGAACGGGCAAAGTCCCATCAATGTCCGTCCGCGCCTTTTCAATTGTACATAAGAGGAAGCGACCGCTTCCATGTCGTTTCGGCTTACCAGCTCCTGTAAAAAACTATCCGGCAGCGGCACACTTTCACCTCCTGCTTTTTCGTGCAGCCCTGTTCTTTTTACGGCATCCCCAGTGTTTTGATGCCCCAGCTGCGGGGGATAAACAGCTCGTGGTATACCTCCAGCGCATAGTTGTCCGTCATGCCCGCAATGTAGTCGCACGCCGCGCGTTCCGCGCCGTCCTTTTCCCAGATCCAGTGGTAATCGTCGGGCAACCGTTCCGGATGACGGACAAAATATTCAAACATCGCCCGCACCAAGCCGTCCACCTTGTTTTCCTCGCTTTTGGCGACCGGGTTACGGTAAACGGCGTCAAACATAAATTCATGCAGCTGATCAAAATAGACGCTGGTTCGATAATCCATGCCGATGTCCTCACCGCTGTTTTCCACGATGGAGGTTACCAGCGTATCAATACGGGTCGTGCGGCGGTCGCCGAGCGCCTCGCGTATGGAAGCGGGCACATCCTGCTCACTGAGCACGCCCGCGCGGATCGCGTCGTCAATATCATGGTTAATATACGCCACACGGTCGGCAATACGCACGATGCGCCCCTCCAGCGTCTGCGCCGGATCGCCGCGCGTATGCGTGCGCACGCCGTCGCGCACCTCATAAGTAAGGTTGAGCCCCGCGCCGTCGTTTTCCAAACACTCCACTACCCGCACGCTCTGTTCAAAATGCCGGAATCCCTCCGGCATGATGCTGTTCAACGCCCGTTCGCCGGCGTGACCGAACGGCGTATGCCCCAGATCATGGGCAAGCGAGATCGCCTCGGTGAGATCTTCATTGAGCTGCAAGGCCCGCGCAATGGTACGGGAGATTTGGGAGACCTCCAGCGTATGCGTCAGGCGCGTGCGGTAATGATCGCCCTCCGGCGACAAAAACACCTGCGTTTTATGCTTCAGACGGCGAAAAGACTTGCAATGCAGAACCCGGTCGCGGTCGCGCTGATAGGCAGTCCGATAAGCACACGGTTCCTCTGCACGTTCTCTCCCCTTGCTTTCCGCCGCGAGCGCGGCACGAGGGGACAAAATCTGCCGTTCCAATTGTTCCTGACGTTCTCTGACCAGCATATGCTCCGCCTCCTTTGCAGCACTCCCCTAGGGTTTACCTATCTATAAAGGTTATACGGCAACAGGCGGGGCCTTTCCTGCATCGCCACAAATATAACACAAAGTTTAGTGAATATTTTCAACAGGAAAAGGAAAATATTCCTCCCCAAGCACTTCGCAGCATAAAGTTCCGGCACTGAGTTCCGTCAGCTGCTTTTGCAGCGGCGGCAGCAATCCGCGCGGAAGATGAAAATACAGCGCTACCGTATCGGTAAACTCCACATTTTCCTGCACACCGCCGCAGGAGGCGATAAGCGGCCCGACTTTCCCGTACTGTGCATAGTCGCACACGATGCGCAGACGGTCGCACAAGCGCATATCCACGCGGCCGCCTGCGTCCACTGCCAGCTTTGCCCCGTGCGAATACGCGCGCACAAGCCCGCCCGCTCCCAGCAAAACTCCGCCGAAATAGCGTGTAACCACCACAACGCAGTCCGTAAGTCCCTCTTTGAGCAGCACGTCCAGCACGGGAATGCCGGCTGTGCCCTGCGGTTCGCCGTCATCGGAATAGCGGCGGATCTGGCCGTCACGCAGCACATAGGCGGATACATTGTGCGTCGCATCCCAGTGCTGCTTTTTCTTTTCGGCAATAAACGCCTGTGCGTCCGCTTCCGTGGTCACCGGACGGATATACCCGATAAAACGGGAGCGGCGTTCCACAAACTCGTCCGCTGCCTCCCGTCCGATCGTACGGTACTGCGTATCCATTCTTCCACCTCCAAAGATGAGAAAAGGCAGCGCATAAGCGCTGCCAAACTAAGCCATTGCTTATTTCTCTTCTGCCATGCCAAAACGCTTTTTGAAACGATCTACACGTCCGCCGGTATCGACCAGCTTCTGCTTACCGGTGAAGAACGGATGGCATTTGGAGCAAATTTCCACGCGGATATCCTTTTTCGTGGAACCGGTCGGGATGACCTCGCCGCAAGCGCACGTAATGGTGGTCTGCTCATATTTCGGATGGATATTTTCTTTCATTCCTGTCACCTCTTTCGGAAGCCAAAACATTAACATTAAGACTATACCACAAGTGTTGAAAAAATGCAATAACAAATTTTAAAATGCCAAAATTATTGCGCAAGAACCGCCTTATGAAACACTTTTTTCCCTTTTTTGATCACGACATAGCCTTTTTCGAACGCGGCTTTTTCCACACGCGCCGTCAGCTCGGTCACTTTCACATCGTCGATCGTCACACCGCCCTGTTCGATCAGCCGCCGGGCTTCGCCGCGGGACGGCGTCAGTTTGGTGGCCATCAGCAGATCGATCACGCCAACCGAACCGTCCGTAAACAGCTCTTCCGAAATGTCGGTCGAGGGCATATTCGCGCTGACCGCGCCCGCGCCGAACAGCGCCCGTGCCGCTTCGCGGCATTTCGCAGCTTCCTCCTGACCATGCACCAGCGCGGTGACTTCATACGCCAGCCGTTCTTTGACCGCGTTGAGCGCGCTGCCCTCCGCTTTTGCCAATTCGTTGATCTCCTCGACCGGCACGAATGTCAGCATTTTCAGGCACTTGATCACATCGGCGTCGTCGATGTTGCGCCAGTATTGGAAAAATTCATACGGCGAGGTTTTCTCGGGATTGAGCCATACCGCGCCCTTTTCCGTTTTGCCCATTTTTTTGCCCTCGGAGGTAGTCAGCAGTGCAAACGTCATGCCGTACACCTCTTTGCCGGCTTTCTTACGGCAAAGCTCCACGCCGCCGATGATATTGGACCACTGGTCATCGCCGCCCATCTCGATCTGGCAATCCAACGTCTGGTTCAAATGGTAGAAATCGTAGCTCTGCATGAGCATATAATTAAATTCCAGGAAGGACAGACCGCGTTCAAGGCGGGTTTTGAAGCACTCCGCCGTCAGCATCCGGTTCACGGAGAAATGAACGCCCACCTCGCGCAGAAACTCGATATAGTTGAGGTTCATCAGCCAGTCCGCATTATTGACTATCAGCGCCTTGCCGTTTTCAAAGTCCACAAATTTGGACATCTGTACCTTGAAGCAATCGACATGATACTGGATCGTCTCCGGCGTCAGCATTTTGCGCATATCGGTCTTACCGGACGGGTCGCCGATCATGCCGGTGCCGCCGCCGAGCAGCGCGACCGGCCGGTGACCGGCACGCTGCATATGCGCCATCACCATCAGCTGCACAAAATGGCCGACATGCAGGCTGTCCGCTGTCGGATCAAAGCCGATATAAAACGTGACCGGCTTGTCGCCGCCGAGCAGCTCGCGCAGCTTTTCCTCATTCGTTGTCTGGGCGATCATGCCCCGTGCTTGCAATTCATCAAAGACATTCATGTTGATAACCCTTTCTTTCCTTTTGTCGCAGGAAACAAAAATGCCCCCTGCAAATTTTGCAGAGGGCGATTAAAATCGCGGTACCACCTCATGTTCGCCGTTTTCTCACGAAAACAGCCTCACGGCGTCAGGCAACGCCATACGCGATAACGTGCGCAACACGGCTCCCTTACTTCGCGCAAGCGCGGTTCGGTTCGCAGCTCCCGGATGTATTTCGCCCCGTGAACACGTCGTTTTCCACCAACCAACGACTCTCTGTGCTGTTCCAAGCAAGGGTACTTCTTCCGTTCATCACCTATTTCTTTTATTTAAGCACATTTTTTTCGCCTTGTCAAGAGGGGCTTTCTGCAAGCGGCGGCTTTCGAGATAATCCTGCAAAATAATGGTTGCCGCCACGGTATCCACGACCGCTTTCCGCTTTTTGCCGCGCGTATCGGTCTGGTTCAAATACCCAATCGCGGAGACGGTCGTCATGCGTTCATCCCACAGCCGCACCGGCAAACCGGTTGCCTGCTCCAGCAGCGCGGCGAATTCCTCCGCACGCCGGGCGCTGGCGCCGCAGCTGCCGTCCATGTTGCGGGGATGCCCCACCACAATTTCCTCCGCGTGCTGCTCTTTTGCCGCCGCCGTCACCTTCTCCGTCAGCCGCGTCAGATCGCGCTCAGTTACCGTGCCGACCGGCGACGCCAGCAGCTCCGATGGATCCGATATTGCCAACCCTGTGCGCACCATTCCCAAATCCACCGCCAAAATCCGCATACTCCCGTCTCCTTGTT
>CATWUX010000090.1 GCA_958354085.1 uncultured Oscillospiraceae bacterium | reverse complement strand
CTTTTCGCCTGCTCAGCAGCGCCTTGCGCGCCTCCAGGTCGCGACGGGACATCTCACGGCTCATCTGATTGCGCAGCTCGGCGCGTTCCTTCTGAATCAGCTGATACGCGTGGCTGAGCACTTCCTGCTCCGCCTGCCGCAGACGTTCCGCTTTGAAATCCTCCACCTCCTGGTGGATTTTCTGCCGCTGCTCCTCGGCATAGGCGGTGATCGCCTGCACAAACTTGCTGACTTTTTCGTCGCTGTTCGCCATAATGGATCATTCCTTTCCTGGAAGTCTGATAGGGCTGGCTCAGATCTTGATGCCGATCGCCTCGCGCACATAGCGGGTAATGGAATCCTTCGCGCGGCCGTTGCCGTGCCGGTCGGGGATTTCCACGATCAGGGGGCGGGAACGATTCAGCTTCAGATCGTCCACCAGGTCGCTGCACAGCTGCACCAGATGCTCGGTCATGAGAATCACGCCGACATCCTCCATTGCCATCGCATCGGCCAGCGCTTTGTTGACCTCGGCCGCTTCATGAACCACGACGCCGTCGATGCCGGCCAGCCGCATCCCCACACGGGTATCCATGTTGTCGCTGATGAGATAAAAGCGCATAACCGCCCCTCGCCTCTCTTTTAAAGAATCAGGATCATGATCGCGATCAGCAGACCGTACAGACCGAAGCCTTCACCGAGCGCCACGAAGATAATGGACTTACCGAACGATTTCGGATCCTCCGCCGTCGCGCCGATTGCCGCCGGAGCGCCGGCTGCAACCGCGATACCGCCGCCGATGCCGGCCAGACCGACCGCCAGCGCCGCGCCGATATATTTCAAGCCGTCCGCCATACCGGCGGGCGCCGATTCCTGCTCGGTTTCGCTGACCGAGGTGTCCGGTTCCGCCGCCGCAGCGCCCACCATCGGCAGTGCGCAGCAAACGGTTACGATCGCGATCAGGGACAAAAAGTGAATCGCCATGGCCCGTTTGGCGGGCTTACCCAATTTTACCAGAACAATCGAGGTCACGACCGAAGCGACCAACATCGCGGCGGGCAACAAAAAATACAACAGATCCATACTCATTTCCTCCAACCATTTTTAAATCAAAAATTCTATTCGTGCTGCCTGAAAGCAGGCCGGAAACCGTTATTTGTCCGCCGACAGCGACAGCGGCCGGAACGCCCGTCCGTCGCCGTTGTAATACCGGCTGAACATCTCGTAAAACTCCAGACGCATGACCTGTATCGCCACCAGCAGCGCCTCCATGACCATGACCAGTCCGTTGCCGACAATCACCGTCACCGTAAACCCGAAGGGGCCGAACAGCTCCGCCAGCGCGAACACGGCCATCATCATACCGGCGTGTACCAGCACAAACGCGCCGACGCGCAGGAAGGACATCGTGTTGGACACATAGGACAGCATCACTTCAAACAGCTCGAAAAAGTTCTGAACGCAATATTCGCCCCATTTTTCCGGCTTCCAATTCTCTTCGCCTGCTACCAGCGCGCCCAACGGCTCGCGCAGGAACATCAGCAGCAGCGGCACGATGATCAGCGCCACGACATACAGCGGGCTGAGCAGCTTCCAGCCCAGCAGCGAGCCGCCGAAGCCGGCAATCAGGGAACAATAAAACACAAGTCCGGCCACACCGTTCGGCCCAAACAGACCGCTTTCATAATCGCGGCGCTTGAGGCTGGAATAGATGTTGAGCAGCATCGCCAGCACAATCAGCACCAAGCCGATACCGACGGCGAACAGGATGATGGTCGTCGCGGATTCCATGACCTCGATGGGCTTTTTCTGCAAGCCGAATACGGTGCGGTAGAAGGGGTCGAGCCAATGCTCGAAACCGAACACCGAGCCGAACACCACGCCGAACACCGCCGACGAAATGCCGCAGGGCACCAGAATACGTCCGATGTCCATGTGCTTGTACTTCCACATCAGCCAGCCGACGAGCGCCACGCACAGCCCCTGCCCCAGATCGCCGAACATGATGCCGAACAGCAGCGTGTAGGTGATCGCGACAAACGCGGTCGGGTCGATCTCGTTATACCGCGGCAGGCCGTACATATCCACGAAATATTCAAACGGACGGAACGGTTTGGCGTTGCGCAGCTGTACCGGCGGAGTATGGTGCGTATCCCGGTCGGCGCGCTCGATCGTATATTCAATCCCGTCTACCGCGTCCAGCGCCGCACGGAAGCCTTTTTCCGCACGCGCGGGGATCCAGCCCGCCAGAATGAACTGGTCGTTATAGCGCGCCGCATACCGCCGCACGCCGAAATAATAGCTGCGCTGCTTCAAGCGGGAATACACCTGATTGCAGGGCGCCTGCTCCTCCGCCCAGACAGCGGCAAGCTGCTGGCACACCGCGTCCAGAGCGGACGCGGTCTCGGCCTGCTCCGCTTTCAGCTTTTCGACGATCTCCTCCGGCGTGCCGACAGCCTCCGGAATCCGCATACGCTCAAAATACAGGCTGGAAAAAATCCGGTCGACATCCGGCGCAAAATCGAACGGCGCAAAGTAAACGCCCCAGTAATACTCGCTGTCGCTGGCGCCGGGGAAAAACAGCACATACGGATTCTCGTTATAGGCCTTCAGCTTATCAAAGCTGTCCTTGGGCAGCCGGCCGAACCGCACCTTGATGGTCTCGCAGTGCAGAATCGCGTCCAGATCCATGTTCAGGCCCTTGAAATGGCTGAACTGTTCGATATCCTTATTGAGTGATTCCAGCTGCGTAGACAGCGCCGCCCGCTGTTTGGTCAGATCGCTGACGCGGGCGCTAAATGCATTGACATAAGCGAACAGTTCATCGTCCGGCTGATCGCTGGGCATATCGGTCAGTGTCAGCTTACCGCCGACGCGCCCGACGACCGTTTCCAACCGTCCCAGCACCTCGGTATAAGGATTCTCCTCCTTAATCGATGTGAAATTCGACGTATCCGAAAAAAACGTCATCGCGTCGTCCGGCTGAAACGTGCCGCTGCGCCCGCAGGCGAGCACAACGCTGTCCAGACTGCTCATTTGCCCAATTACACTGACCAGCTTCATTTTTGCAACAGCCAAAACCATTCACCTCCTTTAATGATCCACAAGGACAAGCATCGGCTTGATCTCCTCGACAGGCAATCCATAGCGGATGCCCTCAATGATATTGGTGATATCGTCCAACTCCACGTCGGACAAAATAATATAGGAAATCATCACTACCATCGGATGGATGGAATAATGAATGTGATGACGTGCGGTAAAATACGGCGCGCGCAGGTGCAGGTCATGCACCAGATCCTTCTGCGCTTCGGGGATGCGGCGTCCCACAGCGGTCGTACGGAAAATCGCCATCACCTCATCCGGTGAAGCCGCCTGCAGCATCTTTTCCATGAGCTTCGGCGGGATCGCCCGCCCGCCGGGCAGCAAATTGGCGCGGATGATATCCGGCGATGCGTGAAAATACCGTTTCATTCGCAGGATACGCGTCACGTTCTGCGCGTCCACCTGCGCGCCGCATAAGCTGATCAGCTGTTCGTGCAGCTCGCCGCCCGTCTGGTCGATAATGGCAAACAGCGTGCGGATCAAACGCGCATACAGCGCGTTTTCAATTTCCGTAACGCGGATCAGTCCGTCCTCCAGCGGTGCAAATTGCTGCAAAATCGCCTGATACGGCGTGTTTGCCAGCGTCTCGGTCAATCCCTCAAACGATTTGGCACGGCTCATGGCCACCAAATCCAGCGCCGTATGACTGGCAAAAAACTGCGGCATGGCGAAGAAGAATTCCTCTGTGCGCCCCGCGCTCATCAGCTGGAGACAGTGCATGATCTGCTCGATCTCCCCGCGCTGGATCAGATAGCGGGACAAATGCATTCCCACCGTCATATCGTAACGGCTCAGCGAAGCATAATCCTCAAACTGCTTGCGGCGCAGCAGGGTTTCCAGATAGCCGCGATGGATCGTCGATTCATTGATATCCGCCAACACCGTGGCGTAAGCGGTATTGTTTTTCAGGTACGAAGCCACCTCGCTGACGCTGTGGCAGCCCAGAAGATCCAAATAATTCTGCGCCTTCAGATGGCTGCCGTACATGGCGCGAGCCTTGGCAAGAATCACGTTGGCAGACGCCGGGGAAGCAAACATCTCGAACACCATGCCTTTCCGATCAGAAGTTTCGGCACACGGCTCAGCCGTTGCGTGCCAGTGCGCGCGCAACGATGGCGTCCACCCACGCGTCCTTATTCTCCGCGAACCGGGATTCCAGCCGCTCGGTCTGCTCCGTATACCGCGCCTGCTGCTTTTTCCACGCCTGCTGCGCCAGCGTGCGTTCGGTTTCGGCGTTGATCTGAATACGGCGGCGCGCACGATCCAGATACTCCGCACGCAGCGCTTTGGCCTTTTGCGCAATCTCCTTTTCGCAATCGATCTTTTCCTGCCGGGCTGCGGCCGTGATATCCCGCGCCTTTTTATCCATATCGACGATGCGCTTAATCATATCCTCCATCAGAGCACCAGCCTCTCTTTCCCCCAATATAGTTTCCGTCCCAAAGACAGCAAAATTACGTAACGACGGGGATGCCGGTCGAGCCGACACCCCCTGCGATCATTTTCAAAGTTCCCTGCTCTCCAGTATATACCCGAATCGCCGGAAAAACAATGTGTATTCTTCCAAATCGAATCCACCGCCGAAACCAGTTTCCGTTCAGGTTGACGCTGGATTGTGGCGTATGCAAAGCCAATATGCCCAATTGTGAATTCGATTTTACGTCGAATACACTAAATTTTGGTATTTTCTCTTAGTTTTTCAAGCTCTGCATCGGCGCGGGAATCCGCCCGCCCCGCCGAATAAATCGGGCGGGCGAGTAGGTATTGAGCGGCATGACCGGGCCGCCGCCCAGCAAACCGCCGAAGGATAGCTCGTCTCCGACGTTCTTGCCGATCGCCGGGATGAGGCGCACCGCCGTGGTCTTGGAGTTGACCATGCCGATCGCGGCTTCGTCTGCGATGATCGCCGAGATCACCTCCGCCGGCGTATCCCCCGGCACATTGATCATATCCAAGCCCACCGAGCAAACCGCTGTCATCGCCTCCAGCTTTTCCAGCCGCAGGCAACCGCAGCGGGCGGCGTCGATCATGCCCGCGTCCTCCGTGACCGGAATAAACGCGCCGGACAAGCCGCCGACATGGGACGACGCCATGACGCCGCCCTTTTTCACCGCGTCGTTGAGCAGGGCGAGCGCTGCCGTCGTGCCGTGCGCGCCGCAGCACTCCAAGCCCATTTCCTCCAAAATATGCGCGACCGAATCGCCGACCGCCGGCGTAGGGGCCAGCGACAGATCCACGATGCCGAACGGGACGTTCAGCCGGCGGGACGCCTCGCAGGCCACCAGCTGCCCCATCCGGGTGATCTTAAAGGCGGTTTTCTTGATCAGATCCGCCACCGCCGTCAAATCGCAGTCTCCCGCCTTGGCGAGAGCCGCGCGCACCACGCCCGGGCCGGACACACCGACATTGATGACGCAATCCGGTTCACCCGCGCCGTGGAACGCGCCCGCCATAAACGGGTTGTCCTCCGGCGCGTTGCAGAACACCACCAGCTTGGCGCAGCCGATACAGTCGCGATCCGCGGTCAGCTCGGCAGCCGCACGCACTACGCCGCCCATAAGCGCGACCGCATCCATATTGATGCCCGCCTTGGTGGAACCGATATTGACCGAGGAGCATACGTGATCCGTGACCGCCAGCGCTTCGGGGATGCTTTCAATCAGTTCCTTGTCGCCGGGGGCAAAGCCTTTTTGTACCAAAGCGGAAAAACCGCCGATAAAATTCACGCCGCAGGTACGCGCCGCCTTTTCCAGCGTCACCGCCAGCTTGACCGCGTCCTTGTTGCGGCACGCCGCCAGCACCATCGCCGCCGGGGTGACCGAAATGCGCTTGTTGATGATCGGAATACCGAATTCCTTTTCGATCTGCTCGCCGGTGCGCACCAGATCTTTGGCACAACGGGTGATCTTTTCGTATACCCGCGCGCAGGCAGTGTCTATATCGCTGTCGCAGCAATCCAGCAGCGAGATTCCCATGGTGATCGTGCGCACGTCCAGGTTTTCATCCTGGATCATGGTGATCGTTTCCAATATATCGTGAGCGTTCAGCATACAGTCGATTCAGCCTTTCTGTCAAATGGTGTGCATGGCGTTGAAAATGTCCTCATGCATGGTGTGGATGGACAGATGCATTTCCGCGCCGAGGGCCGCCAGTTCATCCGCAAACGCCGTGAACGGCACATCGCTTTCCGAGATCTCCACCATCATAATCATGGCGAACATATCCTGCAAGATCGACTGGGTAACCTCCAGAACGTTAATATTGTGCTGGGCACAATGCGTGGACACGCGGGCGAGGATTCCCACCATATCCTTACCGATAACCGTGATAACAGCGCGCATAATAAAACCTCCAAAGATAGAATAACCGCTATTTTTCTTTTAGTATAGCATACAACCGACGGAAAGCAAAGGCTTTTCCGCCGGTTTGTAGCCTGCCACGACAACACCGAAAAAGTCCACGCAAATTTTGGCGGAATTTGCGTGGACTCCCGGTTTTTTTGCTTCCAATCATTGATATCGGATACACACCGCGCCCAGCGTCGTGTTGGGATACCACGAATATGACCCCAGCTTCACGCCGTCCGCCGCCACCTTTTGACGAAGGACGTTCAAATTCGCCTTGTATTCCTTCATGAAATCGTCCGGCGTCAGCGTGGAGCGCAGATTGACATACGGCGAGCCGCTTTTGGCCGCGGCCACGATCTGCTGCGCGACGATATCCGCCGAAAAACCCGTCATGCTTGCCCCAATCCGATTGTGATATTCCGCCGCCGTTGCTGTACAATCGGGCACCGGGTAGCTGGTCTGGTAATCCGTACCGTTAAAGAAATCATAGGTGATCGCATGATCCTGCTCGATCTGCGCCGTGGTGATGTTGAAATAAAAATACAGGATGACATCCTCCCCCTGCGTATCTTTCCCTTGATCATTCCACGTAGCATCCATGTGATAGGGCTGTCCGTCGATGGTCACGATGTTCCACGCGTGCGGCACGCCGCGGCTGCTGCCGATCACCATCAGGCACGGGATACCCGCCTGATACATCAGATATTGGAACGCACGCGCATACCCCTCGCAGACGGCAGAGCCGTTGACAAGCGCGCCATACAGCGTATACACCGACGCAGGCTGTTCTGTCGCTTTGCTGTACTCCACGGATTTCACCAACCGGTCGTGCAGCAGCCGTTCCCGTTCAAATTCACTCATGCTGCCGTTCAGGCCGTCCAGCAAAGCGGCCGTTTTCTTTTCCATGGCGGCGCGTGCCGCGGGAATATCGGCAGCTTTTATATTGAATTGCAGCGTAACCGCAGAAACAATGTGGTCTTTCTTGCCCGGCAGTGTATAATAGGAATAAGAATACCCTTTTTCCCGCCAGAAATGCTGCGGATAGTCATCCACATAATAATAGAACACCCGCGCGAATTCCTCCGGCGTGACCTTGATCCCCTTGGCGGAGAGCTCCACTTGGGTTTGATACGCGCCCACCGCTTCGGCAATGGCGCTGTAGGCGTTGAGCATATCTTTGTCGCCGCTTTTCTTGAGCAGCTGATAACCATAGTAGTCCTCCGGCTGCAGCGGTGTGAGCGCCTTGCTGATGACAGGCTCTTCCGGCGGCGGCGTAACCTTGGTCGGCGTAGTGGGTACAAAATCCGGCGGCGCCACGGTTTCTTCCGTGACGATGGGCGCCGTTGTATTGACGCCGGAGGGTAAGGTCGGGATCGTTTTCTCCGAGGATAAAACAGCGGCCGTCGTTCCGTCCTCGGACGGCTCCGTCAGGGCGGAGGTGGTCGGCTGCGTGCTTTCCGGCAAAGCCGAAGGCGAGGTGGATGAGGATTCTTCCGACAACGGAGTCTCTATCCGCACACCGCCGTTGCAGCCGCTGAGCAAAAGACAAACGCACAAAATCACAAGGGAAACGGCCGCCAAGAAACGCTTTCCCGTCCGCACATTTCGCATAAGGGTACCTCCCATATCCTCGCTATATCCACAGCACTTTTTGAAAAATGCAAATTTTTTCAAAATTATGTTTCATTATAACAGAAAACCAGCGAAATGTCACTACCCTTTGTGAAAAGCCGAAAATACCTGCAAAAATCTTGGCAAAAGAACGAAAAAAGGCTATAATGAGAAAAAATGTCCGCACATGGAAAGCGGCGGCTTTCACCGTGCCCAAACGGGATTCATTCACAAGTTTTGAGATGTCATTACCAAGAGAGGACGACCATACATGACAACAGCGGATTTTCATATGCATACCGGCGCCTCGTTCGACGCGGAGATGACCGCCGAGCAGGCGTGCGAGGCGGCGATCGCCGCCGGTCTGCCGGCCATCGCCATTACCGACCATGTGGAAATGGTGCCGGATCTGGCCGGCGATCCCGACCGCGTGGCGCAGGAATCGTGGGCAGCGGCAACCCGCGTACAGGAACAATACCGCGGAAGGCTGCGGGTCGCGCGCGGTATTGAGCTGGGGGAACCGTTATATGATTTGCCCCATGCGCAGGAAATCCTGGCGCGCTATCCTTACGATTACGTGCTTGCCTCCCAGCATACGACCGAAAGCGGCATGGACTACTATCATGCGGATTATACCGATCTCGACATCGGCGAAGCCATGGACGCGTATTTTGCCTCGGTGCTGCGGCTGGTCGAATGGGGCGGCTTCCACACGCTCGCCCATCTCACCTACCCGTTCCGCTATATGCCCGCGCAGCGCCGCCCCGCCGACTATACGCGCTGGCAGAGCGCGATCGACGCGATTTTCCGCGTGATGGCCGATCGCGGTCTGGCGCTGGAGATCAACACCTCCGGACTGCGCGGGTCGATCGGCTGCACGCAGCCCGACGCTCCGCTGATCCGCCGCTTTCATGAGCTGGGCGGACAGTTCATAACGCTCGGCTCCGACGCGCATTTTGCCAAGGATGTGGGCGCGGGGCTGGCGGAAGCTGCCCGGCTCGCGCAGGATGCCGGTTTCACCGCCGCCACCGTGTTTTTCGGCGGCCAACGGGAAGTATTGCCATTTTAAAACAAGCGAAGGCACCAAACGGTGCCTTCGCTTGTTTTATACTAAAATCTGATTGAAAGCTTTCATC
>CATWUX010000089.1 GCA_958354085.1 uncultured Oscillospiraceae bacterium | reverse complement strand
TGAAGCCCGGTGGTTATTTGATATGCCGCCGGAAAAAATAGATATCGTGGTGCATCGGGAAAGCGTGGTACATTCGCTGGTGGAATACGATGATAACTCGGTGCTCGCTCAGCTGGGCGTGCCGGATATGCGTATCCCGATCCAGTATGCGCTGACGTGGCCGCATCGCGTGCCGTCTCCCGTGCGGCGGCTGAGCCTGCCGGAGTGGGGAAAGCTGACTTTCTTTTCGCCGGATTATGCCACTTTCCCCTGCATGAACCTGTGTCGGGAAGCGATCACACGCGGCGGTTTGTATCCTGCGGCGGTGAATGGCGCCAACGAACAGGCGGTGGCCTTGTTCCTTGACGGGAAGATCGGTTTTTCCGATATTCCGCGCCTGGTTGGCACCGTGCTGGAGCGCGCGCTTCCGACGCCGCAGACGGTGGAGGATGTGCTGGAAATTGATCGTGACTGCCGTGCGCGTGTCCGCGCAGCGGTCCACGAAAGAAATTGAGGTGTTGGTTATCGCTGGCATTTTATTGACTGTCGGAAAGATCGCGGCAGCCATTCTGATATTCGGCATCATTATTCTCGTGCATGAGTTGGGACATATGCTGGTCGCGAAATGGATGGGCGTGAAGGTCAACGAATTCGCCATCGGCATGGGACCGCAGCTGTTGTCTTTTGGCAAAAAGGAAACCAAATATACCATCCGTTTGTTTCCAATCGGCGGTTTTTGCGCGATGGAGGGCGAGGATGCCGATGCAAACGGCCCTTCCTCGGTGCCGAGCGCCGGCGCAGGCGGGACACGGCCCGAAAGTCTGCCGGCTGCAGAGGTGCCGCTGAATGAAGCGGAGGATGCGCAAGAAGCGGCGGAACAGCCGGCTTCAGCGGACGGACGGGCGTTTTATCAAAAGAAGGTTTGGCGGCGGGTGCTCATCGTGATCGCCGGCGCGGCGATGAATCTGGTGCTGGGGTTTGCACTGCTGGTGGTCTATTTCGGTGCGTGTACGCCGGCGAACGCGGCCGGCGATCGGCTGTATTCGACGACCACGCTGGCTCGTGTGCCGGAAACGGCCTCCAGCTATAAAACCGGCCTGCGCGGCGGCGACGAGATTCTGAAAATCAACGGAAAACGTGTGATGACGGAATACGATCTGGTGATGCTGCTGCAAAGTGACGAGGACGGCGTGTTTGACATTCTCGTCAATCGTACGGTGGATGGCGTAAAGCAGAAAAACCTGCTGCCGGGCGTGACTTTCGAGCTGAAAACCGACGAGGAGACGGGACAGCGTATCCTGATTTACGACTTTATCGTGCTGGGTGTCAAGCCGACGGTGCTGAATACGCTGTCGCAGGCGGCGAAAACCGAATACTCGGTTGCAATCATGATCTGGCGGACGCTGGGCGATCTGCTGACCGGCAAATTCGGCCTCAACGATCTGGCAGGCCCGGTTGGCACGGTGGATGCGATTGGAGACGCAGTGGCCGGTGTGGTGACGCAGCCGGATCCGATGGACGGCGTGCGCAATCTGCTGATGATGGTCATTATGATCACGGTCAATGTGGGCATCTTCAACCTGCTGCCGCTGCCGGCGTTGGATGGCGGGCGGCTGCTGTTTCTCGCGTTTGAAGGCATATTCCGCCGCCCGATCCCCGCAAAATATGAAAGTATGGTGCATTTCATTGGGCTGTTGCTGTTGTTCGGCCTGATGATTATCGTGACATTCAGCGATATTTCCCGCATGATTGCGGGCGGATAATACAGCGCGGGGCGGGGAAATGTCCTCGCCCTGCTTTTCCGTTTCTCGGAAAGTGCAGAAAGGACAGAGAGACTATGGAACGGCGAAATACCAAAACCGTATATGTGGGGAAAGTACCGGTCGGCGGCGGACATCCGGTCACGGTGCAGTCGATGCTGAACGTACCGGCGGCGGATGTCGCGGGCAACGTGGAGCAGGCACGCCGGCTGGAACAGGCGGGCGTGGACATTTTGCGCGTGGCGGTGCCGGATGCACAGGCTGTGCGGCTGATCGACGCGCTCAAGCAGGCGGTCGGGGTACCGATCGTGGCGGATATACACTTTGATTATCGTTTGGCGCTGGAATGTGCGGCGGCGGGCGTGGATAAAATCCGTATCAATCCCGGAAACATAGGCGGCGAGGATCGCGTCAAGGCAGTGGCGGACGCGTGCCGCAGCCGGAATATCCCCATCCGCATCGGCGTGAACGCCGGTTCGCTGGAAAAGGAGATTCTGGCGAAATACGGTCATCCCACGGCGGAGGCCATGCGGTACAGCGCGCTGTACCATGCCTCGCTGCTCGAAAAATTCGATTTTACAGACATTGTTCTGTCCATCAAATCCTCCGATGTGCCCACGATGGTGCGGGCGTATCAGCTGACCGCGGCGGTCTGCGACTATCCGCTGCACGTCGGTGTGACCGAGGCGGGCACCGAGCGCATGGGGCTGATCAAATCCGCCGCCGGCATCGGCGCTCTGCTGCTGCAGGGTATCGGCGACACGATCCGGGTATCGCTGACGGCGGATCCGGTGCGGGAGGTCGCTGCGGGCGAGGATATTCTGCGCGGCATCGGACTGCGTACCGGCTCCGCGATGCTGGTGTCCTGCCCGACCTGCGGGCGCACAAGCATCGACCTGATCGGCATTGCCGGACAGGTTGAGGAGCGCCTGCGCGGCGTGCGTAAGCCGATCACGGTGGCGGTGATGGGCTGTATCGTCAACGGCCCAGGTGAGGCGCGTGAGGCGGATATCGGCATCGCGGGCGGCAAGGGGAAAGCGGTTATTTTCAAAAAAGGCGAGATCGTCCGCACGGTGGAGGAAAGCGCTATCGTGGACGAGCTGATGAAAGAGATCGACGCGTTGTAAAAAAAGCGCAGACAGGTGTTTTGCGGGACGGGAACCCGCTGATTCTTGGAAAGGTCAGGTTTGCACGGTTATGAGTTATCCCCTGTTTAAAGATGTATTCGGCGCGTATATAACCGACTCGGCGCTGCTGGAAATGTTTGCGGCGGCTCAGGTGCAGAGCCTTCAGGTGGATCGGAGCAACCGCCTTATCCGGTCGGAGATCGTGTTGGAGCGGTTTGTGGAATTTGCCAAGATCGCGGAGGCGGAGAACGCCATCGCACACGGCGTGCCGACAGAGGCGGTGGAGCTGTCGCCGCACTATCCGGCCGCGCTGCTCAGCGAGGCGTGTTTCCCGACGATTGTGGCGTTTCTGCGCCGCCGCAGTACGGCGGTTAACGGCACGTTTGACGATGCGGTGTGCAGGCTGGAGGGCGAGCGCATGATTATCACGCTGCGCCACGGCGGGTTGAACATTTTGCGCGCCACCAAGACGGATGTGCTGCTTGCGCAAATGGTGCGTTCACTGTTTGGACGGTCGGTGCAGCTGGAATTCGACGGGGAAACGGATGTGAATACCGAGGACGAGCATTATAAGGCGATGATGGCGCAGGCGGAGCAGGAGGCGGCCGCAGCTGCGGCGGCAACACGGGCGGCCGCGGCGTCTTCTCCGGCAGCGGCTCCGGCGGCGCCCGGCGAGGTTCCCAAGCCCAAAGCGCCGGCAGATCCTACACACCCGCCGCGGGACGGGCTGCCGATCTATCTGGAAACTGCACAGATGGTGTTTGGCGCTCCGATCCGCGAGCGTCCCACACCGCTGAAAACGGTGGAAGCGGATGGCAGTACGATCACGGTCTGGGGCGAAGTGTTCGGCGTGGAAACGCGGGACAGCAAGGACGGCAGCAAGATCGGCTATTCTTTCCATATCAGCGATACGACCAACTCCATCACGGTCAACGCATGGATGGATTACAAGCGCGATAAAGCCAAAATCGAAGCCATGGAGGCGGTCAAAAACGGTGCCTGCGTTTTGGTCTGCGGTACATACGACTATAACGAATGGGCGAAAAACAACATTTTGCGTCCAAAGGCGATTGCGGTTGTGGCGCGGTATATCAAGCAGGATCTGGCAGAGGAAAAGCGTGTGGAGCTGCATCTGCACAGCAAAATGTCGGCGATGGACGGCGTCAGCGACGCGGAGGCCATGATCCTGCGCGCTGCGTCGTGGGGACATAAGGCGATCGCTATTACCGATCACGGCGTCGTGCAGGCGTTCCCCGAGGCGATGAATGCGGCTGCCAAGGCAAAGAAAAAGGGAACGCCGATCAAAATCCTGTACGGCGTGGAAGCCTACTATATCAACGACAGCCTGCCGGTTGTCACGGGAACGTCCGGCGAACCGCTCAACGGCGATTTTATTGTCTTTGACCTCGAGACCACCGGCCTGTCCGCCCAGAATGAGCGGATCACCGAGATCGGCGCGGTGCGTATGCACGCGGGCGAAGGGGTGGAGAGCTTTAACACGTTTGTCAACCCGGAGCGCCCCATCCCGCCGAAGATCACCGAGTTGACCGGTATCACGGACGAGATGGTGCAGGATGCGCCGAAAGAACGGGAAGCGCTGGAGGCGTTTTACGCTTTCTGCGGCGAGATCACGGTGCTGGTTGCGCACAATGCCGGTTTTGATACGGGCTTTGTCAAGGCGGCAGCCGCCCGCTGCGAAATGCCGTATGCGTTCACGGCGGTGGATACCGTGCCGATCGCCCGCGCGCTGTATCCGTCGCTGAAAAATCATAAACTGGATACGGTTGCGGCGCATCTGAAGCTGGAGCCGTTCAATCATCACCGCGCCTGCGACGACGCCAAGGTGCTGGCGGATATTTTCGTGCATCTCGCGCGGGACATGAAAGAAACGCGCGGAATCGAAACGGTCGCGGATATCAATACGATGTTGTCCGGCATCGACACCAAAAAGGCGCGCCCGTATCACATGATCCTGCTTGCCCAAAACCTGACCGGACTGAAAAATCTGTACAAACTGATTTCCTGGTCGCATCTGCACAATTTCTATCGCAAGCCGCGCATCACCAAAACCAAGCTGCTGGAACACCGGGAGGGCTTGATTGTGGGCAGCGCCTGCGAGCAGGGCGAGCTGTTTCGCGCCGTGCTGGACGGCAAGCCATGGGGCGAGCTGTGCGACATAGCAAAATTCTATGATTTTCTGGAGATCCAGCCGTTGGGCAACAACCAGTTTATGCTGCGAGACGGCACGGTCAGCAGCGAGGAGCAGCTCAAGGACTTTAACCGCACCATCGTGCGGTTGGGCGAGAAGCTGAATATCCCCGTGTGCGCGACCTGTGACGTACACTTTATGGATCCGGAGGATGAGGTGTACCGCCGCATTCTGATGGCAGGGCAAGGCTTTACCGACGCCGATCAGCAGGCGCCGTTGTATTTGCGCACAACGGAAGAAATGCTCGCGGAATTTACCTATCTCGGCGAGCAAAAAGCGCACGAGGTTGTGATCGAAAACACCAACCGCATTGCCGATATGGTGGAGGAGATCCGTCCGATCCCGGAGGGAACCTTCCCGCCCTTCATCGAGGGCGCGGATAAGGAGCTGCAGGAGATCACCTGGGGACGTGCAAAAGAGATTTACGGCGATCCCGTTCCGGAAATCGTCGCTAAACGCCTTGATCGCGAGCTGACCTCGATCATTAAGCATGGCTTTGCCGTGCTGTATATGATCGCGCAGAAGCTCGTACACAATTCGGTGGAAAACGGGTATCTGGTCGGTTCGCGTGGATCGGTCGGCTCATCTTTCGTGGCGAATATGGCGGGAATCTCCGAGGTGAATCCGCTGGTGCCCCATTATGTCTGCAAAAAGTGCAAGTATTCAGAGTTCTTTGAGCATGGCGAGGTCGGTTCTGGATTTGATCTGCCGGAGAAGAAATGCCCGGTCTGCGGCGAAATACTCGGCCGCGACGGACATGAGATTCCGTTTGAAACCTTCCTTGGCTTTGATGGCGACAAGGCGCCGGATATCGACCTCAACTTCGCCAGCGAATACCAGCTGCACGCGCACAAATACACCGAATCACTGTTCGGCAGCGACCATGTGTTCAAAGCCGGTACGATTTCCACCGTTGCGGAAAAAACGGCGTTCGGTTATGTGAAAAAATACGCGGAGGAGCGCGGTCTGGTACTCAGCAATGCGGAAATTGCCCGCCTGTCGCAGGGCTGCACCGGCATCAAGCGCACGACCGGTCAGCACCCCGGCGGCATGGTGGTCGTTCCCAACGATTATGAGGCGGAAGATTTTACGCCGGTGCAGCATCCGGCGGACGATCCCAATTCGGATATCATCACCACGCACTTTGACTTCCATTCTATCCACGACACAATCTTGAAGCTGGATAATCTGGGGCATGTGATCCCCACTATCTACAAATATCTGGAGGAATACACCGGTATCAGCGTTATGGACGTGAATATGTCCGACCCGGAGGTGTACAAGCTGTTTACCTCGCCGGAGCCGCTGGGGGTGACGGCGGAGGAGATAGACTGCACCACCGGCACGCTGTCTATTCCCGAAATGGGGACGCCGTTCGTGCGGCAGATGCTGCTGGACGCCAAGCCGAAAACCTTTGCCGACTTGCTGCAAATTTCCGGCCTGTCTCACGGCACGGATGTGTGGCTGGGCAACGCGAAAGATCTGATCGATTCCGGCCAATGTACGATTTCTGAGGTGATCGGTACGCGTGACAGCATTATGACGTACCTGATGCACAAAGGGCTGGAGCCGAAAATGGCGTTTAAAATCATGGAAATCGTGCGTAAGGGCAACGCGACCAAGCTGCTGACCGAAGAGCATTTTGCCGCCATGAAGGAGCACGGCGTACCGGACTGGTACCGCGAATCCTGCATGAAGATCAAATATATGTTCCCGAAGGCGCACGCGGCGGCCTATATTATTGCGGCCTTGCGTGTGGCGTGGTATAAGGTGCATCGTCCGGCGGAGTATTATGCGGCGTATTTTACGGGACGCGGCGAAGATTTTGACGCGGAGCCTGTACAGAAAGGCAAGCAGGCGGTCAAAATGCTGATGGACGACATCCGCAACCGCGGCAAGGAGGCTTCCGCCAAGGAGCAGTCTCAGGCGGAAACGCTGCACGTTATCTATGAATCCATGGCGCGGGGAATCGAGTATCTGCCGGTTGATCTGTACAAATCGCACACCTACAAATTCCTGATGGAGGACGGCAAGATCCGCTTGCCGTTCAGCGCCGTCAAAGGTCTGGGAGGCGCGGCGGCGCAGGGGCTGATGGATGCGCGCGAGGGCGGTCCGTACATTTCCTGCGACGATTTGCAGCAGCGCAGCGGCATCTCCAAAGCCGTGGTCGAATCGCTGCGGCAGCTCGGTGCGTTAGGCAGCTTGCCGGCTACCAGCCAAATGACATTTTTTTAATAGAAAAGCAGCAAAAAAGGAGCCGTTTGAAATCGGCTCCTTTTTCCGTATGAAAATTGAAAATACGGTTTACAATCCGCGTTCTTTCAAATCCGAGACCAAACGCACATAAAACTCCCGCACATCAAATTCGGGAATGTTTTCTCGGTTTAAATCTATCATATCGCCATGCGAAATGCCTCTTTTGCCCGTAACGGTCAGAAACGTATACTTTTCACCCCAGCGAAAAGAATCCTCTCCTACCAAACCGTCGTTGGGGCCATCGAAATATTTCACAAGAGGATAAGAAAAATTCAAGGGAAATTTTCCGCTTGCGGCATGATTCAATTTAGAGCCGACGCTGCTGCAATACATATCCTTTGGGGCGGACAGCTGCTGATCCAACGTCCGGCAGCGCTCCGAGGTCAGATCGCGCACAGCGGAAATAAAATCGGGAGCTTGGTCGCCGAATTTTCGAAGTGCCGCATTGTATGTATCGGCAACTTTTTGTACGACTGCGTTGGGTATCTTATTTAAAAGATAGTCCGCGAATTTACAGCCGCGGTGCGGTGTATTGATCGTGGTGAGCGATGCAATATAATCCGCAGCATCGGTATGACTAATCGCATAGCGGCAGTCCAGCCCGCCCTTCGAGTGCGCGATAATATTTACCTTTTCACAGCCGGTTTCCTGTACGATGCTTTTGATTCTTTCCGCTAATTCAAGCGCAGAAGATTCTATGGAAGAGGCCGATTGATGTTCTCCGTAATATATCTGTGCTCCGTTATCTGACAATTCCTTCGGGATCCTTCCCCAGTAATTGAAATAGCGGCAGTCTCGCAAAAATACCCCATGAACAAGCAGAATGGGATATCGCGTATGGCAGATCTGCTCTTGGCGCCGCTGCATATTGCGCTTGTGCCGATCAATCTCAAAATGGATTTCTGCGGTCGTGATGCGGATGATTTTGCCCAGCATGATGATATGCACAATAGGCACCATGCCAAAAGCGATACCCAATACGCGGTATTTGATGCCGAGCTGTATAGAAGTACAATATACACTGATGATTCCGATCCAAAAAATAATCGACTCCACGCAAAAGCAAACGATGACGCTGACAATCCATAGAATCCATTGCCCGCGAAAGAAGGAAGATATAGCCGCCAGAAGATAAATCGTGGATGCAAAAGTCGAAATCAAAAAAATCTTCAGACAGTTTGTACCGTAGCTGCAAATTTTCATGGCCGTGTTCGGAAAGGCTTCTGCGGAGTATAAGGGTAAAACGGCAGCGGTGACCAACATGGCCATGAACAAGGGAATTGACCAGGGGGAATTTTTGACAATATAGGCACAATTAGCCGTTATGCAGACAAAAAGCGTACATAGGGTATGCAAAACTATTTCCAGTGCTTTTTTGCCGCGATTCATGCCGTCCCTCCTCTATGTAAAGATTGTTGCGCTTTGTAATCAGTGCATATTTACAAGAAAACTATCGAGCAATTCATAAAATTTATAAAATGCGGCTTCATCGGATTCTGTGAAAAGATCAATTACCGTTAGAGAAGGACGGATGGCATACTTAATTTTATAAAAATCAAATACATATTGTGTCAGGCTAAGCAAAAACATGGAGGATGCTGTATCGTCACTGTTTTGTGAAACGAAAGAGGAAACAATTTCCAGCAATCTATGCAAAGAAGGAAGATGTCCCACAAATTTCGGCTGATTTTTTATCCTCAATAAACAGGCAAGCACGGGAGGCGTTTCGATTGAGGCAAAATTTTTGCTGGCCGTTTTAAGTGGACTAATTTCAATATTTCCAGCATAGAGATCGTCGTAATAACAGATCTTTTCATTTGAAAAATTTTGGTTAATTGTAAAATGAAGTTGGACACATAAAAGAAAAATCCATAGTGATA
>CATWUX010000088.1 GCA_958354085.1 uncultured Oscillospiraceae bacterium | reverse complement strand
GATTCTCTGTGGTCGTGGCTTTTCTTGTCACCGAACGCGCGGCCTCGCATAAGCGGAGCCCGCTGGCAGCGGCTGTGCCGCTGGTCATCCTGTCGGTGCTGTATATGGCGGCGGTGGGTGTGATCGGGATTGTGGGCAGCGCCTGGCTGGCTCTGCCGCTGAATGTGTATTTGAGTATCCAGCTGATCGCGCTGGCAATATATGCGGTGCTGCTGGTACTGATTATGTTGGTGCGCGGTTATATACAGCGCAATGCGGATTAACCATAGAGAGGGGCAATAAAAATGGCGATTGTCGAGGTTGTCAAGTATAACGGTACTCCGGATGTGTTTGCATGGAAATTTCCCAATGAAGAACTGGGAACATGGACGCAGCTGATTGTCAACGAGTCGCAGGAAGCGGTTTTGTTTAAGGGCGGTAAGGCGCTGGATCTGTTCACCAGCGGACGTCACACGTTGTCCACAGCCAATATACCGCTGCTCAATAAGATCATCAATCTGCCGTTCGGCGGCCGTTCACCGTTTACGGCGGAGGTATGGTATGTCAACAAGGTCCACTCGCTGGATATTAAATGGGGAACCTCCACGCCCATCCAGCTGCAGGATCCCAAATACGGCATTTTTGTACCGGTGCGGTCGTTTGGCCAGTTCGGGATCCGCATTGCGGATTCGCGCGCTTTCCTGACCAAGCTGGTCGGGACGATGCCGGCAATGAACAAGGACAACCTTGTGCAGTATTTCCGTGGGCTGTATCTGACCAAGGCGAAGGATGCGATTTCCTCCTATCTGGTACATAAGCAGGTCAGCATCATGGAGATCAACGCGTATCTCGATGAACTGTCCGGATATCTGAACGAGAAAATGCAGCCGGTGATGGCGGAATACGGCATCGATCTGGTGAATTTTTATGTGAACGACGTCAGCGTGCCGGAGGACGATCCGGCGGTCAAAAAGCTGAAGGATGCGCTCGCCAAGCGTGCCGAAATGGATATTGTCGGCTACAACTACCAGCAGGAGCGTTCGTTTGATACGCTCGAAGGCGCGGCAAAAAATCCCGGTGCTGCTTCTTCCGGCCTGATGGGCGCAGGAATGGGACTGGGCATGGGCGTAGCGATGGGCGGCCCGATGGGCAGCGCTTTCAGCGGCATCGCGCAGAATCTGAATACGACGGCAACAAAGCCCTGCCCGAAATGTCAGGCGCCGATGGATGCCGGCAAGCGCTTTTGTTCCACGTGCGGATTCGATACGCACAAGGAAAACGAAGAAGCGCCCGCGGCGGAGATCCATTGCAACAAATGCGGGGCGCTGCTCAAGCCGACGTCCAAATTCTGTCCCGAATGCGGCGACCGGTATGATCCCTGTCCCGAATGCGGCGCTGATCTGCCGCTGAACGCAACGACTTGCCCGGTGTGCGGCAAGGTGCTGCCGGTTCCCTGTCCGGCTTGCGGCGCCATGCTGGACAAACCGAACGCGAAGTTTTGTCCCGAATGCGGCGTGTCCTTGCAGAAGACTTGCCCGAACTGCGGGGCGAAAATAGAAGGTTCCCCGAAATTTTGCTTGGAATGCGGCAAAAAGCTCGTAGGAGACGACCAATAATACCGGACGAAAGGCGGAAACATGATGGTTCCCAATATGCCGTATAATACGCCCTTGCCGCCTCCGGTTCCGCCAAACCGTCAGCCGCCAAAGGAGACTTCCTGGGCGCTGGTGATCGTACTGCTGGTTGTTTTTTGGCCGGTCGGGTTGTTTTTCCTCTTTAAAAAAATCAATGAGGGCAACGTGCAGAAACGCGACGGAAAGGGCTTCCGAATCGCTGCATATGTTTTGCTTGGCCTCGGCGGTTTGTATTTGCTGTTGACGCTGTTTTCGGATTCCACGATGTTCGCGGCAGTGCCCGTCTGCGCCGGAATCGGTGTGTGGCTTTTCTTTGAAGCGAAGCAGCGCGACCGGCTGTTTGAAAAATATACGCGCTACACGGTGCTGTTGGCCTCGGGTGAGCGCACGCTGGAGGGCTTGTCGGCTGCCTACCCGACTACCTATATGCAGGTGGTAACGGATATGCAGACGCTCATCAGCAAAAAGTATTTTATCAACACCTATCTGGATATGAACCGGCGTATGGTGGTCGTGGCAGAACAGCCGCAGACTGTACCGCCGCTTTATACGCCCTATACACCGCCCGCAACAGCCGTTCCCGCTCCTGCCGTGCCCAAAGCGGTGCGCTGCCGCAGCTGCGGGGCGACTAATACCATTATACCGGGCAAGATGGCGGTTTGCGAATATTGCGGCTCTCCGCTGGAATGATAGGGTTCGCTTTTAGAATCGGATTTTAGTATAAAAGCAGCCGTTTGCAGAACGAAAAATTTCTGCAAACGGCTGCTTTTTTTGAAAGAACGGCGGTGGAGTGTTTTAAAGTTCGCTTTGGATGGAGGCGAGCAGGCCGCCTTTTTGGATAATGTTCTGGATGAAGGGCGGGAACGGTTCAGCCTGATACACCTTGCCGGTGGTCAAATTGTCGATACGCCCGGTGTCAAAATCCACCTTGACCTCGTCGCCGGCGGCGATATCCTGCGCGGCTTCCTCGCATTCCAGAATCGCCAGCCCGATGTTAATGGCGTTGCGGTAAAAAATGCGGGCAAACGTGGAAGCGATCACGCAGGAGATACCGCTCGCCTTGATGGCGATGGGGGCATGCTCACGCGAAGAGCCGCAGCCGAAATTTTTGGTTGCAACCATGATGTCGCCGGCCTTGACCTTGTGTACAAAGTCCTTGTCGATGTCCTCCATGCAGTGTGCGGCCAGCTCCTCGTGCTTGGAGGTGTTCAGATAGCGCGCGGGGATGATAACGTCGGTATCCACGTTATCACCGTATTTATGAACTGTACCTTGTGCAATCATATATAACGCATCCTTTCAAAAATCACAGGCTGGCGGGATCGGCGATTTTGCCGGCCACGGCAGAAGCGGCCGCCACATACGGGCTGGCGAGATAGACTTCGCTGTCCACGTGTCCCATGCGCCCGACAAAATTGCGGTTGGTCGTGGACACCGCGCGTTCACCGGCGGCGAGAATCCCCATGTGCCCGCCGAGACAGGGGCCGCAGGTCGGGGTGGATACCACCGCGCCCGCGTCGATGAAGATGTCGAACAGCCCTTCGTGCATCGCCTGTTTCCAGATTTGCTGGGTGGCCGGGATGATGATGCAGCGCACATTCGGGTGCACCTTGCGGCCTTTGAGTATCTCCGCCGCCGCGCGCATGTCTTCGATACGCCCGTTGGTGCAGGAGCCGATAACGACCTGCTGGATTTCCACCTGACCGGCGCATTCGTCGATCGTGCGGGTGTTGTCCGGCAGGTGCGGGAAAGAAACGGTGGGACGCAGCGCGGTCAGGTCGATGGTGACGATCTCGTCGTATTCCGCGTCGGCATCCGCCTCAAACACGACCGGTTCGCGGCGGAAACGCCCGGCTATGTAGGCTTTGGTGACCTCGTCCACCGGGAAAATGCCGTTTTTCGCGCCTGCTTCGATCGCCATGTTGGCGATGCACAGGCGGTCGTCCATGCTCAAGTGCGCCACGCCGTCACCGGTGAATTCCAGTGAACGATAGAGAGCGCCGTCCACGCCGATGCGGCCGATGAGGTGCAGGATGACGTCCTTGCCAGTGACAAAGCGGCCGGGTTTGCCGGTCAGCACGATTTTCAGCGCGGACGGTACCTTGAACCAGGTTTTTCCCGTGGCAATGCCCGCCGCGAGATCGGTCGAGCCTACGCCGGTGGAAAACGCGCCGAGCGCGCCGTAGGTGCAGGTGTGGCTGTCCGCACCGATGATGCAGTCGCCGGGGCCGACCAGTCCCTGCTCCGGCAGCAGCGCGTGCTCAATGCCCATGCGCCCGACGTCGTAAAAATACTCGATGTCGTGCCGCTGTGCGAATTCGCGGGTGCGCTTGACCTGCTCCGCCGCCTTGATGTCTTTGTTCGGTGTGAAGTGGTCCATGACCAGTGCCACGCGGCTTTTGTCAAATACATGGCACGCGCCGCAGCGTTCAAATTCGTTGATTGCGACCGGCGCGGTGATGTCGTTGCCCAGGCACAGGTCGAGCTTTGCTTCGATTAGCTGTCCGGCTTTCACGGACGGCAGTCCGGCGTGCGCCGCCAGAATTTTTTGCGTCATGGTCATTCCCATGGTCGATCTCTCCTTTTTCCATTCGTGTTATTCACGCATATCGCGGATCGTGCTGTCGCCGCGCTCCAGCGCGGTGATGCCGGTGCGCGCCATTTCGACGATGCCGAAACGCTCCATGTGCGCAATAAAGCGGTCAACCTCTTCGGTTTGGCCGGTCATTTCAATGGTGATGGTGGTTTCGCCGATATCCAGCACGCGGCTGCCGTAGGCTTGGGCCGCTTTCAAAACCGCGCTGCGGTTAGCTTTCTCCGCGCCGACCTTGATCAGCAGGAGCTCGCTGTTGGTGCAGTTGGCCGGCTCCAGTGCCTCGACCTTGACGATGTCCTCCAGCTTGAGCAGCTGCCGGATCAGCTGGGCAAAGGTGGCGTCGTCGCCGGTAACGACGACGGTGATCCGGGAATATTCCGGCGTTTCGGTGGTGCAGGCGACCAGCGAGTCGATGTTGAAGCCGCGGCGCGAGAACAGGCCGCACAGCCGCAACAGGACGCCGGTGTGGTTGACGGCCAAAACCGAAAAGACCATTTGATTTTGTTTCATTGCCGAGCCCTCCTCACATTTCCTCAATGATGTCGGCGACGGTGCCGCCGGGCGGGATCATGGGCAGCACGTTGGCGTCCGGAGAAATCTGGCAGTCCACTACGACCGGGCCGTTTGCCGCCAGCGCAGCGCGCAGAACCGGCTCGATATCGCCGGTTTTGGTGATGCGCATACCCGTGCAGCCGAATGCCTCCGCCAGCTTGACCAAATCGGTTTTGCGGTGCGGGTCGGTGGCGGAAAAGCGGCTGCCGTAGAAGGTTTTTTGCCACTGCCGCACCATGCCCAGCACACGGTTGTTCATGACCAGTACGACGATCGGCAGATTATAGGAGGCCAGCGTGGTCAGCTCGTTGAGGTTCATATGGAAGCTGCCGTCGCCGGAAATCAAAACGGTGCGGCTGTTCGGACAGCCGTATTGTCCGCCGATGGCAGCGCCCAGCCCGTAGCCCATCGTCCCCAGACCTCCCGAGGTCAGAAAGGTGCGCGGACGGCGGATCTCAAAATGCTGTGCCGTCCACATTTGATGCTGCCCGACATCGGTGGCGATTACCACGTCGTCATCGGTCAGCTCACGCAGCTTGTACAGGATGGCGAGCGGGTCGGGGACGGCTTCCGCATTTGACCAGTCGGGAGTATAGGTGCGCTTGCAGGCAGCGGTGTCCGTTACCCATGCGGTGTGTTGCCGCGGCTGGCTGCGCTGTGCGAGCAGCGCCAGGACGTCTTTCAGGTTGCCGGCCAGACGGACGGCGGCCGCCACGTTTTTATCAAATTCGGCATGGTCGATGTCGATGTGGACGACCTTGGCGTTCGGCGCAAAGCCGGTGCGGTTGCCGGCGACGCGGTCGGAAAAACGCGCGCCGCAAACCAGCAGCATATCGCATTCCCGTGCGGCGCGGTTGGCAGCCAAGGTGCCGTGCATCCCCACCATGCCCAGCCACAGCGGGTGCGCGGCGGGAAAGCCGCCCAGCCCCATCATGGACGAACAAACCGGGATATCCTGCTGTGTGGCAAGGGCAAGCAGCTCCTCCTCCGCGCCGGAGGAGATCATGCCGCCGCCGAAATAGATCAGCGGGCGCTCACAGGTGCGCAGCAACTCCAGCGCCATTTCCAGCCGCTCCTCTTTGGGCGGCGTGTACGGACGGGGGGTGACCGCAGGCTGCGGCTCATAGTCCGTGATTGCCGCGGTCACGTCTTTGGGGATATCGATCAAAACCGGGCCGGGGCGGCCGCTCTGCGCGATCAGAAACGCGCTGCGTACGGTGTCCGCCAGTTCTTCCACGGATTTGACGATGAAATTGTGCTTGGTTACCGGCATGGTAATGCCGGTAATATCCACTTCCTGAAACGAGTCGCGCCCGAGCAGCGAAACCGATACGTTACCGGTGATTGCGACGATCGGAATCGAATCCATGTAGGCGGTGGCGATGCCGGTCACCAGATTGGTCGCGCCGGGGCCGGAGGTGGCGATGCACACGCCGACCTTGCCGGTCGAGCGGGCATACCCGTCCGCCGCATGTGAGGCGCCCTGCTCATGGGCGGTCAGCACATGGGTAAGGCGATCGCGGTATTTGTACAAGGCATCATAAATGTTGAGTACGGAACCGCCCGGATATCCGAAAACCGTATCCACGCCCTGTTCCAGCAAGCATTCTACCAAAATATCGGAACCGTTGAGTTTCAATGCGATGCATCCTTTCTGATGTTTCAAAATACAAAAAACCTTCGCCTCCCATATAAGAGACGAAGGTTACTCCTCCGTGGTACCACTCTTGTTGTCCCTGCACAGCAGTGACCGCTCCGTGCATCAGACGCGCAGTACGCGCCGAATGCTGTCCCCTGTAACGGAGGGCATCCGTTCCCGCCTACCGGCGTATCGCGTTCGGGGGAAAACTCAAGGGTGAGATTCCCGCGCGGTTTTGACTGCCTCACACCACCCGGCAGCTCTCTGAAACCCGCACACGCAGGATTTGTCCCTGTCATCGTCTGTACTTATAGATTTCTTTTATATTACACTATCCGGGCGGCAGTTGTCAAGCGGAAAAGCGAAGGAATGTGATTTTTGTCGAGAATACCGTGTTTCGTTTCTGCGCAGCGGGAAAAGTTATGAAAAACGCGGCGGCTGTTGCACACCGATTCGGCTGCACGCGGGTAAATTCCCGTTTTCTTTTATATGTCTGCATAATTTTTGTTCTCCTGCAAAAAATAGCTTCAACAACAGGCAGGAAAAACTTGCAGATTCAAAGAGGGGAAGGGCTTAGAATGGATTGGCTGATGTTGGTGAAGGCCTTTGTTGTGGGCGGTGCGATCTGCGTGATCGGGCAATTGCTGATCGATCTGACGATGATGACGCCGGCGCGCATTCTGGTGCTGTTCGTCACAGCCGGTGTGGCGCTGACAGCGGTGGGGCTGTATGAACCGTTGGTGGAGTTTGCCGGCGCGGGTGCAACGGTGCCGTTGACCGGATTCGGCTATACGCTGGCCAAAGGCGCGCAGGAGGCGGTACAGGAGAAGGGCCTGCTCGGTGCGCTGACCGGCGGTGTCACCGGGGCGGCCGGCGGCATTTCCGCGGCGATTCTGTTCGGCTATCTGTGCGCGCTGATCGCCAAATCCGGCGATAAGTCGTAAAAATCGTTCGCCGCCGCTTATAACCAGACGGCTTTCAGGATGAGGAACAGGAGAAATGCCCAGAAAAGCAGGATCGGGAGGGCGTAATACCACTTTTTCGGCCGGCCGTCTGTCCACATGGTTTCCGCCTGCGCACGGCATGCCTCCAAAATTTCCACCGGGATGAGCTTTATCGTCAGCGAAATCAGAAGGGGCAGAAGCAGCACGTCGTCCAGATAACCCAAAACCGGAATAAAATCCGGTATCAGGTCAATGGGCGACAGAGCGTAGGCAACCGTAGCGGCGGCCAGTATTTTGGCCGGCAACGGCGTCTGTTTATGCCGCAAAACCAGCCATATCGCCGGAATATCCCGCTGCAATTTTTCAGCGCGTTCTTTCAAATTCATAGATCCGATACCTCACAGGCGCGTGGATGGACGATCGGTGTATACCGAGTGCCCTCTGCCGAAAATGCGATTTCGGCAGAGGGCACCTTTTTGTTTATTGGTCGAGAAGCCGCTCCATTTCGTCCACCATGCGGGCAAATTCGTCCAGCGCCGCCTGTACCGGGGCGGGTGTGGACATATCCACGCCTGCGCGGCGCAGCGTTTCCGCCGGGTAGTCGCTGCCGCCGGCGTGCAGAAAGTCCAGATAGGGCTGGCGGTCGCCGCCGTTCAGCAGGTTGGCGGTGATGGCCGTCGCGGCAGAAAAGCCGGTGGCGTATTTGAACACATAAAACGCATTGTAAAAATGCGGGATGCGCGCCCATTCCCAGTCCATATACTCGTCAATGACGACATCCGGCCCGAAATAATCCACCAGCAGCCGGTGGTACACGCCGCACAGCGCATCGGCGGTCAGCGGTTCTCCGGCTTCCGCCATCGTGTGCGCTTTCCATTCAAATTCCGCAAACATGGTTTGGCGGAATACCGTCCCACGGAATTCCTCCAGAAAACGATTGATGAGGAAAGCCTTTTGCCGCCGGCCTTCCGGCACGGAAGTGTCGCATTCCGCCATCAGCCCGCGCATCAGCACGTTTTCGTTGACGGTGGAGGCAATCTCCGCGAGGAAAATCGGGTAATCCTTGTTTACATACGGCTGCGTGTCGGAGTACAAGGTGTGCAGGCAGTGCCCGGCTTCATGCGCAAGCGTGAATACGTCGCCCAATTGACCGGTGAAATTCAGCAGCATATACGGGTGAACGCCGTAGATGCCGGTCGCATACGCGCCGGTGGTCTTATTCGGCGTTTCATACACGTCCACCCAGCCGCCGGCGAGCAGGCGGTCGAGATCCTGTGCGTACTGTGCGCCGAGCGGAGCAAGCTGCGCTTTGACCATGGCGCACGCCTGTTCATAGGTATACTCTTGCTCCGGCATATCCACGACCGGCACATAGCAGTCATAAATATGCAGCTGTTCCACGTTCAGCAGGCGGCGGCGCAGCTCCAGATAGCGGTAATACACCGGCAGCGCCCCACGCACCGTGTCGATGAGACCGGTATAGATCGAGCGGGGCAGCGCGTCGGCAAATAACGCGGCGTCCAGACTGTCCGCGTAGCCGCGGGCGCGGGCGCTGAACACATCGGCGCGCACTTGACCGGCGTACAGGGCGGCGATGGTGTTACCCATGGACGCAAATGCGCCGTGCAGCGCGGCAAACGCTTCCGCACGGACACGACGGTCACGGCTTTCGCGGAATTTGCCGAACAGGCCGTCGGTGAGGACAACGGTTTCTCCGTTTTCATCGGTGATCTCACCGCGTTTGAGATCCACGTTTTCCAGCATGGAAAAAGCGGTGTCCATGGATTCCAGCGCGGGGGCGGCCATCGCCAGCAGCTGTTCTTCACGGGGGGACAGCACGTGCGCGCGGCTGCGCAGCAGATTGTCCACCATGTGCCGGAAATCCGCCAGCTCCGGTCGGGTGTTGACGGCGGAGCGGAGCAGTTCCTCCGGCAGCGCGGTCAGTTCCGGCACGAGGAAAGCGGTCGCTTCCT
>CATWUX010000087.1 GCA_958354085.1 uncultured Oscillospiraceae bacterium | reverse complement strand
ACGCAGCTGCCCTATGCGATCCTAACTGCCATTTGCTGTGTGGTCGGCTATCTGGTTGCCGGCTTTACCAAAGGAAATGTCTGGCTGCCGCTGCTTACCTCTGCGGTACTGCTGGTTGGTGCGTTGGCGGTGCTGCATTATCTTTCCGAGCGAAAAAAAGAAACAGCACCGGCCTCCTGAGTCCACTTCAAAAAATACTGCTTTACGCTCGAATTTCCGCAAGCAGGCGCCGCCTGCTTGCGGAAATTCGAGCTCTATTTGCGCCGTCACAGGCGGACGGGGGAAGAAAATGTCCACTCATAACAAAAACTTTAAAAGAACAAAGCGTGCTTGCCATTTTACCTATCTGGCGATGTCCTCGGTTTTCAGCTTGCCGCCTGTCTTGTTTGTCACGTTCCGGGAAATGTACGGCATCTCTTATACTTTGCTCGGTACGTTGGTGTTGGTGAATTTTTGCACGCAGCTGATGATTGATCTGATTTTCACCTTTTTTACCAAGCATTTCAATCTGAAAAAAACCATCCGGATCATGCCGCTGCTTACCTCGGCAGGTTTGCTCATTTACGCGTGCGTCCCGCTGCTGCTGCCGCAGTATGCTTATGCGGGGCTGTTGGCCGGTACGGTTGTTTTTTCCGTGGCTGCCGGCCTTTGCGAGGTGCTGCTCAGCCCGCTGGTTGCGGCGCTTCCGTCAGATAATCCGGAACGAGATATGAGCCTGCTCCATTCTTTATACGCCTACGGGGTGGTAGGAGTTATCGTGATCAGTACGCTGTTCCTTCGGCTGTTCGGAACGGATAATTGGATATATCTGACCCTCTTTTGGGCATTGCTGCCGCTTGTATCCTGCGTGCTGTTCTGCATATCGCCTATGCCCGATATCAATATGTCGCAAAGCACCAATGCTCATACGACGGGAAGAAAGAAAAAAGTTCTTACGCTTTGCGTACTTTGTATTTTTCTTGGAAGCGCCGCTGAAAACGCCATGACCAATTGGATTTCCGGCTATATGGAAAACGCGTTGCAGCTGCCAAAGGTGCTGGGCGATATTTTGGGTATGGCGTTGTTTGCCATCCTTTTGGGGCTTGGCAGAACTTTCTACGCCCGGTACGGCCGAAACATCTCGGCTGTATTGCTGGGCGGCATGATCGGCGCGACGGCCTGTTACCTGATTGCCGGTCTCTCCGCCAATCTCGTGATTTCCATGTTGGCGTGCGTATTAACCGGCTTATGCACCTCGATGCTGTGGCCGGGCACACTGATTTTGATGGAAGAAGCCTCCCCGAACCCCGGCGTGACCGCTTATGCGCTGATGGCGGCCGGGGGAGATTTCGGCGGATCTGTTGCGCCTCAAATGCTGGGCGCCGTTGTGGACGCGGTATCGGCAAGCGATTGGGCTGCACGGCTTGGGACAGCGTTTTCGTTGTCCGTCGAGCAAATCGGCATGAAGGTGGGAATGCTGACAGCGGCCATCTTCCCGCTTTTGGGTGTTGCTTTGGTCATCTATATGAGAAAATGTTTTGTAATACTAAAATCTGATTAAACGCTTTCATTCTTTCCGGCCTGAATTGCACCAGAATATGTTATCTTCCTTGCTGGGCGACAGCCCAGCGGCGTCGTCTGCCTTTTCTGGCACAATTCATCCTCGGAAATCGATTAAAGCTTTCAATCAGATTTTAGTATAAAGCAAACCGCCATATAAAAAATTGAAAGCGCAAGAGAGGCATCGTGGAAACCCACGATGCCTCTTTTGCGAAAAAGTCCGGAAAATTTCCGCACAATCTTTAATTTTATAAGGCCTGCAATGCGTGAAAACTGTTCTTCAGCGCGGGGTACAATTGCGTGTAGAGACGGTAATAGGCCGCATATTGCGCGGCGGCGTCCGGGTTGGGCGATTGCGGCGCATTGGTGCGTATCACGGCATCACACGCCTCCGGCACGTTGCCGTACAGACCGGCGCCGACGCCGGCCAGCAGCGCCACCCCCAGCGCCGGACCTTCCTTGGAAATGGTCGTGCGCACATCGCAGCCGTACACGTCCGCGAGCATTTGCCGCCAGAGCGGGCTGGTGCCACCGCCGCCGCAAGCCAGCATTTCCTGCACCGACAATTGCATTTCACCGAATACGGTCAGGCAGTCTTTGAGCGAATAGGTCACGCCCTCCATGACGGCGCGCAGCATATCCCGCCGCGTGTGAATGGCGGACAATCCGAAAAAGACGCCGCGTGCGTCCGCGTCCAGATGGGGGGTGCGTTCCCCCATCAGATAGGGGAGATACAGCAGCCGGTTCGCGCCGATCGGCACGGCGGCGGCCTGCTGATCCATGAGCACATACGGATCCACGCCTATGCCGGCTGCCGTTTGCTTTTCCGCCGCACAGAACTGGTCGCGGAACCATTTCAGCGACAGCCCCGCGCCCTGCGTCACGCCCATGACGTGCCACGCGCCGGGTACAGCGCAGCAGAAGGTGTGGACGCGGCCTTTCGGGTCGATGGCGATTTTGGACGAGTGCGCATACACGACGCCGCTTGTGCCGATCGTGGTAAACGCGCGACCGTCCCGTACTGTGCCGGTGCCGACCGCGGCGGCGGCATTGTCGCCTGCGCCGCCGACCACCGGCGTGCCGGCGGCCAAGCCGGTGCACTCTGCCGCGCTTGACGAGACTTTTCCCGTTATCTCCGGTGATTCGTATACTTTTCCGAGCAGTGCTTTGTCGATGTCCAACGCACTCAGTACGGCATCTGACCAGCAGCGGTTGGGGATATCCAGCAGCTGCATCCCCGATGCGTCCGAGACCTCGGTGGCGAACTCGCCGGTCAGCTTAAAGCGGATATAATCCTTGGGCAGCAGAATGTGACGGCATTTTTCATAGACCGCCGGTTCATGCTTACGCACCCACAGAATCTTGGAGGCGGTGAAGCCGGTCAGAGCCGGGTTCGCCGTGATCGCGATCAGACGGTCAGCGCCCACGCGCGCGGTGATTTCCTCACATTCCGCCGCCGTGCGCTGATCGCACCAGATGATGGAGCGGCGCAGCACGCTGCCGTTGCCGTCCAGCATCACCAGCCCATGCATCTGCCCGGACAAACCGATTCCGGCGATGGAGGAGGCGGCAGCGCCGCTTTGGTTCAATACCTGCTGAATGCCGGAAACGACCGCGTTCCACCAATCCTCCGGCTCCTGCTCCGCCCAGCCGTTCTGCGGCTGGTACAAAGGGTATTCCACGGTCGCGGACGCGACCGGTGTGCCTTCTTCGGTGAAAAGGACGGTCTTGGTACCGGACGTACCGATGTCGATGCCGAGTAAATACGCCATCATGCTTCCTCCTCTCAGCCGAACATGACCGAGTTGACCACGCTTTCGAGGTATTCCTGACGACCGCTCCGGTTGGTCGTTACATCGCCCATCGCCAGCGCGTATTGCTCCAGCTGCGGCATGGTCGCTTTGCCCGCGAGGATATCTGCGCCGATACCGCTGCGCCAGCTGGCATAGCGTTCGCTGACGAACGCATCCAAACGTCCGTCTTTTTGCAGACGGTCGGCAATGCGCAGACCCAGCGCGAACGCGTCCATGCCGGCAATATACGCGTGGAAGATGTCCTCCGGCTCATACGAACCGCGGCGGGTTTTCGCGTCAAAGTTCAGGCCGCCTTTGGTGAAGCCGCCAGCTTTGAGCACTTCCAGCATGCACAGCGCGGTTTCATAGACGTTGGTCGGGAATTGGTCGGTGTCCCAACCGAGCAGCAAATCGCCCTGATTGGCGTCGATCGAGCCGAACACGCCGTTGATACGCGCGACTGCCAGCTCGTGCTGGAAGGTGTGCTGCGCCAGTGTGGCATGGTTCGCCTCAATGTTCATCTTGAAATCCTTATCCAAGCCGTATTTGCGCAGGAACGCAAGCACGGTGGACACGTCAAAATCGTATTGATGCTTGGTCGGCTCCTTCGGCTTGGGCTCAATGTAGAAATCGCCGGTAAAGCCGATGCTGCGCGCATAGTCCACGGTCAGGCGCATCAGGCGCGCCATGTTGTCCAGCTCCAGCCCCATGTCCGTGTTGAGCAGCGTTTCATAGCCTTCGCGGCCGCCCCAGAACACATAACCGTCGCCGCCCAGCGCCGTGGTGATCTCAACCGCTTTCTTGATCTGTGCCGCCGCGAACGCGAATACGTCGGCGTTCGGGGCAGTTCCGGCTCCGTGCATATAACGCGGATTGGCGAAGCAGTTGGCGGTGCCCCACAGCAGCTTTTTACCGTTTTCCGCCATCAGCTCCTTGAGCAGAGCCGTGATCTCGTCCAGTCGGGCGTTGGATTCCGCCAGAGTCTCGCCTTCCGGCGCAATGTCGCGGTCATGGAAGCAAAAATAGTCGATGTCCAACTTGTTCATCAATTCAAATGCCGCATACGCTTTCGCTCGGTAAATCGCCATCGGGTCGTTTTCACCGAAATTTTTGACAAAGGTGCCGCGCCCGAACATATCCGTGCCGTCGCCGCACAGTGTGTGCCAATAGGACAGCGCAAATTTCAGCTGTTCGCGCATGGTCTTGCCCGCGATGACCTCGTCGGGGTTATAAAAGCGGAATGCCAGCGGGTTTTGGCTGCTTGCGCCTTCGTAGCGGATCTTGGAGATGCCTTTAAAAAATTCTTGCATAATGCGTGCCTCCTGTGATTTTATTTATTCGTGCACGTGCACGTTTTGGGGCGAAAAAAGTTACAGATTATATTTTACGCGGATTTCGTTGTGGGCATACAGACAGGTTTCTGCCGGTACGGTCTGAAAAAGCAGCCGCTCCAGCAGCGTTTTCATAGCGGTATAGCCCTGCCAATAGGGCTGCTGGTCGATGGTCGCCTGAATCGCGCCCTCGCGGACAAGACGGCAAACGGCCGGCGTGGTGTCGCAGGTGAGAATGGTCAGCGGCCGGGCGGCCGTGTCCAGTGCGGCCTGTACGCCGCCGGAAACACCGGCAGCGCAAAAATATACGGCGTCAATCGCGGAATCCGCGGTCAGCGCCTGCTTGACCGCTTCGGCGGAGAGGGCGTCGTCATCCTTGTTTTCCACCACTGCGGCAATCGCTGCGCAGGGAAACTCGTCGCGCAGAACCTGCGTAAAGCCGCCGATTCGCTGGGTGTGGCCCAACACCTCGTGCGAGCCGGTCACGATCAAAATCCGCGCTTTGCCGCCGGTGAGCAGTCCCATCAGCTGCGCGGCGGTCTGACCGCTTTCCCGGTAGTGGCAGCCGACATAAGCCAGGCGTGCGCAGTCGGCTACGTCGGTGTTGAGCGTGACCACCGGACGGTCGCCGGCTTGCATGAACGCGTTCAGCCGCTCCGCAACGAGCGGGTGGTTCAGCGGCGTGATGATGAGTCCCGCCATTTCGCCTGCCGCCTCGATCTGCGCCAGCTGCCGCTCCAGATGATAGCCTTTGGCCTCCTGCCAGTGCAGTACGACAGGGAAATCGGAAAAATCTGCCTGCGCCGCTTGGAGACCGCGCTTGATCTCGTCGAAAAACGGATTGCCGGCGGAGGGAAGAATTACGCCCAGATGCAGCGTGTCCCGCATAACCAGCGCCTTGCCCGCGCGGTTGGGACGATAGCCGTACTCACGCGCCAGTTCCTCGATGCGCTGCTGTACCTCCGGTTTGACGCCGCCGCGCCGGTTCAGCGCGCGGTCGACCGTGCCGCGGGATACGCCGGCCAGCTCCGCGATCTGTTTGGATGTAATACGCAAATGTACCGCCCCCTGCCTGCACCGTTCACGTGAACGCTACAAGATAGATATACCATGGCGGCGGAATTTTGTCAAGCACCGAAGAATAGAAAAAACACCTTGCAGTCAACCGGACAGCACATGCCGCCTGTTTTCCGAAAGGTGTTTTTTTACGCAATTGTTTAATATCCAAGCAGCCAAAGCCGGCAGATACCGGCAAATTCCCGCACCCAATAGCCCAGCAGCAGATAAGCCGGCGTGCGGCTGGTGCAGGGGCCGACCTCCGTCAGCCCCGCGTTTTTCGCCATCGTTTGTCCGCGGTACTGATGAAATTCCTGCGTGGAAATGACGACGGTGGGATTCAGTCCCTGCTCCTCGATGATCGCCTTGGAAAACTGAATGTTTTCAAAGGTGTTGCGCGACTGATCCTCGACGAGAATACGGGAACTGTCGATGCCCAGCCCCAGCAGGTATTGCTGCATCACAAACGCTTCCGTATAGGCCTCGTCCGCGCCCTGCCCGCCGGATACAATGCATACGGAATCCGGATTCTTCTCCAGATAGTGTGCCGCGGCGCGCAGACGGTCCGCCAGCATACGGCTGGGCTGGTCTCCGCGGATACCGGCACCGAGAACGATCACCGTTGCGTTTTCGGGCGCCGGACGGGAGGCGGCGTACAACATAATGCCGGAGACGACAACAAACAGCACCAACAAGGCGGCGATCAGTCCCGTCAGCAATAAAAACAATCCTTTCCACAGCGGTCTCTGCCAGATCCAACGCACGACACGCACCACCGGACGGTAGACGATGCAGCCGGCCAGCAGCGCCAAGCTGACTGCCGCCGGAACCACCACGCCGACATGCACGATGCCAACCTCCAGCGGCAGCAATGAAACGATCAGCAGCAGAAAAGCCAGCACGCCGATCGGCACGCGCCAATACAGGCTTCGTTTTGACACGGGACATCGTCTCCTTTCCGCGGGCGTTGTTTGACGGTTGGGATTATTGTGTCACATGAACATCCAGCTGATTGTAGGGGATGGTGATGTGATGCTCGTCAAAGGCCAGCTTGACCTGTTCGGTGAGTGCAAAATTCAGATCCCAGTATTTCGAGGTTTCGCACCATACCCGCACCAGAAGAACGATCGCGGACTCGGCGTGCTCCTTTACCATGACGCACGGAAGTGCCGGCTCCTTGAGCACCAGCGGATGATGATCCACAATATCCTGCAGGAGAGCTTTGGCGGCGAGCAGGTCGTTGTCATAGCTGATTGTGAACAGGAAATCCTGCCGGCGGGTGTCATAAGCGCTGTAATTCACAATGGTCGCGGTCATCATCTTGGTGTTGGGGATCGCTACGCGCATATTGCCCGGGGTGTCCAAATAGGAGTGCGTCAGCTCGATTTCCCGAACCGTGCCGGACACGCCGTCCAGCTCAATAAAATCGCCGGCTTTGAACGGTTTGGTGAACAGCAGCACAACGCCGGACGCAAAGTTTGCCAGATTATCCTTGACAGCCAGTGCTACGGCAGCGCCGACGGCGGCCAGCACGGTTAAAAAGCTGGCGACCGGGATACCCAGCTTATCCAGAGCCATGACCAAGCCCAGCGCCCAGATGGCGATTTTTACAACCCGGATGATGTATTTTGTCGCTACCTTATCTAAATGGGTGCGATCCAGCATTTTGCAGATAGGCTTCGGCAGCAAACGCGCCGCGATCCAAGCCAATATCAAAATAATGGCAGCGGAAATCAGGCGGGGCAGAAACGACAAAAAGCCGGCCGCAAAATGTTCCCATAACAATTGTAACTGTTCCATGAAGGAAGCCTCCTTAAATTCTTTGGTCTTTATTGTAAAGAAAGAGGGCAACTTTGTCAAGGCGATACCCTATTATGCGTTATAAGGATGGTGAACAAACCTATATTTTGGAAGTGCGTCGAGGTTTCTTCCAATAGCGGAAAAGGGAGCGGTTTCCCGCTCCCTTTGTTCTATGCCATTATTTGCCGAACAGACCGCCCAAAACCCCGCTGAGTTTACCCGCACTGAGCTTGGCCTTGACGGCATCCGCAATGCCTGCAAGCTGATCGTCAGGCAGATCGCAGCCGATCAGCTCTTCCAGGACCTTTACCGGTTCACTCTGAAAGCGGGTCAACAGGCTCTTATCGGATCGAATCCGCGTAACAATTTCGTCGATTTTTGCCTTGAGATCCATGTTCAGCCCTCTTCGACGATTTCGGCCTCGGGGGCGTTCTTGGTAACGCTTTCAATACCGTTCAGGCAGGAAGCCTTAGTGGTGTAGCCCTCGGAAACGGCAATGACCTCACCGTTACGAGCCTTCAGGCGGAAGCGATACTCGCCCGCTTTGTCCTGATACATCTCAAATTTGGGATTGGTGACGGTCGCATAGCCTTCTTCCGTCTGATTTTCCAGCTTGGCTGCGGCAGCGTTCTTTCGGACGCTTTCAATGCCATTGCGGCAGGCAGCCTCCGTGGTGTAAACCTCGGAGGTGGCGATGACCTGACCATTGGTGGCTTTCAGGTCGAATTTGATGCCGGAGGGAACGGTGCGGATAACAAATTTGCCCATGAAAATCTTCCTTTCTCCACTGAAGTGGGTTAAATTTTTTGATTAGTTCCAGTATATCAGTCTGGACGATTTTTGTCAATTCGTATCAGCGTTTTTGTCGAAATATCTGAAAATGATACAAGAATTACAGACAAACCTCCACTGCTATATTTAGGGATTATACATTTTGTATATACGCATAAAATATTACAAAAGTGGTTTTTCGGCGCGCGGATATGGAAATACCAATTCTTCCCTGAATCTTCTCCTGAGAAATGGCAATACTGAAAGAGAAGTCATTTGCGGAGAGGACGTGACCGTGTTGTTTAATAAGGTAGAGATCTGTGGTGTGAACACGGCAACTCTGAAAGTACTCAGCGAGAGCGAAAAAATGCGCTTGCTGAAAAAAATGAAGGAGGGGGATAAAAAAGCGCGGGAAGAGCTGGTAAACGGCAATTTGCGCTTAGTGCTCAGCGTGATCCAGCGGTTTACCCAGCGCGGAGAAAATTTGGATGATCTGTTTCAGGTAGGCTGTATCGGCCTGATCAAATCTATTGATAATTTTGATATCAGTCAGAATGTACGTTTTTCCACCTATGCTGTGCCGATGATTATCGGTGAAATCCGCCGGTATTTGCGGGACAATAACGCGATCCGTATCAGCCGGTCGATGCGGGATACCGCCTATAAGGCGATGCAGGTCAAGGAGCGGCTGACGACACAAAATCTGCGCGAGCCAACCGTGGAGGAAATCGCAAAGGAGCTGGATATTCCGCGTGAGGAGGTCGTTATGGCGCTGGAATCCATCGTGGAACCGGTGTCGCTGTATGAGCCGGTGTATTCGGACGGCGGCGATACGATCTATGTGATGGATCAGGTGGGCGATCACAACGACGATCACAATTGGCTGGACGAAATCGCGCTCAAAGAGGCGATCCGAGGGCTCAGCGACCGGGAAAAACGCATTTTGAATCTGCGCTTTTTCAAAGGGATGACGCAGATCGAGGTGTCCAATGAAATCGGTATTTCCCAAGCGCAGGTCAGCCGCTTGGAAAAAGGCGCTCTTGACCGTATCAAAAAGCACATATAA
>CATWUX010000086.1 GCA_958354085.1 uncultured Oscillospiraceae bacterium | reverse complement strand
CACAACGGGCAGCAACAGCGTGGCCACCCAAGCTGCACACGGTACCCACGCCGCTTTCCAAAATGCACGGGCATAGCCGCCGGTCATCGTACAACGCAGCGATTCGGACAGATTGTCCCGCAGCCGCACCGGTATCAGCAGCAAAAACGGCACGCGGGACAATACATAAATGCCCCCGCATAGCAACAGCTGCAAAAGCAGATAAAGCGGCATCTGAAAATCCAGGCTCAGCATCGCTAACCCGACGCTGAAAAGCGTCCAATGATCCAGCAGCTGCCAGAACACCTGTGCCAGACGAGCCGCCGCAGCAAAACCACCGAGCAGCACCGAAAACAACGCTGCCTTGCGCAGCGCCGCTTTTGTGCGCTGCTGCCGCACTGCCGAGCCGACCGACACCGACACACTCGCCGTCATGGCACGCACAACGCCCCAACAAAGCCAGAACGACACAAACGCCATACGGAGAAACGCCGTCAGCACGTTCCAACCTTCCTTAAGCAGCCAATAGTCCATAGAATAGAGATCCGTAGAATAGAGAGTGGACCCGAACGCCGCGTTAAACCGCATATCGGCAAGCAGGATGTCCTCCGCAAACGCCCACACAAATTTCAGCGCCAACCACAGCACCGCGCCCAAGGATAAGAAAACCGCCAGTTTTTTCACCGCTTGTGTTTCGAACTCCGTTTTCATGCGTACCACTCTCCCCACCGCTCAGCCGCTTTATTTTATATAATTTTACCATATTTATGAAAGAATGTCAACGCCTCAATCCCTTTCAATCCGCAGTGAGCCGGCGCTGACATCGCCCGAGATCAGAGCACCGCCGCCGTTGACGGTGCCTTCGATACGATTGCTGCTGTCCACGCCGCTAAAACGCGCTCCAAACTCCTGCCGCACGCTGCCTGCCGACGCCTTGAGCGACAGCGTTGCTGCCGCATCCTCCGGTAAACGGAGGCGCAGACTGCCCGCCGATACACGCAGCCGCATCGTATCGGTCAGCTGCGCACAGGTCACGCGGGCGGAACCGGCGTTGACCGTCACTTCGCCCGCTCCGGTCGCCTCATCCAATGTTGCGCTGCCCGCGTCCACCGTCAGTGTATACGAGGTGCTGCTCAGCTTATCAATCACCAATTGTCCGGCGTCCATATCGGCATCCAGCGTATCGGTATCCAATTCCTCGATGCGCAGCGTTCCCGCGCCCATACGCAGTTTGGTCGCGGAAAACCGCTGTTTCTCCTCCAGCAGCAGTGTTCCTGCCGTCATATCCACGTCCAGTTTCCCTGCGTACGCCGCCGGCAGCGCGATCGTTACCCGCAGCCGCTGCCAGTTCCAGAAGCTCCAAGCGATATTCTCCTCCGTGCGGATTGTCAGCGTATCATCCACACATTCCGCCAACACACGGCGGTTCACGCCCAAACCACCGGTCGTGTAGGAAATTTCCGCCTCATCGCCGTCATGCCGCACGATTGAAACAGCAGCTGCGCCCATATCCAGACGGACTTTTCGCACATCGGTCATACGGATGCTCTGCGACTCCCCCTGCACGCCTATAAAGGTCTGTTCGCTGCCTCGCAGCACCTCCCAGACCTGCCGGATGTCCTCTGCCGGACCGGTCAGCAGGAGAACCACGCCAATCGCTAGCGACAAAAAGAATACCCCGCCTGCGATACAGGCGATCCACCGTAACGCTTTCATAAGCACCCTCCCTCCGGCTTCTGCGGCGCCGGATTGCCGGAGGGCCAGCGTCCCTCTTTGCAAATACGGATACACAACCGCACATAGCGGGAAATCACTTTCACCATCACCCACACCAGAGCGATGGTTGCCACGATCAATAGCGCACACAGCGCCAACAAAGCGATGCCGAAAAAGACCACCGCACTGGTCAACGCCGACGTGGGCAGCAAGCCGGCGTTGACAAACAAACCGATGCCGCCGCCCAAGCAGGCAAGCGCCATTCCCGGCACGGCAAACAGCGCGCTGCAAATCCCGACCAGCACCGGAATACCGATAAAGGCGTTAAACAGGATCACCAAGGTGATGGCCAGCGCCTGATTGCGGCCCGTCCCGCCAACCGGCGCGGCAGGCGGCACAGGGGGCACCGGCGGTACAGGAGGCGGCATAGCCGCACCGGAAGCCGACGCCGCCGGCGACGTATAGGCACGCGGTGCACCGGCCGGCGAGGTATACAGCGGAACATTCGTCTGCACCGGCGGAACGACCGGTGCCACCGGCGGGATGGACGGCATAGGCGGGATCACGCCCGTCCCGGCCGCCGAAGCCGGCGGGATGGCAGTCGATTCCGACTCACGCTGTTCCAAGTAGGTACGCGCCAGTTCCTCCGGATCGCCCAGCGCTTCCGCAATTTCCTCCGCTGTCTTGCCGCTTTCCTCCCCCGCGCGAAAATGCTCCACGTAATCGCCCAAAATATCAATACGCTCATGCGGTGCCAAAGGTGCCAGCACCCGTTCCATCCGCGATAAAAATTCGTCCTTACTCATTGCCACCGCTATCCCCTCCTTCAGGCGGCTGTATACCGCTCTGCAAAATATGGTTGACCTGCTGTTCAAAGCGCGCCCATTCGCTGCGAAGCAGCGCGGCAAACTCTTTTCCGTGATTGGTCATCGTATAATATTTGCGCGGCGGGCCGCCGCTCGCTTCCTCCAGATAAGAAGACACATACCCGTCCGCTTTCAACCGCCGCAAAATCGGGTATACCGTACCGTCCGACACATCCAGTTCGCCGGAAAACGCCTGTGCGATCTCATAACCGTAACGGTCACCCTGTTCCAGCAGCGACAGCACGCACATTTCCAGCACGCCCTTTTTAAATTGTATATTCAACCAACCACCTCCTTATCCACACCAACTAGTATACAATGTTCAATAGTGAGTATAGCACGCATACTGATCACTGTCAATACCTGCCGCGCGGTATGCCTGCATTTTTGCGTTTGGCGTTCGGCACACAGAAAACAGCGGACGCTTCCCCTACCAACGTCCGCTGTTGAATACTATACTCCTATTAAAATACTGACCCGCTCTGTGCCGGGCGAATCGTATTTATCTACAATTTACTCGCGGCAAACCCACACAAAGCCCGTGCGCGGCGGAACGGCCACCCCTGCCACATAGGCGCCGTTGCTGCCCTCGTGCGGAACGGTGCCCTCCGGCTGATGTTCCGTCGCCGCACCGCCAAACGCGGCATCATCGGTGCGCAGCAGCAAGCGTGCCCCGATCAGCGCCGGCAGCTCCACGTTTTGCACGGACACCGGATGAAAATTCAGCATAAACAGCAAGCCGGCGCGCCGGTATACGACCAGCTTGCGGGTGTTGTCCACGAGAAGCCGCTCCGGCGGTGCCGTAAACAATCCACGCTCCGCCAGCGGCAGCATGGCGCGATCGAATGCCAACAGATCGCCGTATCGCAAAAACGGGCTCTGCGCCAGGCTCCATTGGCGGCGGGCGTACTGGTAGCTGTCGCCGTTGCCCTCCCGCGGGAAATCGATCCACTCCGGATGCCCGAATTCATTGCCCATGAAATTCAGATAGCCCTCCCCCGACAGGGAAAAAGCGGTAAGGCGAATGAGCTTGTGCAGCGCCACGGCGCGGTCGATAATCAGACTGCGCGAGCCCTTGTCCATATGCCAGTACATTTCCTGATCCGCCAGCCAGAACATGATGGTCTTGTCGCCGACCAGCGCCTGATCATGCGATTCGCAGTAACCGATATTCTTCTCCTGCGGGCGGCGGGTTGTCATTTCGTACCACAACCGCTCCATATCCCAGTCCTCGTCGCGGCGGTGCAGCGTATCGATCCAGAAATCCGGTGCGCCCATAGCCAGCCGGTAATCGAAGCCCAAACCGCCCGCCGCGATCGGCAGACACATACCGGGCATCCCGCTCATATCCTCCGCTATCGTCACCGCGGCGGGAACCACCTGTCGGATAAGCTCGTTCGCGAGCTGCAAATATGTCACGGCGTCCTCATCGGTATTCGCGCTGAAATATTTGGCATAGCGATCGAAGCATTCGCCCAGCGCGTGATCGTGATACAGCATAGACGTCACGCCATCAAAGCGAAAGCCGTCAAAGCGGTATTCCTCCAGCCAAAACCGCAGATTCGACAATAAAAAGTGCAGCACCGCCGGTTTGCCGTAATCGAACAGCTTCGTCCCCCATGCGGGGTGATCGCCCGCCGCCCCCTCGTGGAAGAACTGGTAATCGGTGCCGTCAAAGCGGTTGATCCCCTCCGCCGTATTGCGCGCGGCATGGGAATGTACCAGATCCAGCAGCACCGTCAATCCCAATCCGTGCGCGGTGTCGATCAGCTCCTTCAGCTCGTCCGGTGTGCCGAAGCGCGAGGAAACGGCAAAAAAATTGGAGACCTGATAGCCGAAGCTCGCATAATACGGATGCTCCATAATCGCCATCAGCTGAATCGTATTGTAGCCGCAGGCGCGGATATACGGCAGACGTTCATCGATGAATTCCCGAAACGTACCGACCCCCAGCCGCTCGGTCGCCATGCCGACATGGCACTCGTAAATCAGCAGCGGCGCGGACGGCGTGCGGTGCGGGCGCTTATGCCGCCACCGGTACGGCGCGGGCGGCGCCCAGATCTGTCCGTTAAAGCTGCCGTCCCGTTCCTGCACCGCACGCGTGATATACAGCGGGATGCGATCGAAACAGACGCCATCCGCCGTTACCTGCACCTTCACGCGCGATTCATGCGGCAGGCTGTCCACACCGGACAGGGCGATCTCCCAGTTACCGTCCCCCACCGCTTTCAGCGGATGGGACGTGCGGTTCCAGCCGTTGAAATCCCCGATCAGGTGCAGTGCCGTCGCGTGCGGCGCCCATTCACGGTACACCCACCCATCCGCCGTACGGTGAAAACCATAATATAAGCTGCCGCTCGCAAAAGTGCGCAGCGTCTGCCCGCGTGACAGCAGCCGCTTCTTCGTCTGTGCATAATGCGCCATGCGCTGCTCGATCGCGTCCGCAAACGGCTGCAGATAGGGGTCGATTTTCAAAATCTCCCACGTGCTTTTTTCTGTTTCCTGTTTCATAGGATACGTTTCCTTTCCGCCTCTGCTTTTTATAAGCGGCATAGATATCCACAATAATCCCAATGATTCGACAAATTGCACACTTCAATTTATTCCTTTTCCACAATTATATAAGATTTTTCTCCTTGTGTCAATCGCCAGTTTGGAAATCCGCCGTTTTTTCCCTGTATGTGGAAAATAGCATTGGCATTTTTAGGGGTTTGTGGTACAATACTACATATATATTGTGAAAGCCACAAGGAGGAATTCCCATGGATCCGCAAAAATTCTACATCACCACCGCCATCGCCTATACCTCACGCAAGCCGCATATCGGCAACACATACGATGTGGTATTGGCCGATATGATCGCGCGGTATAAGCGCATGCAGGGGTATGATGTATTTTTTCTCACCGGCTCGGATGAACACGGACAAAAAATCGAGGAATACGCCAAGGCGCAGGGCATCAGTCCCAAAGCCTATGTCGATGAGGTTTCCGCCCAGATCCGCTCCGTGTGGGACTGTGTGAATACCACCTACGACAAGTTTATCCGCACCACGGACGATTATCACGAAAAAGCCGTACAAAAAATCTTTAAAAAGCTGTATGAGCAGGGCGACATCTATAAAGGCGAGTACGAGGGCAAATACTGCGTGCCGTGTGAATCTTTCTTCACCGCTTCGCAATTGGTGGACGGCAAGTGTCCCGATTGCGGACGCGAGGTCGTGGACGCGAAGGAGGAGGCGTATTTCCTGCGGCTGAGCAAATATCAGGATCGCCTGCTGCAGTACTACGAGGAAAATCCGGATTTCATCAAGCCGGATTCCCGCCGCAATGAAATGATCAACAACTTTCTCAAACCCGGCCTGTCCGACCTGTGCGTTTCCCGCACGTCGTTCAGCTGGGGCATTCCGGTGGAGTTCGATCCCAAGCACGTGACCTATGTGTGGCTGGATGCGCTGTCCAATTATATCACCGGCTGCGGCTACGATCCGGACGGCTCGGACGAACACTATAAAAAGTATTGGCCCGCCGATCTGCACGTCATCGGCAAGGACATCGTGCGGTTCCACACGATTTACTGGCCCATCATCCTCATGGCCTTGGGCGAGCCGCTGCCCAAGCAGGTGCTGGGGCATCCGTGGCTGCTGTCCGGCGAGGACAAGATGAGCAAATCCCGCGGCAATGTCCTGTATGCAGACGATCTCGTCAAACGCTTCGGTGCGGATGCGGTGCGGTATTACCTGCTGTCCGAAATTCCGTTCGCACAGGACGGCACCATCACGCACGAGAGCTTTATTACCAAATACAACACCGACCTTGCCAACACGCTGGGCAACCTCGTCAACCGCAGCATCGCCATGACCAACAAATACTTTGCCGGCAAGCTGCGCAAGCCAACGCTGCCCGCCGACGCGGCGACAGCCGACCTGATTTCTGTCGCAGGCGACACCGTCGCTCAGTATACAAAGCTGATGGACATCTATCATAACGCGGAGGCGCTGGACGCGGTCATGAGCCTTGCCAAACGCTGCAACAAGTATATCGACGAAACCGCCCCTTGGGTGCTGGCGAAAAATCCGGACGATGCGGCAAAGCTGGAGTCCGTGCTGTATCATTTGATGGAAAGCATCCGCATTCTGGCGGTGCTGCTGCGGCCGTTCCTGCCGTCCACCTCGGACAGCATCGCGGCTCAGCTGCAAATCGATCCGGCGCTGAGCACGCTGGAATCGGTCGCGTTCGGCACGGCGGCACAATTCGCCGTCGGTACGCCGATGCCGCTGTTCGCGCGTATCGACGCGGATAAGGTGCTGGCGGAGATCGCGGCCGAACAGGCTGCCGCTGCCGCGCCCAAGGAGGAAGCGAAAGCGGACGAAACGAAAGCGGACGGCATCACTTTCCTGTCCGAAATCGGCATCGAGGATTTTGCCAAAGTCGATCTGCGCGTGGCGGAAATTGTGGACTGCGAGCCGGTGAAAAAGGCCAAAAAGCTGCTCAAGCTGACGCTCAACGACGGCACGGGCACGCCGCGCACCGTCTGCTCCGGCATCGCCAAATGGTATACGCCGGACGACCTGAAAGGCCGCCGCATCGTACTGGTCGCTAACCTCAAGCCCGCCGTGCTTTGCGGCGTGGAAAGCCAAGGCATGATCCTGGCCGCCGACGCGGCTAAGCCGGACGGCAGCGAGGATGTGCGCGTACTGTTCGTGGACGGTGTCGAGCCGGGAAGCAAGGTGCGCTGACAAACCTAACCCATAGAGTATATGCCTAGATCCCCGCCGGTCTGTTGACCGGCGGGGATCGTTTCATTTCAGAGATTCCGCCAAAAGGCGGTTATAAAGCAAGGTCAACAGTTCCCATGTGCGCCGGTTCACCTCGCCGGTCGGTTCCTCGTCGATCAGCTTTTGAAATTCTTCCACCGCCTGTTGTGTCTGCGGATCGAATGTACCGTTGACCTGCACGGCAGGAACATTGTAAAAGCGGCGGTTAAGCGTATTCAGCAGCAGCTGAACAATGACAACCAATTCATTTTCCATGCCGGCTTTTAACGCATAATCGCCTTTTGGGAAGATCTGCACGCCCTCCGGCACCGTAGTCTGCCGTAAGGTTTGCAGATATTGTGCATAAATCGCCACCCACGTTTCACGATTCACTCTGCCGGTCACCGGCAGACCGTATAGTTCCTGAAACCGGCGCACGGCCTCCGCTGTTTCCGGCCCGTAAATACCGTCTACGGTGATCAGCGGCACCCGGTCATCCTGCGCGGCAATATGCCGCAGATACTCCTGTATTTCCCGGATATAGGACGCCTCGTTGCGCTGGATATCGTTATCCTTCTCGATCATGTGGCCGCCTCCTGCTCTCCCAATTCATATCCCGGATATTGTCCGAGCCTCTTGTTATACCCGTTGATCAAATCGCCGTAAATATCGGTAATACGGTACCACGTCACAGCATTGACATTGCCCGTCGGCTCCAAGCCGAATTGCTGCTGGAAGGCTTTCACCGACGCCTGCGTTTGATTGCCGAACACGCCGGTTTCCGGCACAGCCGGAATCGACGGATAAGTTTGCGAAATGTACGTCAGATATTGCTGCAGCAGGCTCACATATTCGCCCCTCGAACCAACTGTGAGAATATAGCCCGGATAAAGCGCCACTCCCTCCTGCAGCTGTGGCACCTCCGCGACGATGCCGCGATAGGCCTTGTATATTTCGTTCCATGTTTCCCGCCCGACAATGCCGTCCGGCTCCAAGCCGAACGCCTTTTGAAACGCAATGACCGCATCCTGCGTCTGCTCGTCAAACGTACCGGTCACCTCGATCGGCGGCACGTTCTCATAAAAGCCGCCGATGACGGCCAGATAATACTGAAACACCTGTACATACTTTCCGCTGTCGCCCAAGCGGAGAACTTCCGGAAATTGCTGCGGTATTTCGGATAAGGCGATGCCCTCCGAATCCAGCTCCGCCAGTCGTTTGACTGCCGTGTACAAATAGGCAATACGATACCAGGTCGCTTCCCCTATAACGCCGTCCGGCGTGAGACCAAACAGTCTTTGGAAGGTCTTGACCGCCTCCTCCATGTTTTGATCAAACACCCCGTTCACCGGGTAAATTTTGGGGATGCTCGGATAGTTGCGGGAAATACGGTTAAGCTGCAGCTGTTTTTCTTCCACATCTCCGCCGGAACTTCCCAAACGCAGCGGGATTCCCGGATAAGACGGCGTGTTGATTCTGACCGGCGCTTCTTTTACAATGTCGATATCCTCCCCGTAATATGTTTGCAGAATTTCATACGGCGTCAGCCCCTGCTCCGCCAGCGGCACCGTCCCCCATTGCGACAGCCCCTCGCAAACCACTGTCGTACCGTTGCAGTATTGCGTAAAATACGGCTCGATACTCCCCTGCTTGCGCACATAGCTGTTGAACACTTCGTCCACGATCCGGTTGATGTTGTCATAGGTATCCCGATTCGGCACATACGATTGGTCATAGGCCGTGGAGTTGGTAATGTCGAAATCATAGCCCATGCTGCGATACCATTCCGTATAGATGCGATTCAGCGCATACGAGATCTGCGCATAGATATTCGCACGGATGGCGTTTTCCGGCCATGTGGGATAGATCTCGCTGGACGCCACATTTTTGATATAGTCGGGAAACGGCACGGTCACATTTTGTGCCGGCGAATCCGGAGGGCCAAGATGCACCGTAATGTACTCCGGGATAAACGGTTCAGCCGCCATAGGACATCATCCTTTCGCTCTACAATTCTTCCGGTCCGGTCTCAGGGAATACCATCTCCGGCATCCCGACCGTTCCCTCCGGCAGCGGAATCAGCTTCACCGGCTGTATCGCCGTGATCCCACCGTATATCGGCACATCCATAAACTTCACACGATAAAATCCGGGCATATCCACCTGTATCGTATATTGACTGTACGGCTGCTCCGTTCCCGGCTGAAGCGACAACTGGCTGCTCACGGCGGGCACCTTTAATTTCGGTGT
>CATWUX010000085.1 GCA_958354085.1 uncultured Oscillospiraceae bacterium | reverse complement strand
AGGGCACGATGGGATCGAAGATCCCCCGGAAGTCCTTGTCCGCCAGCACGCCCAGCAGCAGCACGTTACAGGCGAGCGCCAAGCCGCGGCGCACGCCTGCCCAGCGCAGCCAATGCCAGCCGGCTCCCACCAGCACAAACGCGGCGGCGAGCCATACCAACAAATAGGTATCCCGCATCGAAACCGTTGCCAGCGGCAGCCGCGACACCCCATCGGTCACCAGCAGCAAATACCGCGCCAGCACGCCGGCAACGAAAAACAACCCCTGCGCGGCAAAACCCAAAAACGGAACGGCGGACAGCAGCGTCGCCGCGCACCCGCACAGCATGAGCAGCGTGGACGGAAAAACGGTCAGCAGGTTGGACAACGGCGCATACACCGACAGTTCTCCAAAGCAAACCGCCAAAATCGGCAGCGTCGGGACGATCGCCGCGACCGAAAGCGCGGCTGCCTCCGCCGGACGCAGCCACCAGGGTGCGCGCGCATCCGGCGCGCGCCGGATGCCGCGCTGCAGCACCGGATAAAGCAGCAGTAAGCCCGCTGTGGACGCAAACGAGAGCAGCAGCCCCACGTCATACACGGCATACGGATTGCACAGCGCGATCACCAGCACCGCGAATCCCAACGAGTTGCGCGCGTCTGCCGCGCGGTGCAGCGTCATGCCCAGCAGTGTCAGCAAGCACATGGCGCCGGCACGCAGCACGGAGGGCTGCGCCCCGACGATCCACATAAAGCCAGCTACGCCGCCCATCGTCAGGCCGGCGGCAAGACGGCGCGGCACACGCAGCAGCCGCAGCAGGCCGAGCAATGCCTGCGCAAGAACGGCGGTGTGCAAGCCGGACACAGCCAGCAAATGCGACACGCCGGCGCGCCGGAAACGCTCCGTGACCGCGTCCGACAGCTGCCCGGTATAGCCAAAACAGATTCCCTGCACTAACGCGCCGACATCACCACTCAATTCACCGCGGGCGTGCAGGCGTACCGCCGTGCGAAAATCCGCCAGCGCCGCCTGCCACGGCAGCGGCGTTTCGAGAACCGTCAGCTCTCCTGCCGGCGCCGCCTGCAAGCCGATGCCGTCCGCTTTCGCCGCGAACTGATAAGACGACAGAGAAGACAAGGTAAGCTCTCCCCGCGCCTGCATGAGCGCGTCCGCATCCAACGCGGCAGGCGGCGCCCACAAATACAATTTTGTGCCTTCCGGCAGCGCGCCCTCCGTAATTTGTATGGTCCAGCGCTCCGGACGATCGGCGGTCGGCTCCTCCAGAACCGTGAAGGCCGCCTCCACGGTCTGTCCGGCCCGCGCCTGCAGCGGCTGTGTGACCAGCGCCTCTTTGCAGGCAAAAACGCAAAAAGCGGCAGCTGCCGACAGCAGTGCCGCCTGAACGGACTTGCTGCGCCGCAATGGACGAAACAAGAGCGTCAAAAGGAAAAACAAAAAAGCAAGCGCAGAAAGCAGAACCGTTATTGTCCACGGCAATTGCGCAGACAACCACAGTGTCAGGAAAAAGGTGGTTCCCACGATCCATAAAGGCCGTGCCATACCGCGTTTCCTCCCCGTTCACGCCTCGGCTTTGCGCCGGAACAACTCAGTCGAAAAACAGCGGCAGCGGCTCCAGATAGAAAATATCGTCCCGCTTGATCGCGTCGCCTTCGGCGAGGATCGCGCATTGCCCGGCGATCACGCCGCCGGAACGCTTGACCAGCTCTTCAAGCGCACGCAGGGATTCGCCGGTGCTGATCACGTCGTCCACGATCAGCACACGCTTGCCCTGTATGTACTGCATCTCGGATTCGTCGAGATACAAGGTCTGCTCCTTGTCGGTCGTGATCGACCGCACATCCACCGAGATCGGGTTGGACATATACAGCTTCGGATATTTGCGGGCGATGAAATACTTCCGGCCGCTCTGACACGCCATTTCGTACACGAGCGGAATCCCCTTGGCCTCCGCGGTGATCAGCACGTCGAACTCCGGCGCTTTTTCCAGCAGAGCCTCGGCGGACGCCACCGTCAGCTCCACATCGCCGAAGATCACAAAGGCAGCGATGCTCATCTTTTCGTTGATCCGGCAAATGGGCAACTCCCGTTCCAGACCCGCGATCGTCATGGTATACGTTTTTCCCATAAGGACAACTCCCCTTTTCACTTAACCTTTTTTCTTAGAAGCTTCTTTCATGCGCTGCTCCTTGGACAGGATGCGCTTGCGCAGACGAATATTTTTCGGCGTGACCTCGACCAGCTCATCATCGTTGATAAATTCCAGCGACTGCTCAAGCGACAGGACGGTGGGCGGCGTCAGGCGCAGCGCCTCGTCCGAACCGGCAGCCCGCATATTGGTCACGTGCTTTTTCTTGCAGACATTGACCACGACATCCTCATTTTTGGGGGATTGTCCGACGATCATGCCCTCATACACCGGTACGCCCGCACCCACGAACAGCATACCGCGCTCCTGCGCGTTATACAAGCCGTAGCTGCTGGTTTCGCCGGTCTCAAACACAACGAGCGATCCCTGTACGCGCTGATCGATATCGCCTTTATAAGGCTCATACCCGTCAAACAGGCTGTTCATAATTCCGTTGCCGTTGGTATCGGTAAGGAACTGCTGGCGATAGCCCATCAGGCCGCGCGCGGGAATGCGGAATTCCAGATGGCTCATGCCGGTGTCCCGTGTTCCCATATTGACGATCTCCGCCTTGCGGGAGCCGAGCTTTTCCATGACCGCGCCGACATATTGCTCCGGCACCTCGATCATCAGCAGCTCCATCGGCTCGAGCAGCTGTCCGGCTTCGTCGCGCTTATAGATGACCTGCGGACGGCTGACGGCAAATTCAAAGCCCTGCCGCCGCATCGTTTCGATCAGGATGGAAAGATGCAGCTCGCCGCGTCCCGACACCTCGAAGGCATCGGTGGAATCGGTTTCCTTGACGCGCATACTCACATTGGTCTCCACCTCTTTAAACAGGCGGTCGCGCAAATTACGCGAGGTAACAAATTTGCCTTCTTTTCCGGCAAAGGGGCTGTTGTTGACCATAAAGACCATCGAAATGGTCGGCTCGTCGATACGCACGAACGGCAGCGCCTCCACACAGTCCGGGCTGCACGCGGTCTCCCCGATGTTCAGGTCGGTAATACCGGTCACGGCGACCAGATCGCCCAGCGACGCACTCGGATGCTCCACGCGCTGCAAGCCCTCAAACTGATACAGCTTGCCGATACGCGCGCTGACGGTGCGCCCGTCGGTTTTGCACAAGGTCACCGCTTGTCCCGCCGTCACCGTGCCGCGCTCAACGCGTCCGATACCGATCCGGCCGGTATAGTCGTCATAATCAATATTGGAAAACAGCAGCTGCATCGGGCCGTCGAGATCGCCCTCGGGAGCGGGCACATATTTCAAGATCGCATCAAACAGCGGCTTCATATCCCCGCTGCGGGCGTCGGGGTCAAGCGACGCATAGCCGTCGCGTCCGGAGGCGTATACCACGGGGAAGTCCAGCTGATCCTCGTCCGCGCCCAGCTCGATGAACAAATCCAGGATCTCGTCAATGACCTCAGCGGGGCGCGCGCCGTCGCGGTCGATCTTATTGATCACAACCACCGGCCGCTTGCCGAGACCGAGCGCTTTTTTCAGCACAAAACGCGTCTGGGGCATGCAGCCCTCAAACGCATCCACCAGCAGCAGTACGCCGTCCACCATCAGCAGAATGCGCTCCACCTCGCCGCCGAAGTCGGCATGGCCGGGGGTATCCACGATATTGATCTTCGTGTCTCCCACCATGATGGCCGTATTTTTGGCGAGAATCGTAATGCCGCGCTCACGCTCCAGATCGTTGGAGTCCATCACGCGCTCCGCCACCTGTTCGTTGGCGCGGAAAACACCGCTCTGGCGCAGCATCTGATCGACCAGCGTGGTTTTGCCATGGTCAACGTGCGCAATAATCGCGATATTCCGAAGGTTTTCTCTTTTTCCCATATCCTGTTTCTTCCAATCTTTTCTGTCTGTCCAAATCTGTACTCAACCTTCATAGTATATCACGATTTCGCGCGATAAACAACTATTTTTGTCATCTTTCGGCAATTTAACACAAAGGTTCACCGCAGGCAACAGAGGATTCGTCCAATAGGTGCAGACCTTTCTCCATCCGCTCGACGGTCACCTGTTTTTTCTCATCAATTTTCAGCCGGTACGCCTTGACCTCCCGCACCGTCTCTCCTTCGCAGGCGGTCACATAGAGCGTGCAGTCGCCGCTTTCCATCGCTTGGAACGTGCGGGTAAAGACGCTTTTCCCCGCACCCATGTCCAAAAAACCGGTCGGCTGCTGATGTCCGCTTTCATGCTCGAGCAGCAAACGGGATGACCCGTCCAGTCGCACCTCCATGTGCCAGTCGGTTCGTGCACGGGTGGAAGTTTGCAGGCTGATACCGCCCTCACCGACCGTCAGCTTATCGCTGTACGGCTTTTGCAGGCAGCTCCACACAACCGCGCCCGTGATCACCGCCACGACCGCACCCGCCAAGACCACACGTTTCCAGATTGCCTGATTCATAGTCATTTCCTCCCTATTTGTCACCCGTAGGCGCCGGTTACATATGCAGGCGCTTTTTCATTTGATTTTTAAAGCGCTGCCGCCGGTCGAGCACAAGCAGCAGCAAAGCCAGAATCAGGCACGGGATTGCCACAAAATAAGACCACAAAATGGAAAATGTACCGGTCAGATACCGATCCACAATGATCTCGATACCGAACAGCAGCAGCGGTACAGAAGCGACTGCCGTCGCCATCTGCTTGAACCGGCCGCGGATAATTTTGAAAATGAGCCAATAATCCAGCGCAAACAGCGCGTCCGTCAACACCACGATGGGCAGCGCGAGCTGCTGAAACCACACGCCCTTGGCGGCGAAATGCTCCACAACCCACAGATACCCCAGCAGCGCGCCCGTATCCAGGATGCCGCCGAGCAGCACCGGGTGCTTGCGGATAAACATGGACGGCACGATGAACACCCACAGCATCGCCATCGCCCCCAAAACCAGCATCGACCAGCCGGCGCCGTCGGTATACGCGACGTCGCACGCCAAACAGATCGCGGCAGGCAGCGCCAGCACCAGCGTCAGGATCGCCGCCGTAAAGGTACGGTTATCCTGCGGCGCAAACAGATCGATCTGCGCGGGAAACGGTTTGGGATATTTCCGGTCATAGGGCTGTTTCGGGTTGCAAACCTCCACGCCGCAAAGCGGACACACCCGTTCGGACGGCGCCAGCTCCACACCGCAATTCACACAATAGGACATACGCAGCGCTCCTTTTCTCACACATGGTTGCTTTCAATGGTCACCGGGATCCCGCATTTGACCAGCTCGGTAAAGAACAACCGCTCCACGTCGGTCTCCTCCACCACGTTGGTGATGGTGAAATTCAGCTTGCCCTGAAAGCTGACGGCGGTTGCGCCGTGGCAGTTAAAACGCGGCGGCCCCATCAGAAAATCGAACCGTTCGACATACGGCTCCATCGCCGCCGGCACCCGCATCACGCCCAAATTGGACAGCGCCGCCGTGTACCGGCTTTCGCCGTACAACCGATAGGCGATGTCCATGACAAAATTTTTGATGAACAGCGGCACAGCCCGCATTGCCAGATTTTGTTCATTGCCGACATTGGCAGACAGCACCGCGTTGAGATACTTTTCGTTGAGCCGCAGCCGCATGAAATGGTGCACATGCAGAATGATCTCCTCCAGCGTATAATCACCGTAGGCGGGATCGATACCCGGATTGACAAACAGCGCAAAATTGCGCACCGTTTCCGAAGGATAAAAGCTGCGCATATTGATAGGCACGCTGATCTTCACCGGGTATTGCCGGCGGTTCTGCTCCTGCTTTTGCTGGCGGTAAAACGCATAGCACAGGCAGCCGGTCAGATAGTCGTTGATCGTCACGCCCATCGCGGCGGCGCGCTCATGTACGGCCGCCACCGGCAGGATACCGGTGATAATGTTGAGCGTATGCACCGGCTCACGCGTCGCGCGGGGATGATAGGCGCGCTCCTCATGCCGCGCCTGTATGTGGCGAAACTGCGCGTACTTCGCGTGGCTGTCCTCCAGCTCCTCTGCGCGGGGCGGCTGCGTACAGTCCAGCACCCCGTCCGAAGCCGGAATATCCCGTCCGCGCAGCTGCAAATAGCGCGCGGCAAGCGTTTTGAGAAAAATCATCGCGCCCGTGCCGTCCGCGATCGAGTGAAACAGCTCCAGCGCAATGCGGCGCTGATAATACCGCACGCGGATGCAATAACCGCCGTTTTCGCGCTTATCGATCTTTTTGCAGGGGTTGGCGACGTCCGGTTCCACGTGCGGGAACATCTCGTTGGTATCCAAATAGTACCAGAACAAGCCGCGATGCAGCGACTGGCGGAAGGTCGGCATCCGCACGACCGTATCCTCCAGAGCGCGCTGCAATATTTCCGGATCGATCGTTTCGGTCAGTGTGATGCTCACGCGGAACACCGCCGCCCAGGAGCGGGACATGACCGCCGGATAAATTTTCGCGGAATTATCCAGTGTATACCAGGTGTTTTTCTTTGCTTCCATGCGGCTCAAGACTCCTGTTGACGCGGAGCATCCTCCGGCTCGGGGATCTCCTCAAAACGATACTGTATCCGCCCGTCCCGCTCCACGGTTTCCAAAAACATCTCCAGCGGCCGCACCCAGATGCCCATTTCGCCGTACAGTTGCTGATAGACCACCATCTCCTCCAGCGTTTCGCTGTGCCGGGCAATATACAGCACACGGTATTCTTTCCCTTTGAAATGCCGGTAACGCGCACCGGGATGCACCACACGTTTTTTCAAGCCGTTCACCTCAAGCGTCGTATCTATATAATAGGCGATTTTGCGTATCGCCGCACGCGCCTCCGGCACGTCGAACATATGCCAGACGTGCCACATTCCCTCGTAAATATCGATATCCACCTCGACGCCCTGCGCTTCCATACGGGTGGCCAGCTTGCGGGAATCGTCCAGCAGCACCTCGTTGCTGCCCACATGGATGAGTACCGGCGGCAGGCCGGCAAAATCGCCGTAGAACGGCGAAACATACGGATTCTTGAGATCCTCGCCGCCGGCGTACAGCAGCGCCATCTCGCGCAGCTCCTCGCTGGAGATGAGCGGATCCTTTTCCTGCAAAGAATAATGCGTATCGCCGTTTTCGGTCAGGTCGGTCCACGGGGACAGCAGCACCATCGCCGCGGGCAGCGCCAGCCCGCGGTCGCGCAGCGCCATACACAGCGCCATCGTCAGCCCGCCGCCCGCCGAATCGCCGCACACCACAATGTCCGACGGCGCGTATCCCCGTTCCTGCAGCCAGGCGAACATGGCCATCGCGTCCTCCAGCGCCGCCGGGTAGGTGTGCTCCGGCGCGAGCCGGTAATCGTAGGCCAGCACAGGCAGCCGGCACGCCTCCGCCAAGCGGCAGATCAGCGGCTCATGCGTAGCGGACGAGCCGGACACATACGCGCCGCCGTGCGTATACAGCACCATTTTTCCCTCAAATTTTTCGGCGGGAACCGCCCATTTGCCCGGGCAGGGGCTGCCCTCCTCCACGGATTTCAGCTCCACCGTCCGGTTTTTCGGGTGGATATACCGCAGCAGATCCATCCCCTTGCGCTGGCCGGGGATATCCATGCCGGTGAGGATCGGTTTCATGCTTTTCATCGTCCCGCTGAGCAGCTTGCTTCGGATACTGGGCATACGGGCACCGCCTTTCAAAATGATAAGTGCATATCTGATTTTATTATACTCAAATTTGCCCGGAACGTCAAACAAAACGACGCGAAAATCGGCTTGCGTTTTGGGCATTTTCTGGCTCGCACCATAAAACACACGACCGGAAGCCGATTGGCTTCCGGTCGTTCTCGTTTCCGATTATTTCGCGCAATACAGCGCGATCGCGCGGCTCATATACGCCGCCAAGCCCGGCGCGTACCGGTCGATATTGGCGGTAAACCGTTCATCGCCCACATACATCTCGCCCAGCCCCGCCAAAATCTCTTTCGTGCAAGTGTAAAAATGGCGGGTGATATACGCCTGCCAGTCCGCTACCAGCTGCTGCGCCTGCGCGCAGCCCGGATCCTGCGGCATACACGCCGCAAAGCCGGCGTAAATCTGCTCCGCTTCCGCTTCCGCCTCCGGCGTATAGCCCGCTTTTTGCAAGCTTTCCCGATAAGCGTCGGTCGCGCCCCAGCGTTCCTTGACTTCTTCGGCATACTGCTTTTGCAGCGCATCGATCTCGCTGCGGTCAAATTCCTGAAAACTCATCGTATTTTCTCCCTTCAAGGTGTTTTCAATCAACCCCAAAAGGGCGTCCAGCCGCTGCCGCTTTTTCGTAAGCAGCGTTTGGTGATTGCGCAGCGCCTGCCGCCGGTCAAACGCGGGATCATCCAAAATCCGCGCGATCTGCCGCAGCGGAAAATCCAGTTCACGGAAAAACAGGATCTGCTGTAACCGTTCCAGCTGCGCCTCTCCGTACAGCCGATAGCCGGCCTCGGTCGTACACTCCGGACGCAGCAGCCCAATCTCGTCATAGTAATGCAGCGTGCGCACGCTGATACCCGCCAGCTGCGCCACCTCATGCACCGTTCGCATACCGATCGCTCTCCCTTCGTTGATCTATGGCCAGTGTACACTATGCCGTAACGGCAGAGTCAAGAGGCTTTTAAAAAAATTTTTCACCAGGCTTTGTCCCGCCGCATACGCTGGCGTAAACAGAGCAAGGGAGGAAACATTGTATGGACACGAACTGGATGCAGCGGTTACAGGGCTACATCGAAGCGGAACTGCACGACGCGGCGCTTTACCGGGCGCTGGCACAGCAGGCGTCAAGCGAGATCGACCGCCAGCTCCTGCTGGAGTTTGCGGAGGACGAGCAATCCCACGCACAAGGGTTTCAGCAACTTTACCGGCAGATGTTCAACCGCAGCTATACCCCCGCCGTTCCGGCGCCGAAGCCGGACGAACCGTATGTCGATATGCTGCGCGGCCGCGTACTGGATGAAAGCGGCGATTTTCGCAAATACAGTTTGGCACATCAGGAGGCCAAGACCGACGCGCTCAAACAGGCGCTGTACCGCGCCCTTACCGATGAAAACGTCCATGCGCTGCGGCTGCTGTACCTGCTCAGCCGCTATTAAGCCGGCAGCCGAATGCCGAACAGACGCAGCGCGTTCGCCGTTGTGCAGGCCAGCAGTTCGTCCACACCGATCCCCCGCACAGACGCGATCTGCGCCGCGGTATACGCGATGTGCGTAGAATCACAGCGTTTTCCGCGAAACGGCACCGGCGTCATATACGGCGCATCGGTTTCCAGCAGCAGACGGTCGAGCGGCACCTCCGCCGCCACCTCCAACGGCCGGCGCGCATTTTTGAACGTGACCGCGCCGCCGAGGCTGATGGACATCCCCAGCTGCATCACCTCGCGCATCAATTCCACGCTGCCGGAAAAGCAGTGTACCACACCGCGCGGCCGAAATTCGCGCAGCAGCTTCATCGTGTCCTCGTGCGCCTCGCGGTCATGGATGATGACGGGCGCATCCAACTCCGCCGCCAATTCCAGCTGGCGGCGAAACCACTCCCGCTGCTTTTCACGCGGGAACGTGTCGTAATGATAATCCAGC
>CATWUX010000084.1 GCA_958354085.1 uncultured Oscillospiraceae bacterium | reverse complement strand
TTTTTCAATTCGGTGAGCGCATAGAGCAGACTGTTGATCGGGAAGGTACACAGCCAGGCGAGCACGACTCCGAGCACGCCGGAAAAAACGCCGAGCAGACAGGTTTCCGCGTCAAACACACGGGTGATATCCTTTTTACGCGCTCCCAGCGCGCGCAGGATACCGATTTCCTTTGTGCGTTCCAGCACGGAGGTATACGTAATAATACAGATCATGATCAGGCTGACCACCAGTGAGATCGCGGCAAACGCGATCAGCACCAGCGTGATCCCGTCCATGATACCGCCGGTCAGCTCGGACATCGTTTTCGCCATATCGGTATAGACGATGCGGTCGTCGTTGCTTTTGCCCTCGTTATACGCGTCCAGATACGCGGTTACTTCGTCCTTCGCATTAAAGTCGTTGGGATACACCATCACCATATACGGCGTGGCATCGCCGCCCAAATAAGCCAACATGGTCGCCTTGTCCTCCGGAGTCAGCTCCTCCATCGTCAGGACGTTGTATTCGCTTTCCTGCTGCGCCTGCACGATGGCAGACATTTTCGCACGGTCGATGACCAGCTGCGCCAGATCATCGCTGTACGCGATACCGGTGTTCAGCAGCGCCATTTTCATATCCGGCTTTTGCCGCACGATGCCCACGATATGCACGCTCAGGCTGTTTTCGGACGCGTACATGGCGGCGTAGTCCGTGCCGGGCAGATAATTGCCGTAATTCGTTTTGACATAATAGTCATCGTTGGATACCAGCTTAAACTGCGTGCCGACAATATCCGAAAAGGCGATGCTGTCGATGTTGTCCGTCTCAAAGCCAAGATTTTTCAGGATATTGAAATCCACGCGGTTTTTGGAATCCACCACCAGCACCAGCTCAGTCGGCGACGAAGGATAGACGCCGGCCAGCAAATCGTAATTTTTGGACAGATACGATTCCTCGCCTTCCTTCAGCTGGCGGGGATAGGAGGATAACCCGGTGATGTCCGCTTGTCCCGACGACATACCGCCGTTCTTCTGGCTGCCGGAAAAGGTGACGGGAATCGCCGTGCCGTCCACCTCACGCACCAGATTCATCGCCACGATCCGGGTATACCCGATGCTGCCGCATATCGCCGGGTCTATACGGTTGAGATATGCCATATAGTCGTCTGTAAACACATTGGTGTGCAGCGGACGGTTCTCCGCGGGATCATATAAAAAGACCTCGTCCGAGGTGACGGTCTCGGCTGTGCCCAGCATTTCGTCCCGCATTTCCTGCGAATGCTCCTGCATCGCTTCCAAATCCATTTCCGCAGTAGTCTGCGCAATCAGGATGGGAAATTCCGCCATGGCGTCTCGCTGGAACGCGTCGATCTGCAATTTAAAACCATTGGACAAGCTGAGGATAACGGCGATGCCGATAATGCCGATGCTGGAGGCGAACGAGGTCAAAAAGGTACGTCCTTTTTTCGTCCGGATGTTGTTGAAGGACAGCTTGAGCGCCGTAAAAAAGCTCATGCTGGTTTTTTTCAGCCGGAACGCGTCCTCTTTGGGCGCTTCCTTGTGCGGGTGAGAATCGGCGATGATCCTGCCGTCCTGAAACCGGATGATGCGGTCGGCGTATTTCTCCGCCAGATCGGGATTGTGCGTGACCATGATGACCAGCCGGTCCTGCGCAACCTGCTTGATCAGATCCATGATCTGCACGCTGGTTGCCGTGTCCAGCGCACCGGTCGGCTCGTCGCACAGCAAAATTTCCGGGTCGTTCGCCAAAGCGCGGGCAATGGCAACCCGCTGCATCTGTCCGCCGGACAGCTGATTGGGCTTTTTATGCAGATGGTCTTTCAGCCCGACCTGTTCAAGCACCTCCAACGCCCGTGCGTGCTTTTCCTCTGCGGAAACGCCGCTGAGCGTCATACCCAGCTCGACATTTGCGACGATGCTCAGATGCATAATCAGGTTATAGCTCTGGAAAACAAAGCCGACCGAGTTGTTGCGGTAAGCATCCCAGTCTTTTTCCTTGAAATCGCGGGTGCTTTTCCCTTTAATGCGCAGCTCGCCGGAATCGTAGCGATCCAGCCCGCCGATGATGTTCAGGCAGGTGGTCTTGCCGGAGCCGCTGGTTCCCAGAATCGCCACAAATTCCTTGGCGCGGAACGCCACGTTGATCCCATCCAGCGCGCGGGTCTCGATGTCCCCGACATGATAAGTCTTGCGGATGTTTTGTAATTCGAGCATCGTGTGCCTCCTGTTCAGCCGCTTGCTGCTTCGTATTTTTCGATCGTTTTAACAGTATTCCTCCGCCGCGCGGTTGTCAAGCGCCTCGCGTTTTCTTTTACAGACCTTTCACACAATGTTTACAAAAGCATGAAAGCGATCAAAAAGGGTATAGAAAAAGCAAGCCGAACGGAAATGGCCTTTCCGCCGGCCTGCCAAAAAAGAACATCTGAGATGCCCTAGCTCCACAATGCACGCGCGGCGGCGCGGGCTTGTTCGAGCGCGGGCGGCGCGTCCGCGCCGCTGTCGCAGCCGGTGCGGTGTACGCAGGCAACCAGCCGTGCGTTGAGAATCGTCAGCTGCGGGCACAGCTGCTGCTCCAGCAGCTGACCGCCGGTCGGCGAAGCCTCGCCGCAGGCCGTGAGCAGCACTGCCTGCTTGGGCCGCGCAATGGGCGGGCGCTGCTGCCGCACAAACCGGGCGCTCCAATACCGCTGGCAGCGGTCAATCAGCGCCTTGAGCGGCGCCGGGAACCCGTAATTGTACACCGGCGTTGCCCAGACCAGCACGTCTGCCTGCTCCAGCAGCGCATATACCTCGTCCAGATCCCGCTTGGCGCAGCCGTCCCGTGTGCGGCAATAGCCGCAGTCATCACACGGCGCGGGCAGCAATGCGAAAGCGTTCACCTGCGTGACCGCGGCGGACGCAGGCAGTGCGTCCGTAAACGCCTCCAGCAGCCGCATGGTTTCGCCGTGCGGGTGCGGCGATCCGTTCAAAAGCAGCACCCGCCGCTCAGGGCAGGAGAGTGCGTTCCTCACAATAATCGCAGACAAGCAGATCACCCGACTTTCGGAAGGTACGCGGCAGATACGGCTCCGTATGCGTGATGCAACGCGGGTTGCCGCACAGCGGCTCGTCGCCGGCAGGCACCGGCTCCAGATGCTTGACATGCCCGTCCAGCATTTGCATGATCAGCGCCATGCGCGCATATAAACCGTATTCCGTCTGTTCAAAATAGCGGGCGCGCGGGTCGTCGTCCACCTCCTGCGCAATCTCGTCCACGCGGGGCAGCGGGTGCAGCACGATCAGATCGGCTTTGGCGCGCTGCATTTTCGGCTTGTCCAGCACGAAAACGCCTTTTTGCCGCTCGTATTCCTCCGGCGACTCAAACCGTTCACGCTGGATGCGCGTCATGTACAGCACGTCCAGCAGCGGCATCGCCTCGGTGAGGTTATCCACCTCCTGCCACGGGCAACCCGCGGCGGACAGCGTATCCTTGATATACTGCGGGATGCCGAGATGGCTCGTCGAGATCAGCACGAACGAGTTGTCGGGAAACCGCGCCATCGCCTTGATGAGCGAATGTACGGTGCGGCCGTTCTTGAGATCGCCGCACAAGCCGATGCACAACCCGTTGAACCGGCCCTTCTCCTGCCGCAGCGTGACCAGATCGGTCAGCGTCTGGGTCGGATGCAGATGCCCGCCGTCGCCGGCGTTGATGATCGGCACGCGCGAATACAGCGCCGCCGCCTTTGCCGCACCCGCCACCGGATGCCGCATGGCGATGATATCGGAATACCCGCTGATGACGCGGATGGTGTCCTTGAGTGTTTCGCCCTTGGCGACCGAGGAGTTGTTCGGGTTGTCGAAACCGATGATCCGCCCGCCCAGCCGCAGCATGGCGGTCTGGAAAGACATCTGGGTGCGGGTGGACGGCTCATAAAACAACGTGGCGAGAATTTTGCCGCGGCAGACGCCGTAATAGTCGTCCATATGCTCGCGGATGTCGCAGGCCAGACGGGTAATTTCCTCCCACTGGGCGACGGACAGGTCGGACAGATCGATCAAATGACGAGAAGACATAGTTTTTTTCAGCTCCTTGAAAATTTACCGTTCGGCGGATGCGAAAATCCGCTTTTGCTCCTCCGCTTTTTCCTGCCGGACAGCGGCGGAAAAAGCAACAGCCGGTATGGCGGCAAAGGGAAGCAAATGGCCGCAAATTATCATGTTTCTGGATTTTGCGCGCTAAGGCGCTTCCGTTTCTCCCGCAGGCGGGCGAAAAAACCGGATAAAAGCGCGGCGCAATCCGTCTCCAGCAGTCCGGCCTGCACCGCCGGTTTGTGATTATACGGCAGCGCAAACAGCGACACCACCGAATCGCAGGAGCCGGCCTTCGGGTCGGCGGCGCCGTATACCACCGCATCCAGCCGGGCATTGATAATCGCACCCGCGCACATCGGACACGGCTCCAGCGTCACATACAATGTGCAGCCGGACAGCCGCCAACCGCCCAGCGTTTGGCAGGCGGTATGGATCGCTTCAATCTCGGCGTGCGCCAGCGCGTTGCGCCCGGTCTCACGGCGGTTGCGGCCGGTACCGATCACCACGCCGTCCTTCACGATCACCGCACCGACCGGCACCTCACCCTCGGCGGCGGCCTTCTCCGCCAGCGCCAGCGCCAGCCGCATGGCCTCCTCCGGCGTGCGAACCGTCGCGCCGCTCATACCGCGATCCCCGTCAACAGCGTATACAGCAGGTACAGCACGATGGACACCAGCAGCGCGGGCGAAGAAAGCAGCGTGCCGATCCGTTTGGAAGAAGACAGCAGCGAGGGGCAGGAAACCGGACGCTGCGTCACCCGGCTGCGCACGGCAAACAGCGTGATTGCCGCCAACAGGCCGATCACACAAATCGCGAGGAAAACCGCCCATGCGAGCTGGTTCTGCTGCTCCGCCGTGGGCAGATAAAAGGCAGCTTGCTGCAGCAGCACCGACATGGCGTTGTTGAGGAAATGCACCGTGACGGCGATCCAGATGTTGCCGGTCTGCACCACGACATAACCGAACACCAGCCCCAGCAGGAAAGCAAACGGCAGCTGCAGCAGATTCCCGTGCATCAGCCCGAACAGCAGCGCCGACATCACCACGGCGATCGGGTCGCCGTAGCTGCGCAGCGATTGCAGCACATAGCCGCGGAACATCATTTCCTCCAAAAGTGCGGGAAGCACAGCAAAAATCAGCAGATTGAGCCCCAAACTCAGCCAGGTGTTTTCCTGATATTCCGGCATCTCCGGCGGCGTGAATCCAAGCTGCGCAAAAAAATTCATCCAGATGTTGGCGACAAAATTCGCCAGAATGCACAGCGCCATCGCGCTGCACACGGTCAGTATAAATATGACCGGACGCACCGGCGCGTGGGCGCGAAAGGGATGGATATCCCGGCGGGCGATCGCGTTGACGAACACCATCGGCAGCCCCATCATCGCGCTGTACGCAACCATATACAGCATCAAAAACGCGGTGTTGCCCAGCCCCAGATAAGGATCGGACAGATCCAGCGGCACAAACATCCTCACCAGCAAAATGATCAGTGAAAAAGTAATCTGGGAGAGGACAAACAGCGCCAGCAAACCGAAGCCGGAAAAATTCGCGTCTCTGCGCAGCTGCCGCTGTTCCTCCGCTTGCAGCTGAAACACCCGCCACGGTTCATTCGGATAATTCATGTATACTACCATTCCTTTCCTTGGGGAAGAAACTCGCCGGAAAACCCGGCGGATTCCCTCGATAGGATTGCACGTGTATAGTCTTTTTTATTATACACGATAATCCATCGCCGCGCAATCGTTCTTTCCAAAATGCTTTTCCGCGGGATTTGCTCCGTATATTGTGTTGGAAATAGCGGATATATTTGGCTATATTAAACATATCAAGATGAAAAAATCGTTCTAATGTGAAAAATAATTAGAAGATACATATAACATTTGCATTTTGTAAGCATATAGTATATACTATGGATAGGATCTCTCCCGTTTTCCTCCTCTTTTTCTCTTTCCCCGTTTGGCGGGCGGGAGACCGAATTTTGTCAAAGGGCGGCGACTCTCTATGCAAAAAAAAGAAACCCTCTCTTCTCCGGACCTTGCCGCTTTGCTCACGGAAAAACTGCTGCAAAATTTTTCCGTCAAGCCGGATGAAGCAACAAACGAACATTTTTATAACGCCCTTGTGCTGGTGCTTCGCGATCTCGTGCGCAGCCAGCGCGTGGACTATATGGCGGACTGCCGCCGGCAGCAATCCAAGCAGGTCTATTACCTGTGCATGGAATTTCTGATGGGGCGGTCGCTGAAAAACACACTGTATAACCTGAATCTGACCGAAAAAGCACAGGAAGTGCTGGATGGCTTCGGCGTAAAGCTGGACACGCTGTACGAGCTGGAGCCGGACGCGGGACTGGGCAACGGCGGGCTGGGCCGGCTGGCGGCGTGTTTCCTGGACGGGCTGGCAACGTCCTCCATCCCGGCGATCGGGTATTCGCTGCTGTACGAATACGGGATTTTCCGCCAGAAGCTGGTGGACGGCTGGCAGACCGAGCTGCCGGATTGCTGGCTGCCGGGCGGCGAAAGCTGGCTGCTTCCCCGTCCGGAGCTGGCCAAAACCGTGCGGTTTGACGGCGAGATCCGCGAATGGTGGGACAACGATTACCACCACGTGGAGCATGACCATGCCACCGTCGTAATCGCGCAGGCGTTTGATCTTATGGTGCCCGGAAAGGACGGACGCGGCGTATCCACGCTGCGTCTGTGGCGCGCGACCGCACCGGGCATGGATATGTCCCTGTTCAACCAGGGCGATTATATGCGCGCGATGGAGCAAAAGGCGATGGCGGAGGTCATCACGCAGGTGCTGTATCCCGCCGACAACCATCGCGAGGGCAAATCCCTGCGGCTGTCGCAGCAGTATTTCCTCGTGTCCGCCTCGATACAGGACATTGTGCGCCGCCATCTGGAGCAGTACCGCACGATGGACAACCTGCCGGATATGGCGGCGATCCACATCAACGACACCCATCCCACGCTGGCGATCCCGGAGTTGATGCGGATCCTGCTGGACGAATGCGGCTATGGCTGGGACGCGGCATGGGATATCGTGTGCCGCACGGTCGCCTATACCAACCACACGGTCATGGCGGAAGCGCTGGAATGCTGGCCGGAGGATCTGTTCCGGCAGCGTCTGCCCCGCGTTTACCAGATCGTGCAGGAGATCAACAAGCGCTTTTGCGCCGCCATGCTCGAGCGCACCGGGTATGACCACGAAAAAGTCGGGCGCATGGCGATCATCCAGTCCGGCTGGATCAAAATGGCAAACCTCTGCGTTGCCGCCTGCCACGCCATCAACGGCGTGTCCCGTCTGCACAGCGAGATCGTCAAGCACGACGTGTTCGCCGACGCCTATTCGGTGATGCCGGAAAAATTCACCAATGTGACCAACGGTATCGCGCACCGCCGCTGGCTGTGCCAGGCGAACCCGGCGCTGTCCTCCTTCATCCGCGACCGTATCGGCAGCGGCTTTGAGCTTGACGCGGCGCAGCTGAGCAAGCTGCGCCCCTACACGAACGATGCGGCCGCACTGGCGGAATTCGCCGCGATTAAGCGGGCAAACAAGGAGCGACTGGCAGACTATGTGCAAAAAAACAACGGCGTCACGCTCGACCCCGATTCGCTGTTCGACGTGCAGGTCAAACGTCTGCACGAGTATAAGCGGCAGCACCTCAACGCGCTGCACATCCTGTACCGCTATTTGGAGCTGAAGGACAATCCGAACGCCGACGTGGTGCCGCGCACCTATCTGTTCGGCGCGAAGTCCGCTCCCGGCTATTATATGGCGAAGGTGATCATCCGCTTCATCTGCGGCTTGGCGAAGATGATCGACGCCGACGCGCAGGTGCGCGACAAGCTGAAGATCGTGTATCTGGAGGATTACCGCGTGTCGTTGGCGGAGCTGCTCATGCCCGCCGCGGACATCAGCGAGCAGATCTCGCTCGCCGGCACCGAAGCAAGCGGCACCGGCAACATGAAGCTGATGATGAACGGCGCACTCACGCTGGGCACGCTGGACGGCGCAAACGTGGAAATCCGCGACGCCGTGGGCGAGGAAAACATGTTCCTGTTCGGCATGAACGCCACCGACGTGGAGGCGCGCCGCGCCTGCGGCTATGTGCCGCACACGGTTGCCGACCGCGATCCCCGCATCGCCCGCGCACTGGACATGATGCGCAAGGGCTTCGGCGGCCGGTCGTATGCGGAAATCGCCGATTCCCTCGTGCAGCACGATCCGTATATGGTGCTGGCGGATTTCGACGCTTACGCGCAGGCGCAGGCGCGCTCAGCGGAAGTGTACCGCGACAAGGAAACGTGGGCACGCATGGCGCTGATCAATACCGCCGAAAGCGGTGTGTTCGCTGCCGATCGCGCTATCCGCGATTATTCCGCGCGCATCTGGCATTGCCGTCCGCTGAAAAAATAAGAATACACGCCGCAGGGCGTCCCCGCTGTTCAGGCGGAGACGCCCTGTTTTGTTACGGTAAACTTCGTTTTTGGTTCACTGTCGCGCAGCGCGTCCTTCCCCGTTCTCCGTTTTCGGCGGGAGATATTGGCGGGCGATGCGGGTTTCGGGGCAGCGGTCGCACAGGTACAGCACCGCCAGAAACAGCCATTCCAGCGGCTTCATCAGCACATACGTCACGTCCGCCGCGAGCGGCGTGCGGATGTGCTTGGACAGCGGATAACCGTAGGTGTCGTACACATGGCGGATAAAGCGGTGAAACCGCGGTGTACGCTCGGCGATCAGCTCCTCAAACGCATTGGCGATGCACAGCTGCCGGTTGACCACGATGGGATGACCGTGCCGCACGCCGGGACGCAGCGGCTTGACGACACGGCGATGCCCGCCCGCCGCCACAGTGCACAGGTAGTGCCCCTGATACTCCACGGGCGGCGGCGAAATTTTCGTGGAAAACAGCCAGTCGCTGGTTTCGGTAAACACGCGCAGCGCCGCGTCCGGCTGCTGGCCGAACAGCGTCAGAACGCCGATGCACACACCCAGCAGCGGTATGAGTGCGAGCAGCGCCGCCACCGGCAGCGCCCTCGCGCGCTGCAACCGCGCGTTCAGCCACCGGAGCAGGGGGGAACGGCCGGTGTACGGCTGCGCCGTATAGCCGCGCAGCAAATCGAGCAGCGCCCGCGCTGCCAGCAGAAGATAGTTGAGCGGGAACAGCATCAGATACACAAGAATAATGCTTACAAACAGGTCATTCGATGCCAAATTCGGCGCCAGCTGGGCGATCCACACAACGCACAGCCCGCCGCCCAGATACAGCGCCGCAATACACAGCACCAACAGCAGCGGCGGCAGCTTGTGGCCGGCAAGCAGCAGTACCGCCAGCCCCGCAAGCGCGACCGCACACAGCAGCAAAAACGTCGGCAGATGCTCCCCCGCCAGCGGAACATGAAGATAAATTCCGCCGGGATCCAGCACCACCGGTTCAAACCATTCCTTGAAAAAAGAAAGGCGATACAGCCCAAAAGTCAGCGCACCACCCAGAACGATCGTTAGCCATCCGGTCACCGGACTGAACGCTTTTTCTCTGCGCACTAAATTCCGCACGTTTAACGCTGTCAGCACCAGCGGAAATGTC
>CATWUX010000083.1 GCA_958354085.1 uncultured Oscillospiraceae bacterium | reverse complement strand
CTGCTGCTTCTCATAATGAATCCCATAATTCTTTTCCAGCGCATCCAGCCGGCTCTCCATGCTTTCATGGGCCTCCGGCGGAAAGCCGGCTATCAGCCGAATGCGCGCGGCTGCGTATTTTTCCGCCTGATGCATATGGCTGAGGAACAAAAACGTTTCGTCGTGGATAAGTTCCTGCTTGATCGTAAACGTCGCCAGCATATTCCGCAGCACATCCGTCACCAGCTCCGGTTCCACCTCCAGCAGCTGCGCCGTAATCGGCACCAGCTTTCTCTCCGGCAGGCAGGTATGCCCGTTACCGAGATTGTGCCGCAAAACATACAGCACACCGGCTTCCACCCGATTGGGATCGTCATGCGGGCGCTGCATCGCGCGGCAAATACTGTCCGCCCGTTCAAAGCTGATATACAGCCCGCCGGAGCACAAAAGATACGGGTTTTCCTTGATCCGCTGTATCGTACTCGCTCCCCATCGTTTCCAGCAGCGCAGCGCTTCGTTCGGCGTCAGGCCGTATCCGGCAAAGGTCATCATCACCTGCCGCAGCCCGAACTGGCTGGCATAGTCAGCCGCGATCTGCTCGGCGCGTTTCGGCGTAATACCGCGCACCTCCGCCAGTCTCTCTGGCTCCTCCTCCAAAATCCGGAGCGTTTCGTCCCCGAATTTTTCTACGATATGCACGGCCGTTGCCGGGCCTACGCCTTTGACAGCGCCGGATGACAGATAGCGCAGAATCTCGGATGCGCCCGTCGGCTGCTGCTGCTCGCAATGCTCGGCGCGGAACTGTATGCCGAAGCTCGGATGCTCCACCCACTTTCCCATCAGCTTCAGGTATTCGCCCGCGTGTACAGTCGGGAGAACCCCGACCACTTTGTGCATATTCTCTTCAACGGTCAGATCCAGCACTGTCCAGCCGTTTTCTTCATTGCGGAACACAACGCGCTCCACCGTTCCCTGCAACATTTGCAGCTCTTTTTCTTCCATTTCTTCCATGCCGGCAACGTCCTTTTCCGCAAATCGTTTCAAAACAACCATATGTTCTTTTTTGAGTATAGCATACATCCGCCCGTTTGACCAGATGAAAAACAGGATTTTATCCGTTGATTCCGTACCTTTATCCGAGGAAACCGGATGTCCTCCCGACGGCACGAAAAACGGCAGCTGCCGAAACCCGCAGCTGCCGTTTTTTCTTTATTCGTAATCCACCACGTCCTGCCAGCGCATCAGGAGTTCTTTCTCCTCCGGCTTGCAGTTTTTCAGGTGCGCCGCCGCCACGATCGGCAGCCATTCCTGCACATATTTTTTGGCTGTGCCGGTCTTTTTGCAGAACAGATCCAAATACAGATCCGCATTGGCCTGCGATTCCAGCGCCAGCAGCAAGTAAGTACGGGCAACGTCCGCGCTGGCGTTGCCCTGCGTCGCGGCGATCCAGTCCACAATGTACACCTTATCGCCCTGCACCATAATATTGGAGGGGCAGAAATTGCCGTGACACAGCTTGACGTGCTTCGGCATGCTGTCCAGCCGCGTCAGCAGCTCATATTTGCGATTATCGTCAATCTCCGTCAGCGCCTTGATATCGGCAATCAGCTTATCCTTCAGCTTGTTCAGAGACGGTGCGCGCTTGGAATGCACCTCCAGCTGCAGATCCAGCATCTGCTCCAGATAGGAAGCCGTATTGGCGGGATCTTCCGCCATGATCTGCGCCAGCGTTTTCCCCTCGATACACTCCATTGCAATGATCCACTGGTCTTTTTCTTTGGCAACCTCCAGAATCTTTGGCACATTCAAGCCGGTTTCCTCCACGCGAGCGTGCACCAGCGCTTCATACAACACGTCGCCCTTGGCGTAATCAGTGTGGAACAGCTTGACCGCCATATTCCCGCATTTGTAAACGTCCATTTTTTCGCCCGCTGCGAGCAGATTCGTAAATTCCATATGTACTCTCCTTTTATGCAAGGACATCTCCAAACGGCGATTCCTGTATTTCATAGATTCATTATACACCATAAATTTTGTTTTGTACAGCTTTGGATGCACAAAAATTGCCCCCATCGTCAAACACAATGCCAAATAGACATCGCAGTCTCGAAAACTTTGTTTTCGAGACTGCTTTTTGTACGCATCCTATACAGCTTATTTCAAATACGCGGCTGCAAACTTTCCGAGCTTTTCCACGCCGCGTTCCAGCGCTTCGTTGGTCGGCGTGGAGAAATTGACGCGGAACGAACGGCAGGACTGCGCTTCTCCCACGGAAAATGCATTGCCCGGCACCACCGCGACCTTGTGTTCCTTGACCGCCAGTGTACAAAACTCGGTCATATTGGCGCCCTCCGGCAAATCGCACCACAGGAACAATCCGCCCTGAATCGGGTGATATGTGATACCGGCCGGCACCAGATGCGTATCCAGCAGCTGCATCATGCGTTGCGCTTTGACGCGGTACAAATCCTGCAAATAGCGCAGGTGTGCTTCATAATCGTATTTTCCCATGAACTCGTCACAAATGATCTGCGCGAGAATATTGGTATGTACATCCTCTCCCTGCTTGGCAACCACCATTTTCTGTACCAATGCCGCCGGGCCGATGGCATAACCGACGCGCATGCCGGGCGACAGCACCTTGGAAAAGCTGCCCGCATACAGCACCCGCTCACCGTCATCCAGCGATTTGATAGCGGGAATATGTTCACCCTCGTACCGCAAATCGCCGTAGGGATTATCCTCCAGCACCAACACGTCATATTTCGTCGCCAGTGCATAAACGCCGCGCCGCTTCTCCATACTCATGGTAATACCGGACGGGTTCTGGAAATTGGGGATCGTATAAATGAATTTGGTGTTGGGGTTGTCCTTCAGCGCCTGTTCCAGCGCCGCCAGATCCATTCCGTCCTCCTGTATCGGCACGCCCACGAGCTTCGCGTTGAGCGAACGGAACGAGGTCAGCGAGCCGATAAAGCTGGGATTTTCGCAAATCACGACATCGCCCTCGTTGCACAGCACCTTGGCTGCCAGCCCCATCACCTGCTGCGCACCGGAAGTCACCAGCAGCATATCCTTGTCCGTGCCGACGTGATGCTTATCCCGCATATAAGCGGACAGACGGGTGCGCAAAGACGGCAGCCCCTCGGTAAAGCTGTATTGCAGCGCGTCAATGGGACGTTCCTGAAAAACACGCGCCGTGATCTCGGCGACCGCCTGCACGGGGAACGCCTCGGGAGCCGGATTGCCGGCAGACAACGGCACGACTTCGGGGTCGGCACTGTATTTTAAAATTTCACGAATGGCGGACGGCGCCAGCGTTTTCACGCGATCGGCAAATGCATAAGTCATCGTTTTCTCTTCCTTTACTCCGAATTCAGGGAACATGGCGTCGTTTACCGACGCTTTTTCTCCGGTATGCCTTATTATATTACCATACTTTGATTGACATTTTCAACTAATAAATGTAAAATAAAAAGATAAGCGGCGCATGGCCGGGCAAGAGGAAGGAAAGGACTTTCAACTATGAACGCGAACGAAAAACTGGCACAGAGTATGTTTCCACATATCACCCGTACTCCCGAAGAGTATGAGTTGCAATATCCGCCGCGACAACTGCGGGAAGGCGCGCGCGTGACTCGGATCGCCCCCAGCCCCACCGGCTATCTGCATTTGGGCGTTCTGTTCACGGCGACGGTCAATTATCTGACTGCGCGCGCGACCGACGGCGTGTTCTATTTTCGGCTGGAGGACACCGACAAGAAGCGTGAGGTGGACGGCGGCGCGGAGGACATCCTCACCGGTCTGACCGCCTATGGCCTGACCATTGACGAGGGCTTTGTCGCCCCCGGTCAGGTAACCGGCGCATACGGCCCTTATCAGCAGAGCCAGAGGGCGGAAATTTATCAGGCGTATGTCAAATCGCTTGTCGCGCAGGGGCTGGCGTATCCGTGCTTCTGCACGGCGGAGGAAATAGGCGAAGTACGCGCCCGTCAGGAGGCGCAAAAGCTGCGCACCGGTTACTACGGTGAATTCGCGCATTGCCGCGCGCTCTCGCCCGACGAGGCGATCGCCAAAATTGAAAGCGGCGCGCCGTATGTCGTGCGCCTTCGCTCCCCCGGCAAGGAGGAAAATCGCATCAAGTTTGATGATGTGATCAAAGGAACGATCGAAATGCCGGAAAACGATCAGGACATCGTACTGCTTAAATCCGACGGCATCCCCACCTATCATTTTGCACACGCCGTAGACGACCATCTCATGCGTACAACGCACGTGATTCGCGGCGACGAATGGATCGCGTCGGTGCCGGTGCATTTGCAGCTGTTCAAATTGCTCGGCTTCAAGCCGCCGAAATACGCGCACGTCAGCCCCATTATGAAAGAGGAGGACGGCGGCAAACGCAAGCTGTCCAAACGCAAGGATCCGGAGGCGGCGGTACATTATTACGCCGAGCAGGGCTATCCCGCCGACAGCGTGATGGAATATCTGCTCACCATCGCCAACAGCGATTACGAGGACTGGCGCCGCCGCAACCCCGGCGCGCCCCGCAGCGAATTCGCGTTCAACCTCAAGAAAATGAGCCAATCCGGCGCACTGTTCGATCTGAACAAGCTCAACGACGTGAGCAAAAACGTCATTTCCACCATGAGCGCCGACACGGTTACCGCCGCTGTATTGGATTGGGCGCGGCAGTATGATCCCGCTTTTTACGCCCGTCTGGACGCAGACCGCGCGTTTGCCGCCGGCATTTTCGCCATTGACCGCGACAATCCCAAGCCGCGCAAGGATATCGCCAAATGGAGCGACGCTCCCGCCTACACCGCCTATTTCTTCGACGATACGTTTGACGGCGCGTTTGAACTGCCGGAAAATATCGAGGCTGCGGACGCGGTACGGATTCTGGAAGCCTACAAAACCGTTTACGACCCTGCGCAGGACAAGCAAGCTTGGTTTGATACGGTCAAATCCATCTGCCCGGCGCTGGGCTTTTGCCCCGAGGTCAAGGAATACAAAAAAGATCCCACCGGCTGGAAAGGACACGCCGGCGATGTGAGTACGGTCATCCGGCTCGCCGCGACCGGGCGGCGAAACACGCCCGATCTGTGCAGCATATTGAAGCTGCTGGGCAAGGAACGCGTGCTGGCGCGGCTGGATGCCGCGATTGCTATGCTGGCTTAAAACAGGAGGAAACAACGATGGCTGAAGAAATCAAAACCACCGAAGGCGTGAGCAATTTTATTCACGATATTATCGACGAAGAACTGGCGGAAGGCGGCCGCTGCTACGGCAAAACCGTGCATACACGGTTTCCGCCCGAGCCGAACGGCTATCTGCATATCGGCCACGCCAAGGCGCTGTGCATCGACTTCGGCACAGCCGAAAAATACGGCGGCGTCTGCCACCTGCGCATGGACGATACCAACCCCACCAAAGAGGATGTGGAATACGTCGAGGCGATTCAAGAGGACATCCGCTGGCTGGGGTATTCGTGGGGAGAGCATTTTTATTATGCCTCCGACTATTTTGACAAAATGTACGAGCTGGCGCTCGGCCTGATCCGCAAAGGGTTTGCTTACGTATGCGAGCTGACGCCGGAGCAGATGCGGGAGAACCGCGGTGATTTGTCTCACCCCGCCGTCAGCCCTTTCCGCGATCGCCCGATCGACGAAAGTCTGGATCTGTTTGCGCGGATGCGTGCCGGCGAATTCCCGGACGGCAGCCTGACGCTGCGCGCGAAAATTGACCTTGCCAGCGGCAATTTCAATATGCGGGATCCGGTCATTTATCGGATCAACCACGCCCATCACCACCGGCAGGGCGACAAATGGTGCATTTACCCCATGTACGATTACGCCCACCCCATCGAGGATATGCTGGAAGGTATCACCCACTCGCTGTGCTCGCTGGAGTTTGAAGATCACCGCCCGCTGTATAACTGGGTAGTACAGAACGTCGATCTGGACGCCGATCCGCGGCAGATCGAGTTCGCGCGGCTGGGCATCAACTACACCGTCATGTCCAAGCGCAAACTGCGCAAGCTGGTGGAGGAGGGGATCGTTTCCGGCTGGGATGATCCGCGTATGCCCACGTTGTCCGGTCTGCGGCGGCGCGGCTATACGCCGGCGGCGGTACGCGATTTCTGCGAGCGCATCGGCGTGGCCAAAGTGCCGAACACGGTCGAGGTCGCCTTGCTGGAGCATTGCCTGCGTGAGGACCTCAACGCGAACGCACAGCGCGCGCTGGCGGTTCTGCGACCGGTCAAGCTGACGATCACCAACTATCCGGAAGGACAGTCGGAGACCTTCACCACCGAAAATAACCCGGCGCAACCGGACAGCGGCACTCACTCGCTGACCTTTTCGCGCCACTTGTATGTGGAGCAGGATGACTTTATGGAGGAGCCGGTCAAGGGGTATTTCCGCCTGTTCCCCGGCAACGAGGTTCGTCTGAAATCCGCCTATGTCGTCAAATGCACCGGCTGTGTCAAGGACGCGGACGGAAATGTTGTGGAGGTGTTGGCGGAATACGATCCCGCCACACGCGGCGGCAACACGCCGGACGGCCGCAAGGTCAAGGGCACCATTCACTGGGTAGACGCCGCCACGGCAATTGACGCGGAGGTGCGGCTGTACAGCAATCTCTTTGCCGATCCCGACCCCGACGCCGGCGACAAGGACTTTATGACCTGTCTGAACCCGAATTCGCTGGAGGTGTTGACCGGCTGCAAGCTGGAAGCTGCATTGGCTGAGATTACCGCTCCCGCTTCGTTTCAATTCATGCGGCTGGGCTATTTCTGTGTGGATAACAAGGACAGCCGGCCGGGGCATTTGGTTTTCAATCGCTCCGTTTCCCTCAAAGACGGATTTAAAAAAGGATAACGTAAAAAGGCAAGCCCACGTTTTACCGCGCGGACTTGCCTTTTTTTCGGCTTTATAAATGTTATGGCTTTTCAAGGTGGTGCAACGTGGTCATAGCGAATTCCAGAAGTGCATTCTTTTGTTCCGCCGTCATCTCACGATATAAAAACACGAAGGCCCGTTCCTCCTCGGTCAGAGCCGAAAGCGGCACCGTCTCTGCCGATCCCTCCAATGTCAGCGGCGTATCGTAAACCTCTACCGTATCCGGCAGTTCTTCCTCTCGTCCCAGCAGATAATCCGTACTCACCCGAAACATACGCGCCATCCGGCATAACGTCTCAAAATCCGGGCGTGTTTTGTCCGTTTCATAGTAGGCATAGGTCGAGCGATCAATGCTCAAATATTGCGCAACCTCTCTTTGTGTCATACCACTGTTACGGCGAAGCTGCGTTAATCGTGATGAAAACGGAGAACGCGCTTTATTCTTCAGCTGCACAAGCACCACTCCACCAAGATAAAGAAATTTTGAAATTACGTTTATAATGAGTATAACAGTTTCCAACAGAACTTCCATAGTTTGTGTTATTGTTTCACAAATTGTGATATATATTCACTGTTTCTCTGTAAAGAAGCAAAAAAGTAACACACCTGCCCGATTTTTCGAGCAAGTGCGTTGTTTTTTCCCGGATTTTTCTCAGCCGGCGTTTTCCGCCTTTTCAAACTGGGAGTTATATAGACTCGCGTAAAAGCCCTCTTTCGCCAGCAGCTCGTCATGTTTGCCCATTTCCACAATATCGCCATCCCTCATCACAAGGATCAGGTCGGCGTCGCGGATCGTGGACAACCGGTGGGCAATCACAAAGCTGGTGCGGCCGCGCATCAGGTTATCCATTGCCTTTTGAATACGTACCTCCGTGCGCGTATCCACCGAGCTGGTCGCTTCGTCCAGAATCAGGATCGGCGGATCTGCCAAAATAGCACGGGCGATCGTCAGAAGCTGCTTCTGCCCCTGCGACACATTGCTGGCCTCTTCATTGAGCACCATATTGTACCCATCCGGCAGTGTCTGAATAAAGTGATGCACATGGGCCGCTTTCGCGGCTGCGATCACCTCTTCATCCGTTGCATCCAACCGGCCGTACCGAATATTCTCCATGACCGTACCGTTAAACAGCCACGTGTCCTGCAGCACCATACCAAACATTTGGCGCAGTTCACTGCGATTAAAATTGCGAATATCGTGACCGTCCACCAAAATCGCACCGCTGTTAACATCATAGAACCGCATCAGCAGTTTGATAACGGTGGTTTTGCCGGCACCGGTCGGACCGACGATCGCCACCTTCTGCCCGGGCAGCACATGCGCCGTAAAATCATTGATAATGATCTTCTCCGGATTATAGCCGAAGTGAACATGCTGGAAATCCACACGTCCTTCCAGACCGGCGGGCGAAATGGCATTTTCCACGGTCTGCTCTTCCTCCGCTTCATCCAGAAACTCAAACACGCGCTCTGCGGCGGCGGCCGTGGACTGCAACATATTGGCGACCTGCGCGACCTGTGAGATCGGCTGCATGAAATTGCGGATATACTGGCTGAACGAAACGATATCGCCGACATCGATGACCTTTTTGATCGCCAGCCAGCCGCCGAGAATGGATACCAGCACATAGCCGATATTTCCGATAAACGTCATGAGCGGCATCATCATACCGGACAGGAACTGCGACTTCCAAGCGGAGTTGTACAGCGACTGATTCAATTCATCAAACTCACCGATCGCATTTTCCTCGTTATTGAATACCTTGACAATGCTGTGGCCGCCGTATACTTCTTCGACCTGCCCGTTGACATGCCCCAGATATTCCTGCTGTGCCTGAAAATATTTCTGCGTGCGCTTCATGATAAACCCAAGCAGCCCCATGGAAACCGGCAGAATGATCAGCGAAACGAGCGTCAGCATCCAGCTGATCTTGAGCATCATAATCAGCACGCCTACCAGCGTCGTAGCGGAGGTGATCAGCTGCGTCATACTCTGGTTCAGGCTTTGGCTGAGGGTATCCACGTCGTTGGTCACGCGGGACAGCACTTCGCCATGTGTCTTGGTATCAAAATACTGCATCGGCATACGATGGATCTTTTCGGAAATCTGCTTGCGCAGCCGATAGGATATTTTCTGGGAAATACCGGTCATGATATAGCCCTGAATAAACGAAAAGCAAGCGCTGACGACATACAAACCGAGCAGGAACAAGAGGATCCGGCCAATGGCGGCAAAGTTAATGCCGTCGGACGTACCGGTTATCTTGCCGACGAGGCCGGTGTAGATTTCCTGTACGGCATCGCCAAGCACATCCGGCCCGATCACGGCAAAAGCCGCGCTGCCGATTGCAAACAGCAATACAAAAATCAAGCCGATTTTATAAGTGGCAATGTAATGCAGCAGCTTACGGATACTGCCTTTAAAGTCTTTTGCTTTTTCACCGCCCATGGCGCCGGGAGGCGGGCCGCCCATCGGGCCGTGGGGACGTCTGGGCTGCGAACGGTTCATCTCACTCATTTCGCCAGCTCCTCCTTTGAAAGTTGTGACAACGCGATCTGCTGATAAACCTCGCAGGTCTCCATCAGTTCCTTATGCGTGCCCTTGCCGACCACACGCCCTTCGTCCAAAACAAGGATTTGGTCGGCATGCAGGATGGTGCTGATGCGCTGCGCCACGATCAGCACTGTACAATGCTGTGTAACCTCTTTAAGTGCCTTGCGCAGCGCCACATCGGTTTTATAGTCCAAAGCGGAAAAGCTGTCATCGAAAATATAGATTTCGGGATCGCTGACAATCGCCCGCGCAATGGACAAACGCTGCTTCTGCCCGCCGGATACATTCGTGCCGCCCTGCGCAAGGGGGGACTGATAGCCGTCCTCTTTAGCGGCAATGAAATCCGAAGCCTGCGCAATCCGCACCGCCTGCTCCATCGCTTCATCCGATGCCGAGCGATCGCTGTATTTCAAATTGGATTCGATCGTGCCGGAAAACAGTACGCCCTTTTGCGGCACATAACCCAGCTTATCCCGCAAATCATGCTGTGCGACCTCGCGTATATCCACGCCGTCCACCAAAATTTGCCCTTCGGTCACATCATAGAAACGCGGTATCAGATTGATCAGGGTGGATTTGCCGCTGCCTGTACTGCCGA
>CATWUX010000082.1 GCA_958354085.1 uncultured Oscillospiraceae bacterium | reverse complement strand
GAGAATATTGAACAGTCCGAATTCCTTTTTTCGGCGCTTCATCAGAAAGCTGTTGGTGTAAAAAAGGAAGATCAGCGAAAAAATAGCGATGACGGCGCTGCCGAAAGACAGCATATTGCGCAGACTGTCACTGGAGCCAAACGAGCCGATCTGCTTTGCCTGCGCGACAAAGCACATATTGTAAAACATGACGATCGTGCCGATGCAGGTAAGGAGATAAGGGAAGTAGGTCTTAGAGTTTTTGCGGATATTGTTGACCGCAAGACGGGAATAGAACAGCTTACTCATGGTCGCCGGACAGCCCGCCGGCTGCCCGTTCACCTCCCGTTGCCATCATGGCGAGAGTATCCGATATCTTCACGTACATATCCTCGCTGGAGAGAGAGGCGCGGTACAGCTGATGGAACACTTCGCCGTCCTTGATGAACAGTACCCGTTTGGCATGGCTGGCGGCCTTGACACTGTGGGTGACCATGAGAATGGTCTGGCCGTCGGCGTTGATTTCATCGAACAGACGCAGCAATCCGTCCGTTGCGTGGGAATCCAGCGCGCCGGTCGGTTCGTCCGCCAGCACCAGCTGCGGATTGGTGATCAGCGCGCGGGCGACAGCCGCCCGCTGCTTTTGCCCGCCGGATACCTCATAAGGGTATTTGGCCAAAATGTCCGTGATGCTCAGTCGTGCTGCAATGGGGCGGAGACGATCGCGCATTTCGTCATAGCGTTTGCCCGCCAGTACCAGCGGCAGAAAAATGTTGTCCTGCAGGGAGAAGGTATCCAAGAGGTTAAAGTCCTGAAAAACAAAGCCGAGGTTATCCCGCCGAAACGCGGATATTTCCTTTTCCTTAATAGAGGATAAATCCTTGCCGTTGAGCAGCACCGTGCCGCTGGTGGGCTTGTCCAGCGAGGCGAGGATGTTGAGCAGCGTGGTTTTGCCCGAGCCGGATTCGCCCATGATCGCGACGTATTCGCCCTGCTCCACGGAAAACGATACATTGGTCAGCGCTTGAACGGGATTGCCGCCGAAACGGGTGGTGTAGATTTTTTTGATGTTGTGGACTTCGAGAAGGGACATATGAAAAGCCTCCTATGTGTTTCTTCCTGCCCAGTATAACAAAAAGAGAAAATGCTTTGCCATGGATTTGGCTTACATTTTCTCTTTCAATCTTACAATTTGGTAAGAAAGCGGTTATTCCGGCTGTATATGCGCGGTTTCCAGCCCGATTTTGACTTTGGTACCCTGTCCGACCGTCGATTCGATCGCGATGGTATGGGAAAGCTTTTGCAGGATGCGGCGGCATAGGTAGAGACCGATGCCGGTCGATTTTTTGTCCGCGTGTCCGTTGTAGCCGGTATAACCCCGCTCAAAAACACGGGGCAGATCCTCCGGTGCGATGCCGATGCCGGTATCCTCAATGACGAGCGTACAGGGAGCATCCGCCTGCATATAGATCGTGATCGTGCCCGCGTTCGTGTATTTCAGCGCGTTGGACAGCACCTGCTCCACCACGAAGGTCAGCCACTTTTCGTCCGTCAGCACCTGCCGCTCCAGCGGGGCGTATTCCAGCCGGAGCTTTTTCCGGATAAACGATTTGGAATATTTGCGCACGGCCTGCTTCACAATGTCGTCCAGCTCGACGCGGCGGAACAGCAGATCGTCGTTCAGACTTTCCATACGCAGGTATTGCAGCACCATTTCCACATATTGTTCGATACGGAACAGCTGATCCAGCAGCTCGCCGCTGTTTTCCGCGGGTTCGGCCTGCAGCAATAAGCGCATGGCGGCGATCGGCGTTTTGATCTGGTGTGCCCAGATGGTGTAGTATTCCACCATGTCCGTGAACGCCTTATCCTTTTGTGAGATGAGCGCGGTGCGGCTGTCGTCCAGACGGCGGAGCAGTTCCTGATAGTCGCGTTCGATTTCGCCGGCCGGCGAGGGGAGGCGCAGCTCGGCCGTGGTGACGGACGTCAGCAACATATGCCGGCGATAAAACGCAACAAAACCGCCCAGCCATACGAGGAGCAGCAGGACTGCGCACAACAGCGCCGCATAGCCCACTGCCTCGACCGGCAGACCGTACAGCGCGAATACAACCGCGCAGATGCCAAAGCACAGGGCGGTGGCTGCAAGAGGCACCAGCGTCTGCCGGAGATACACGCCGAGCAGGTGAAAAAAGGCTTTCATAGGCAATGGTCCTTTCCGATCATGCTTGTTCGATCCGATAACCGAGCCCCTTTTTTGTGGCAATGAAATCGGCAAGGCCGGCTTCCTCCAGCTTTTTCCGCAGCCGCGCAACGTTGACCGTCAGCGTGTTATCGTCAATAAAGCTGTCGCTTTCCCACAGACGCTGCATGATTTCCTCGCGGGAAACGATCTTGCCGCCGTTTTCCATGAGCAGCTGCAGAATCTTATATTCATTTTTGGTCAGGTCGATTTTCTGCCCGGCATAGGTCAGCGTCGTATCGTTCAGATTGAGCACGGCACCGCCCAGCTCCAGCACGCGCACCTGCCCCTGAAACGAATAGGTGCGGCGCAGAAGCGCACCGACCTTGGCGGTCAGCACGTTCAGATCAAAAGGCTTGGCGATAAAATCGTCGCCGCCCATGTTCATCGCCATGACGATGTTCATATTGTCCGAAGCGGAGGATAAAAAGATGACCGGCACCTTGGAAAAGCGCCGGATTTCGGTACACCAGTGATACCCGTTGAAAAACGGCAGCATAACGTCCATCAGGATCAGCTGCGGTTCCTCATGCCGCACTTGTTCAGCCACATTTTTGAAATCGGTAACGACTTTTGCATCATAATCCCACCGGCACAGATGGGTGCATACGGCGCGCGCTATGGTCTGATCGTCCTCGACGATGAGTATTTTATACATGTTTATGACCGTTCCTCTCTCGGAATTGTACCGCTCGGAGCCCTGTCGAAACGTCGTTATCCTTAGTATAGGCCGGATAAGGAGGTAAGTCAAGAAACGAAGTATCGCGTGCGCATAGGATCGGCAAGCAAAACTAGAACGGTAACCGGCGGCTTTATTCGGATTTTTTGCGTTTAAAACGAATTTCGCAGATATCGTCGCCTTTGGCGATGACCTTGTTCAGCTGCAGCTCACATCCGTACGATTCCGCGATCCCGCGGTCGCCGCACATGGCAATGTCGCACAGCCGGGCGATCTCCTCGTCGGAGCATCCCTGCTTTTGCCATGCTTTGACCAGCGGGCAATAATGAAAATCAATGGACAGCGCGTCGTCGGTGCATTCCCGGACGTCCATCTCGAATACCCACTGCGCCGGCTTGGTGAACAGCGTCTTTTTCAGTCCGGTCAGGCTTTGCGTGCCGCCTTTTTTGACCAATCCCGCGCCCTGAAAAAGACCGCAGCGCTTGGTGGCCGCGCTGCCGAAATCCTCCCAATCCAGCCCGCGTTTTCCGGCTTCGTCGCACAGCAGATACAGCCACAGCGCCCGATGCTCCAACTGTTCCCGCACCGCCTTGATCAGCGGATTTTTGATCTTCGGCTCATTTTTGACCGGCATGACGGATTCCTCCTCAGGTGTTTTTGTCCACGATTTTGAATTGCTTGAGATTGCCGGATTTGGTATGGCGGCTGTTGAGAATCGTCTCCAGATCTTCCGGCGTGATGCCCTGAAGCGCCATCAGCACCAGTGTGTGGTACACCAGATCGCAGATTTCGCCGGCGGTTTCCTCGTTATTCCCGTTTTTTGCCGCGATGATGGTTTCGGCACATTCCTCGCCGATTTTTTTCAGGATCTTATCGATGCCCTGCGTGAACAGGTAATTGGTATAGGAATTTTCACCCGGATGCTCCCGGCGGTCCAGAATGGTGTCGTAAACGTTGCGGATACAGTCGCTCATAAAGCTCGCTCCTTACAGTAATTTTTGAAAAAAGCACGAATGGGCGCCGGTATGACAAGCAGCGCCGCTTTGCTCCACGCGCACGAGCAGCGTGTCGTTATCACAGTCGCCTGACAGCGAGACAACGCGCTGGAAATGTCCGCTGGTGGCGCCTTTGTTCCAGAATTCACCCCGCGACCGGCTCCAGAACCAGGTCGTGCCGGTGCGTACCGTGCGGCGCAGCGATTCCAGGTTCATATACGCCAGCATCAGCACCTCGCCGGTAGCGGTCTCCTGTACGATCGCCGGTACGAGCGGCGCTTTTTCAAAAAAGCGCTCCAGCTCCAGTGCGTCCGCCGGTTCGCGGCCGGTTTGCACCGCTTGCGCCAGATCCAATGTACCGCTGTACAGGGATTTTCCGCAGATCGCGCCGTATACGCCCAACTCCTTGAGCTGCGCGATGTTCGCGATGTCCCGCACGCCACCGGAGGCAATGATGCTGCACGGCACCTCGGCGCACAGCGTGCGCAGCGGCTCAAGATTCGGCCCCTCCAGCGTGCCGTCCTTGGAAATATCGGTGAAAATCAGATATTGCACGCCGCAGTCTGCCATGCGCTTGGCCATGTCGAGATACGATATCTGCGAGACGTCCAGCCACCCTTCGGTGGCGACCATGCCGTTCACCGCGTCGATACCGACCGCGATGCGCGGGCCGTAGGCCGCAACCGCTTCCCGTACCAGCGCGGGATTTTTCAGCGCTGCCGAGCCGAGAATACAGCGGGAAACACCGCGTGAAAAGTAATACTCCAGCGTTGCCATATCGCGGATACCGCCGCCAAGCTCGACTTTCAGACCGCTTTGCGTGGCAACGTCGGTGAAAATATCGCTGTTTTGCCGCTGGCCGGTTTTTGCGCCGTCCAGATCCACCATGTGGATCCACTGCGCGCCGGCAGCCTTGAAAGCCGCCGCGGTTTCCAGCGGACTGTCCGCGACGGTGTGCACAGTGTTGAAATCGCCTTTATACAGCCGCACGCATTGGCGGTTTTGAATGTCAATCGCGGGGAAAAGAAGCATAACGATGTCTGCCTTTCTGTTGAAGCTTTTAATCCAGCGCACCCTTGGTGGACAGCGTGCCGTTTTTGGGCGCGACCGCCAGCCGCAGGGCGTGCGCCGCCGCCTTGAACAGCGCTTCGATGATGTGGTGCGCATTGTCGCCGTATTCCGCCTTCAGATGCAGCGTCAACCCGGCGTTGAACGCAAGCGCACGGAAAAACTCCGGCGTCAGGCAGGTGTCGTAGGCGCCCACGCGCTCCTCACGCAGGCGGGCGTCGCAGACCAGAAACGGCCGGCCGCTCACGTCCACCGCGGCAAACGCCAGCGCCTCGTCCATCGGTACATAAAAGCTGCCGAAGCGCGCGATGCCGCTTTTATCGCCCAGCGCCTGTGCCAGCGCCTTGCCCAGCACGATGCCGGTATCCTCGACCGTATGATGACCGTCCACGTGCAAATCGCCCGCTGCCTGCACCGTCAGGCCGAAGCCGCCATGTACGGCGAATGCCTCCAGCATATGGTCAAAAAAGCCGATGCCGGTTTGGATGGCGACGTCGCCGCCGTCCAGATCAATACGCACGGTGATGGTGGTTTCCCGCGTGGAGCGGGTGGCTTCGCCGATTCTCATGGGTTTTCCTCCTTCAAAATGCTCTCCCGGTTGCGCAGCAGGAAGCCGATCGACGCGAGAACCTCGGTGTTTTCCGCCTGCGTGCCCGCGGTAATGCGCAGATGCTCCCCGCCGAAGCAGCGGACGAGAATGCCGCGGTCTGCCAGCTCGTCATACAACCAGCGGGCGTGCGGCGTGCGGACATACGCGAAATTGGTGCAGGTTTCGTATACCTGCAACAGCCCGTCTTTTTCCAGTGCTTGCAGTCCGGTATACAGCATATCGCGCGATTGGAGAAGCAGATCCCGGTAAACATCGTGGTACACCGGGTTGCGCAGCACCACCTCTGCCATCGCCTGCGTGACGGCGTTGACGTTGTAAGGGGATTTCGCCGCCTGCAATACCCGTGTCAGTGCCGGGCACGCCACGGCAAAGCCGAGCCGGATCGCCGCCATGCCGAGCGCTTTGGAGCAGGTGCGCAGAAGAATGAGGTTGTCGTATTGTTCCACTTCGCCCAGCAGCGATTGATCCCAGAAATCCATATACGCTTCGTCCAGCACGATCAGCGCGTCGGTTTCCCGCAGGAGGCGCCGCACGCTGTCCCGATCCAGACCGAGGGAGGTGGGGTTGCAGGGGTTGGAGAAGATAAACAGCCGCACGCCCTGTTCGCGGATGGTGCGGATGACCGTATCCACGTCGATGCGCAGATCAGCGCCTTTATCCAGCACCAGGCAGGGATTTTCCGTGATCGCGCTGTAAAAACGATACATGGAAAAATCCGGCGCGACGGTGAGCATCGGTTCGCCTTTTTGCAAAAAAGTGGAGAGGATCACCGAGATCAGCTCATCCGAGCCGTTGCCCGCCGTGACCAGCTCCGGCTTGACGCCGTACAACTGCGCGAACGCGTCGCACACGCCGGCGGCACGGGGATCGGGATAGCGGTTCAGCGCGACTGCGGCGGCCGCTTCCGCCATTTTCTCCCGATCGGCGTCGGTCGGCAGAAGGAAGGATTCGTTCGCATCCAGCCGGACGCGGTATTCCCCCGGTGTAGGATCGTACGGCACGAGCGTTTGCGCCTTGGGCGCGAGTACATAAGCCATGGCTCAGACCTCCCCAAACCGCACACGGATGGAATTGGCGTGCGCATGCAGTCCTTCTGCCTCCGCAATCGCCACAATGTCGTCCTTCGCCGCCGTCAGCGCGGCGCGGTTATAGGAAATAAAGCTGGATTTTTTGATAAAGCTGTCCACCGACAGGGGGGAGAAGAAGCGCGCTGTGCCGCTGGTCGGCAGCACATGATTCGGCCCCGCATAATAATCGCCGAGCGGTTCGGGGGAGTATTTCCCGAGAAATACCGAGCCGGCGTTGTCCAGCCGTCCGACATAAGACATCGGATCGTCGCACATGACCTCAAGATGCTCCGGTGCGAGCCGGTTGGCAAAATCCACCGCCTCGTCCATGCTGCGGCAAACGAGGATTGCCCCGTAGTTTTCCAGTGATTCCCGCACAATGTCCGCGCGGGGCAGAGCGGCCGTCTGCCGCTGCAGCTCCGCCGCCGTGCGCGCCGCGACCTCCTCGGAGGTGGTCAGCAGGATGGCGGAGGCCAGCCGGTCATGCTCCGCCTGCGAGAGCAGATCCGCCGCCAGATAGGACGGCTCGGCGGTTTCGTCCGCGAGGATCAGAATTTCACTCGGCCCGGCGATCATGTCGATGTCCACCAGTCCGTAGGACAGCCGCTTGGCGGTGGCGACAAAAATGTTGCCCGGCCCGACGATCTTGTCCACCTTCGGTACAGTCACCGTGCCGTAGGCCAGCGCCGCGATTGCCTGCGCGCCGCCGCACAGGAACACGCGGTCCACGCCCGCTATGTACGCGGCGGCCATCACATCCGCGTTGAAGCCGCCGTTTTTGGGCGGCGGAGTGACCATGACGATTTCCTTGACGCCGGCGATGCGCGCCGGAATGGCGTTCATCAGCACGGAGGACGGATACGCCGCCGTGCCGCCCGGCACATAAATGCCCACGCGTTCCAGACCGCGGATGCGCTGGCCGAGAATGGTGCCGTCCTCTTTGGTGGTCAGCCAGCTTTGTTGCACCTGCCGGCGATGAAAATCGGCGATGTTCTCCGCGGCACGCTCCAGCGCGCCGTAGACGGCCGGCGAGCAGTCCGCCGCCAGCGCCTGCAATTCTTCCCGCTCAATGCAGCGCAGCGGCGCGTCCACACCGTCGAATTTCCGGGTGTAGTCCATGACAGCTTCGTCGCCGCGGGTGCGTACCTGTTCAAGAATTTCGGTGACGGCGGCGGTCACGCGGCGATCCACCTCGCCGCTGCGTGCCTCCAGCTGCGCCAGCAGCGTATATTCGCGGGTTCCGTCCGCTTTTACGATCGGTATCATAAATTTTCCTCCATTTTTGTAATCAGCTGTTCGATTTCCGCTTTGCGCAGCTTCATACACGCCATATTCACGATCAGGCGCGCGGAAATCGGCAGCACGTCCTCCACGACCTCCAGCCCGTTTTCCCGCAGCGTTGAACCGGTTTCCACAATATCCACGATGCCGTCGGACAGTCCCAGCAGCGGCGCCAGCTCCACGGAACCTTCAATCTTGATGATGCGTACGTCCAGTCCCTTGCGCCCGAAATACGCGCGCGCAACGTTGGGATATTTGGAAGCGATCGTGCGTACACGGTATCCGCCGAAGAAGTCGGTGTCTTTCGGCGCGGCGAGCGCGAACCGGCATTTGCCGAAGCCGAGATCCAGCACCTCGTAAAAGCTGCCGCCGTGCTCTGCGATTGTGTCCTTGCCGACCACGCCGAGATCACACACGCCGTGTTCGACATAGGTGATGACGTCCGCCGCCTTGGCAAGCACGACCTCCAAATGTTCCCCGACCGGCAGGATCAGCCGCCGCCCCTTTTCCTTGACCGCCGACGTGTCCAGTCCCATACGGTCAAACAACGCCACTGTGTCTTTTTCCAGCCGCCCCTTCGTCAGGGCAATGCGCAATGGTTTCATATGTATTACCTGTTCCTTTTCACGGGAAAAGCTCCCTAGATTTCGTAAACGGCGATGTCGCCGGCACCGATGGAAAACACCTTGGAGATGCTTCTTTCCGCGGCGTAGCGCAGCGACTGCTCCAGCGAGTCGAACACGCTGAATTCACAGATCAGTCCTTCGTCCGTCAGCTCCCGCACCTTCGCAAGCGCTTCGGTTTCAAAGCCGTCCTGCGCGTGTACCAGCACTTCAGGCGGCATCGGCGGATCAACCTCGCCGTTGTCCAGCATCACCTTGGTCAGCGAATCCACGCTCACGCCGAAGCCGATCGCGGGCAGGGAAGACCCGAACTGTTGCAGCAGCGTATCGTAGCGGCCGCCGGATACGACGGTGTCGCCGCTGCCTTCGATGTAGCCGCGAAAGATCACGCCGGTGTAGTAAGCGTTGCTTTGCACCATGCCGAGGTCGATCATGATCTGTTCGCCCAGCCCCAGGCGGCAAAGCGCCCGGTACAGCCGTGCCAGATACTGCAGAGCCTCGCGGGTGTCCTCGCTGCGGCACAGCGTTTGCGCCGCGTCCAGCACTTCCTCGCCGCCGAACAGGCGGGGGAGACGGCGCATGGCGTCCACGGCTTCGGAGGGCAGCAGCGTGTCCAGTATATCGTTGAGTGCGGCGTAGTTTTTGGATTCGATGCAGGTGCGTAGCTCCTCCTGTACCTCCGCCGAAGCGTCCAGCTGCGCAGCCAGAGACCGGAAAAAGCCGACATGGCCGATCTCGATCCGGAAGCTGTCGCCCGCGCTTTCGCGCAGCGCTTCGGCCGCCAGCGCCAGCACCTCCCAGTCCGCCCGTTCGCCGGCCGCACCGATCAGTTCCACTCCCGCCTGAAAGATCTGGTCATAGCGTCCGAGCAGCCCGTGGTTCAGCCGGTACACATCCTGTGCGTAATACAGACGGATGGGCAGCGGCGCGTTTTGCAGCCGCGTCGTGACCAGACGGGCGATCGGCATGGTGGAATCCGGACGCATGACCAGCAGCCGCCCCTTGTTATCGCTGAGCTTATACATACTTTCTGCGGGAATTTCCATCGACTCCGCATGAAAGACATCGTAGAATTCGATTCCCGGCGTCATGACTTCGGAAAAGCCGTGACGGGTGAACAGATCCGCCAGCATGCCCGCAACCTCGCGGCGCGCCAGACAATCCTCAAAGAGCAGATCCCGTGTCCCCTCCGGTGTGATGCGCATATGTTTCGGCATAAAAACCTCCTGTGATGCCGTCAGTACGGCATATAATCGCTTTAACGTGCTAATACGTTATCACATTAGCACGATGTTGTCAAGCGGAGTTTCCTTTCTCCCTATCATACCGCTTTTCCACCGGAATAGCAAGACAAAACAGCGCCGAAAGCCGGAGAAAATCCCGACTCTCGGCGCATTTAACGCTTTTAGGACGACGGATGCTCTCCGCGCCCAAGCTCCAGCAGGTAAAGCTCGTCGCACAGCTTCTTGAACAGCGGGGCGGAGCGGGCACCGGTGGTGTCCTTATCCTCCGCCAGAACGGCGATGGCATAGCGCGGATTTTCCTCGGGGTAGTACCCGGCGTACCAGCTTTGCACCACGCTTTCCCCGTTTTGTACCCAGCCGGTTTCCGCTGTGCCGGTTTTGCCGCCCGCACCGCCGTGGGACGGGCGCGCCGTCGTG
>CATWUX010000081.1 GCA_958354085.1 uncultured Oscillospiraceae bacterium | reverse complement strand
TCATTTTGATGAAGCTGCGCCGCCAAAGAGCGCTCCCGATCCTCCAGATGGTTGTCAATCGCCTGAATCAGCCGCTTTTTCGCCGTCGCCATATCCGTGTTTTTCAGCAAGGCCCCGGCCATCGTCAGATGACCGCCGCCGCCGACCGCTTCCATCACCAGTTGTACATTAAAATCTCCCAGCGAGCGTGCGGAGATGTTGATGCCGTTGCCATCCGCAAACAGGGTAAACGAAGCGTCTACTCCTTTAATGGACAACAGCTCATCCGCCGCCTGTGCGGCAGCCACGCGGATTTCCGCGCCGCCTTCCGTATCGCAGGCGATCGCCACGCGCTTATACAATTCCGCTTTTGCGACAATGTCGGACTTTTTGCGATACAGCTGAAGGCTGCCGGAAAACATGCGCTTGACTTCCACCGTATCGGCGCCAAGCTTACGCAGATAGGCGGCGGCCTCAAAGGTGCGCACGCCTGCTTTCATGACGAAGCTACGGGTATCCAGCATAATGCCGGCAAGCAGCGCCTCCGCTTCCAACCGAGAAATGTTGACCTCACCCATATACTGCACCAGCTCCGCCACCATTTCCGAGGCGGAACTGGAATACGGCTCGTGATAAAAAAGAACGGCGTTGTCGATATGATTCACCATTTTGCGATGATGGTCAATCACCACCACCGTTTCCGCCTGCTGGTAAAGCGGCAGCCATTCCAGCATCTGCGGATTGTGCGTATCAGTGATGATCAGCAACGTCTTGGCGGTCTGACATTCGATGGCAGCGTCCGGCTCGATGAAAATGTCGCCGCGTCCAGCCTGCTCATACCGCTCCAACAGCTCAGAAGCCAACGTCTGATACCTCTGCGTCACCACATAAGCCGGACGGCCGAGATGCCGGGCAACCGTGGCCATAGCCACAGCCGAACCGAGACAATCCAGATCTGAATAACGATGCCCCATCACCAGCACGTTTTCGCTGCCGGTGATCAGCTCGGTAAGCGCCGAAGCCACGATACGGGTACGCACTTTCGTGCGTTTTTCGATGCCTTTGGATACACCGCCATAGAAATCAAAACCGTTCTGCGTTTTGACGGCTGCCTGATCGCCGCCGCGCCCGAGCGCCATTTCCATCGCCTGCCGCGCCATGGACTCGGATTCGCGGAGATTGCTCCCCTGCCCCACGCCGATGGACAGCGTAATGCCTGCATAGTCGCCCGCGTGCAAAGCACGCACACGATCCAGAATGTCAAATTTACTCTCAATAATCTTTTGCAGATGCCGCCATTCCAGCACCACCAAAAAACGGTCCGTGCCATACTTGCGCAGGATACCGGTGGTCGGAGAAATCCAGTCCTCCAACAAGGTTTCCACCTTGCCGGCCATCTGCGCACGCTCGCTGTCCCGCATATTTTGCAGGGACTCTTCCATATTGTCTATGTAGACGACCATCACCGCCGGGCGGCTGAACGCATACTCCTCCGCGATTTCCTTGAGCCGCGTATTGTCCACATAGTACAGCACATACAAAGTCGTTTCCCGAATCTGCACCGTGCTGATAAACACGGTATACCGCCGGCCGCCAAACTGTACATCCACAAATTTCTTCTTTTGAATGTCGCGGATTGAGCAGCCGTCCGTTACGGCACCGATCGACTCCCCAAATACCTCGTTGCCATCCAGCACCTGATTGCGAAACAGCTCATTATACCAGATGACCTCGCCGTTTGCGGAGCCGACCACGACCGGCATCGGAAAATTGGTCAGCGATTCCTGATCCGCTTGGTTCAAATGATTGGCAATCCGTGCCAGATACCGGTTGATATCGTAACGGATACGTCCCGAACGCCAAACCGCAAACACCAGCACCGGTATGACCAGCGCGATCTCCACATAGAACACCGTTGGATTCAAAAAATACGTAACCCCGGATACGGCCAGCAGCATGGCGCCGAGCAAAAACACCGTCGGGGTAATGCTCCAAAAACGTTTTCTTTTCATGATATCCCCCGTTTCTCAGAGTTCGTATCTATCAGGCGGTCATGCGGCTTTGATACCGTCCGGTATGCCGGACTCCGCCCCCATTCGAGGAAGGAGGCGGAGCAGAACAAATTATACATCCATAATGATGGGCAGGATCATCGGGCTGCGCTTGGTCTTCTGGAACAGCATACGGGAAAGTTCGTCCCGCACCTTGGTTTTCATAGTTGTCCAGTCGTAAGCATGATCGCGGCAGCACTCCTCCAGCACATTGCGGGCAATTAAGCGCGCGTCGTCGATCAGTTGTTCCGATTCCCGCACATAAACAAAACCGCGGGAAACGATATCCGGGCCGGATACGACCTGCCCTATGGTTGGATCCACAGCTGCCACGACGACGATCAGGCCGTCCTGCGCCAAGTGCTTGCGGTCGCGCAGCACAATGCTGCCTACATCCCCGACGCCGAGACCGTCTACCAAAACGCGTCCGGCCGGCGCGGTGCCGCTGACTTCCATTTTTTCCGGCGTGATATCGATCACCTTGCCGATGTCCGGAATCAGGACGTTTTGCGGCGGCATCCCCATGGCTTTGGCGAGATTGGCGTGCTTGATCATATGCTTTTGCTCGCCGTGGACAGGGATGAAATATTTCGGGCGCGTCAACCCGTGAATGATCTTCAGCTCCTCCTGACAGGCGTGACCGGAGGTATGCACATCGTACATTTTTTCATACACCACGTCGCATCCGCGCTTCATCAGCTCGTTCACAACCTTGCCAACGGCTTTTTCGTTGCCGGGAATCGGAGTGGCGGATATGATGATATAATCGTCGGGGCCGACTTCAACCTTACGGTGATCGGAAAAAGCCATACGCGTCAACGCAGACATCGGCTCGCCCTGACTGCCGGTGGTAATGATCGTCATCTTATCCTTCGGATACCGGTTGATCAGGTCGATATCGATGATGATTCCCTCCGGAATGGTGAGATACCCCAACTCGGTCGCAATGTTGACCACATTGAGCATACTGCGTCCGGAAACCGCCACCTTGCGGCCGTCCTTGACCGCGGCGTCGATGATCTGCTGGATACGGTGCAGATTGGAGGAAAACGTCGCGATAATGATCCGCTTATTCTCCGCCTTGCGGAACAGATTGGCAAAGCTCTCGCCCACCACCCGCTCGCTCGGCGTGAAGCCCGGACGCTCCGCGTTTGTGGAATCCGCCAGCAACGCCAGAACGCCTTCGTTTCCGAGGGCGCCGAAACGCGCGAGGTCGATCATCCGTCCCTGAATCGGCGTGCAGTCGATTTTAAAGTCTCCCGTGTGTACGACATAACCGAGCGGCGTTTTAATGCCAAGCGCCACCGCGTCCGGAATGGAATGATTCACCGCGATAAACTCCACCGATACGGCGCCCATCGAAATGACGTCGCCCGCCTCCACAACGTTCAGCTGCACCTTCCCGACCAATCCGTGCTCCTTGAGCTTGGACTCCACCAGAGCCAGCGTCAGCTTGGTACCGTAAATCGGCAGATTGACCTGCTTGAGCAGATACGGCAGACCGCCGATATGGTCTTCGTGCCCGTGCGTGAGTATGATACCGCGGATGCGGTCTTTGTTTTTCTCTACATGGGTAAAATCCGGCAGCACAATGTCTACGCCCAGCATCTCATCGTCCGGAAACGCCATTCCGCAGTCGATCAGGAACGCGTCCTCGCCGTATTCAAACAGAGTGATATTTTTTCCGATCTCATTCAAGCCGCCCAACATGGTCAGGCGAACCGGCGTTGCCGGCACATTTTTCCGCGGACGTCCGCGGTGAGCATACGGCCGTTTTTGTGTTCCGGCCGGTTTGTTCGATATCATTTCTTTTCCGGCCGCATTTCCGATCACAGCCGTTTCTTTATTCGCCGCGTTGCTTGCGGCCGCTGCTTGCACCGGTCGGGATACACGACGGCTCCCGACGGGTCTTCCGGCATTTTTTTTGCCGGCTAAGGGTTCTTTATTGGTTTCCGTTGTCACAAATAAGCCTCCATTTTCATATTTCGTACAAATCCATTGTACAGGAAAATAAGCCTCATAGTATAATGAGGCTATCGGTTTCACAGTCCATTCGACGCTATTCGTCAAAAAGACCGCAGTACATACACGAATTGTTCCGCACACAGTTCCGTATAGATGCTCAAAAACCGGCCACAGCAGCTTTTGCCCGTCAGCCATGGGCAAAACTTCTGCTTTGTCTATTCTATATTACCCGTTTTCCGCATCCATGTCAAGAAGAACCGTGTCCAGCTTTTGCTCCAATTCCCCGCAAAGCTCGGCTGCTATCTCCGTATCCGCCGCTTCCGCCGTCAGCACCAAACTTTTCCCGAGCTTGGACGGACGGATTAGTACCACACCGACCGGCGACTGAATACGCGTGCCTTCTCCGATGCCGCCTCCTTGTTGATCAGTTGATAAACGCGTATCAGCCGATAAGCGGCGTACGATCTGTCCGGGATTTTTCGGACAGGCAATGGTTTTGGTCGACACGGCAAAGGTGGGCAGATCCGCCAGAAGATCGTTCAACGTGGCATGCTGCTGTTTCATCCGGTTTAAGATTCGTATTGCCATCATCAGGCCATCACGCACCCACGGCTGATTGGCGGCCAGCCGCCGTGCCTCTGCGTCGCAACCGTCTACCGGACAGTTCAGATAACGGCGTACCCGGCGGCCGCTCGCGCGTGCCATCGTTTCAATGGCGACTGGCGCATCGTAGGGCAGCGCCAGATCGCTCCCTTCCTGCAAAGCTATCCGGCAGTTCAGCGCCAGCACCCGCTCCGGCCATACATACCCGGCCACGGGATCAAAAATAGACAGGCGCCGCCCGCCGGCTCCGATATGAAAGCGCATACCGCTGCCGACCGAACAGCCGATCGTTCCCAAAACCGCGCTCAGAATTTTGACCGCCTCATAATCCGATCCGCGAATTTCCGCGCTCATACCGCTGAGCCCTTCCGGCGCTATACTGATCAGCTCCTGCCGGTAGAGCTGCCGCATCCCGCTCATATCGGTCGGCTCCCGAAACGTGTCCCAGCCGATACGGGCAAAATTACCGGTGGACAGCCGCGCCTCCACATTGCGTTCCATAGCACGCGTGGCGGGCAATCCCCCGCTCGCTACCAACCGAATACACCCTTTTTGCCCGCCCGAAATATAGACACCGGTATGAATCAGGCTGAAATTCACGAAATAGTCAAATTGCGGATCAATGCAGGGACCAAAATCCCAAACCAATCCCCCGGCAGCCAGTATACCGGAGACCATGGCCATTTTTAATACATTGGCCGCCCTATCCCGGCTGCATCCGACCGCTATTTTTTCGCCCCGCGCCAAGCTCCCCACCGCCGCGCCAAACCGCGCACACATTTCCGGAGTCAGCTCCACGCCGGTTTCACCCGTAAACCCGTTGTCATCAAACCACGAAGGCTGATGATGTCCGGTCTGCAAATTTTCCCGCTGGCAGCAAGCCGCCTCCACCGCTTTTCCCGGCCATACCCGCACATCCGGATAAACGGTGGCCTGTTCACCCACAATGCCGGCAGCCCCTATCGTTGCCCCCTCGAACAAAGACGCACCGCGGCGCACAGAAGCGCTGTGACATACCAATGCGCCGGTCATCGATACGCGATCGCCGACATATACGCTTTCCAACAGCACCGAGCCGCGGATTTTACTGCCGTTCCCGATATGACAACCGTCATCCAAAACGGCAAACGGACCGATTTGCGCCGCGGCGCCGATTTTCACATCTTTGCCGATAAAAACCGGCGGTATCAGCGTATAATGACCGGTCGGCTGCTCCTCCGCCAGCGCCACGCTTTCGATCGCGTTGATCCTCGTCTTGACGCGCCCCTCCAAAATATCTTTCTGGCAGGACACATAAGTGGCCAGATCCCCGATGTCGCACCAATACGCCGCCGTTTCATAAGCGTATAGCGGCAATCCGTTTTGCAGCAGCAAAGGAAACAAATCCTTGGCAAAATCAAAATTGGTGTTTTCGGGAATATAGGACAGCACTTCGGGAGACAAAATGTAAATCCCCGTATTCGCAGCGTCGGTGATCGCCTGCGCCCAGCCCGGCTTTTCCACAAAACCGGTCACGCGTCCGTCCGGAGTAAAATCCACCAAACCGTATTCACGCGGGTCCGCCACCCGCTTGACCGCCAGTGTGACCGCCGCATGATGACTCTTGTGAAACGCATAGGCTTCCGTCAGGTCGATATCGGTCAACGCGTCGCCGCTGATGACCAGGATGTCTTCCGTTTTATCTTTCCAATCCGCTGTCGCATGCTGTACGCAGCCGGCGGTGCCGAGCGGAGAATCCTCCTCGCAAAAGGTCAGTTGCACGCCTTTATAGGCGTCTTCAAAATGCTCGGTGATCGCGCCCGGCAGATAGCGTACGGTTACGGCTGCATCCCGAATACCATGTGTGTCCAACAAATCCAGAATATATTCCAGCACCGGGCGACCGCACAGCCGTGCCATAGGTTTGGGAATATCGCAGGTGAGCGGGCGCAGCCGCGTTCCCTCGCCGCCTGCCATGATCACTGCTTTCATAAAATTCGTCCTTTCCGTTGTCAAAGAATGTTACAGGTAGTATTGACAAAGAAAAGACGGTTTATCGCCCATTTCTCACTTGTTTTCCGGAGAATTTTTGTTATAATAAAATCGCTGTATCCTACAGGGGAAGGACAGGAATCTTTCTATGAAGCATATCGAAATGTTTACCGACGGCGCTTGCTCCGGCAATCCCGGCCCCGGCGGCTGGGGCACGATCTTGCGATATAACGGTATCGAAAAAGAGCTGTCCGGCGGTGAAAAGCAAACCACCAACAACCGTATGGAACTGACTGCCGTGATCGAAGGGCTGTCCGCCCTCAAAGAAACCTGCTCAGTAACCGTTACCAGCGACTCCAAATATGTCATCGACGGCATTCAAAAAGGCTGGGCACGCGCCTGGAAACGCAATGGCTGGCGAAAGGCGGATAAAAAGCCGGCGCTGAACGCCGATTTGTGGGATCGTCTGCTCACCCTGCTGGACATCCATCAGGTGACGTTCGTATGGGTGCACGGCCATCAGGGGCATCCCGAAAATGAGCGATGTGACCAACTCGCCGTCTCATGGTATCAGCAAAATAAATAGTTTGCTTGATAAATATAGATGAAAATTTCCTGCTCACTATGGGAAATTTTTTCGTTTTCCATCTTGTAATCTACACCAAAACGGTATATATTAATAGCAGACGCAGAATCTGTTTTTTCTGTCGGATGTCGAAAAGGCAACATCTTGCCAAAGACGTAGAAAGTGGGTTTTATAACATGGATCGAAGGATTTACGCGGATAACGCTGCGACAACGCGCCTGCTGCCGCAGGTGCTGGATAAAATGATGCCGTATCTGACCGAGGAATACGGCAACGCCTCCTCTCTGTACAGCTTCGGACAGTCCGCCCGTCAGGCGATTGACGAGGCACGCCGTGTGATGGCCGAGTGTCTGCATTGCCGTCCGGATGAGGTGTTTGTGACCTCCGGAGGAAGTGAAGCGGACAACTGGGCGATCCGTATGACCGCCCGCAGCCTGATGGCTCGCGGGAAAAAGCACATCATCTCCACCGCCTTTGAGCATCATGCCGTTCTGCATACGCTGAATATACTGGAAAAGGAAGGCTTTGATATCACCCTCCTGCCGGTATACGACAACGGCATTGTGCGTGTGGAGGATGTACGGGCAGCCTTGCGTCCGGATACGGCGCTGGTAACCGTTATGTTCGCCAATAACGAGATCGGTACGCTGCAGCCGGTGGCCGATATCGCCGCCGTTTGTCATGAACACGGTGTTCTGTTCCACACCGATGCGGTGCAGGCGGTCGGCCATGTGCCGGTGGATTTTGCCGGCATGGGCATCGATATGCTATCGTTATCGGCGCACAAATTCCATGGGCCGAAAGGAATCGGCGCCCTGATCATTCGCAAGGGGCTGCGTTTTCCCAATCTGATCGAAGGCGGCGCGCAGGAAAAAGGACGCCGCGCCGGTACAGAAAACACGGCCGGTATCGTCGGCATGGCCGAGGCTTTGCGCTTGGCGTGCGCCTCGATGGACGAAAATATACGCCGCCAGACCGCTCTGCGTAACGAACTGATTTCCCGGCTGCTGGCTGCCGTCCCGCGCAGCCGCCTGAACGGCGACGCGGTTCGCCGTCTACCCGGCAATATCAACATCAGCTTTGAGGGGATCGAAGGCGAAAGCCTGCTGCTTTTGCTGGATATGAAGGGCATCTGCGCCTCCTCCGGTTCGGCCTGCACCTCCGGTTCGCTCGACCCGAGCCACGTGCTGCTGGCCATCGGCTTGCCGCACGCGATCGCGCACGGGTCTTTGCGGCTCACGCTCTCGGATGAGACCACGGCCGGAGATATCGATTATATCGCCCAAACGGTTCCGGAAGTCGTGGAACGGCTGCGGGCTATGTCACCGCTTTGGGAAACCATTATAAAAGAGGAAAAATAAACCACGCGAGTAACAATACCGCGTATAACAGCAATAGAAAGAGGAATGAAGAATGGCAGCATTTTACAGCGAGAAAGTGATGGATCATTTTACCAATCCCCGCAACGTCGGCGAGTTGGAAGACGCCAACGGCATCGGCGAGATCGGCAACGCCAAATGCGGCGATATTATGAAAATGTATATCCGCGTAGTGGACGGCCGCATCGAGGATGTACGCTTTAAGACCTTCGGCTGCGGTTCGGCCATCGCCACCAGCTCCATTGCCACGGAAATGATCAAAGGCCAAACAATCGAAGACGCTCTGAAGCTTTCCAACAAAGCGGTTGTCGAAGCGCTGGATGGTCTGCCGGCGCACAAAATCCACTGCTCCGTGCTGGCGGAACAAGCTATCAAAGCGGCCATTGCCGATTATTATCGCCGGCAAGGGATCGACCCCACACCGATCGTTGGCGAGCTTATGGATCCGGACGTGGAAGCCTGCCATTTGTAAAAGGCGGGCTATAAAAAACGGGCGCACAGTTGATTTGACTGTGCGCTCGTTTTTTATATGATGCGGTTTATTTTGAAGCAGCTTGCAATAAATCGTATACGTTGATCCCCTCCCATTTCCGAAAGCTGGATACAGTCTCCAGCTCAAACAGCTTGCAAGTGGACTCGTTGCGATCACCGACACGATCCAGCGGCAGACGAAGCACCTCCCGATTGCCCACATAGGTAAACATCTGATATTCCTGCTCCGCTGTCGCGTTGATCAACGTATTATATAATACATCCGTCAAGCGCACCGCATAGGGCAAACGGGCATCCAAACGACGATCATAGGTGGCAGGCCCCCAAAACTGCGGCAAATATTTCGCCGACGCAAACGCCTGCATATCCGGGATCGTCGGGCTCATCATACGGAACACCCGCACGACCGGCACTTCATTTCCCGGCCAATACTGCGTCTTTTCCACTACGTGCACAAAAACATTCTGGCCTTTCCAGCCAGCGTCCGCACTTTCCTTGCCGGAAAGACGGTAGGCGTAAATATCCCCGACCTGCCATTGATTTTTAAACGCCCGATAAGGAGATACTTTTTTGATTTTCGGCTGCGGGCGATGTAATTTTTCCTCGATTGTCGTCAACGTGGTCGTCCAACTCTCCACCGTCCCCTCCCCGGCCTCGACTTTTCTCTGCACAAAATCCTCTTGGTTATGTATAAACTGCAAAGCCGCTGTTTTTACCTGCTCGGTCAAACGTCCATAATTCCACATGGTATCGGCTAATGCAATCCAAAATTCGCCGGCAAATTCCGCATCCTGCAAATCCTTTTTGGCTGCCTTGAGCATTTCCCGCACCGCATCCTCGTTGGACTTACCGCGATGCAGCATATCCACATATAGACCGCGCACATCGGCTGCATTATCCACCATCGTGTACAAAAAGCTCGTCTTTTGTTTCATATAATCCCCCAACCTTTCACAAATTTGCATCCGAAGCATTTTCCAACACCTTCTATAACAGTAATCGCTTATTTTGCGAAACCTTACATGTCATTTGGCGAAAGCATTGAAATTGCCATTATTTTTGGAATTTATGAAAACAAATTCGCAATTTTTCATTCTTTTTTGTATTCAAATGCATTAATTTATTGACTCGCAAATTGCAAGTGCAAGTTGGACACCCGCATGAATAAAAATAGTTCGGCGT
>CATWUX010000080.1 GCA_958354085.1 uncultured Oscillospiraceae bacterium | reverse complement strand
GCAACCTCTTCGGAATAAATACCGGCCTCCGCACAGGCTTTTTTCTTGTTGTTCACATACACGCGGGAAGCGGGATCATCGCCGACGATGATCACCGCCAGGCCGGGGGTAATGCCCTTTTTTTTCAGTTCGGCGACTTCCGCCGCCACATCGGCGCGTACCGCGGCCGCGATCGCTTTTCCGTCAATAATCGTTGCCATGTTTTTCAATCCTTTCCATCAACCGCCATCCGGGTTATTCCTTCGGCTCCTCATCGGTCTCATCCGCCGGCGGCTCTTGTTCCGCCTCCGCTGCGTCCGTATCCGTCGCCGTCTCTTCCGCAGCTGGTGTTTCTTCGGCAGCTTCGGTGGTTTCGTCCTCCGCAACCTCATCGGCATTTTCATCCGACGCGGCTTCTTCGTCAGTTGGCGCATCGCCACCCAAAATCGAATCGGCTGCGACCAGCGTTTTCGGCGAACGGTCTGCGTAATTTTTAAATACAAACAGCAGGATCAATCCCCCGATAACCGACAACGCCGCCACCAGCTGCGACACGCGCATGGTACCGAAATACAGGCTATCGGTACGCAGTCCCTCGATCATAAAGCGGCCCGTGCCGTACCACATGATATACAGCGCGAAAATCTGTCCTTTAAAGCGGTACATCTTTTTGGACACCAGATGCAGCACGATCAGCCCCAGCAAGCACCACAGCGATTCATACAAAAATGTCGGATGCACCGGCGCAGTCGGATCCACCGTGATTCCCGCCTGCTGCAAGGTATATTGGCTTTGCCGCAGCGTCTCCTGAATATGCGAACCGGTCATGCCCCACGGCAGCGTCGTGTTGCAGCCGAACGCCTCCTGATTGACGAAATTGCCCCAGCGGCCGATCCCCTGCCCGATCAGGAAACCGAGCGATGCCAGATCGAACATCGCCAGCGTATTGACCTTGCGTACACGGCACATCCACAGCGCCGTGCAAAACGCAAAGATAATGCCGCCGTAGATCGCCAAGCCGCCGTTCCAGACCTCTAAAATGGATTTCGGATTCGCGAGATAGGCGTCGAGATCACTGGAAAACACCACATAATACAGGCGTGCGCCGATGAAGGCGAACAGGGCGGATACCAACGTCACATCGATCATCCGATCGGGATCAATGCCAAAATATTTGGCGCGTTTCAGCGCGTAAATCATCGCCAGCAAAAAGCCGATCGCAATGAGTACGCCGTACCATTTGATGGAAAACGGAATGCCAAACAATTCAAAGTTGACCAAATCGGGCGAGAAGGAAAACTCCCAACCCAGATGCGGGAACGAATACGTATAGGAAGTCATTGGTTCTCATTTCCTTTCTATGTAACCGGCGTTTTCTCAAACACCGGCTGAAGTTTGCGGCGGACGCACCACAGACAACGTGGCGGCCTCCGGCTGCAGACTCTCCTGCAGCAACGCATATACCGATTGTATATCAAGAGTGGCCGCCGCGTCAATAAGGGCGAACGGTTTTCTTTGATAAAAATAATCGTTGAGCAGCATATCGCCGCAATTTTCGACATCGTTCATGGCCGCGATCAGCCGTCCGTACACGGCGTTGCGTGCGGCGGCAAACGCCTTTTCATCCAGTCCCTGCGCCCGCTGCCGGGCAATCTCCGCCTGAATCTCCGCCGCGACCGTATCCGGATCGGCGGATTCGCCGCCGAACAGCCACACCGCATAGCCGGGGCCGTCCCAATAATCCGCGGAAAAATTCGCGTTGATCAGCCCCCGTTCCATCAGCGACGCATACAGCGGCGATGCACGGCCTACCAGCAGATCCGTCAGCACCTCGGCCGCAATCAGCTCCTGCGACGTGCGGCAGCGGTTGCCGTCCTCCTGCGTAAAGCGCTCCTTGAAGCCGAGATAAAACAGCGGCGACGCGACCGGCATGGTATCCTCTACCCGCGGCTGAACCGCGGCAGGCGGCTCCGCCGTGACGGCACGTTCCAATTCCCATGGCGGCGCGGGTTTCAGCTGCCGGTCGGCCGCTGCCAGCACCTGTTCCGGCGTCACGTTGCCGGTCACGCACAGCACCATGTTGTGCAGATTATAAAACGTATGATAGCAGCCGTACAGCAACTCCGGCGTGATGCCGGCGATAGAGTCCACCGTACCGGCGATGTCGATACGCACAGGATGCCGCGCATACAGCCCCTTGAGCAGGTTGAACAGCACGCGGCGGGAAGGGGAATCCTCACACATCCGAATCTCCTGCCCGATGATGCCCTGTTCCTTCTCCACCGTTTCCTTGGTGAAATAGGGCGACTGTACGAAGTCGAGCAGAATATCCAGCGATTCCTCCACACGGTCGGTGCAGGTAAACAGATAGGCAGTGCGGTCGAAGCTGGTGTACGCGTTGGCGGACGCGCCGGTCTTGGCATAGCGCGCAAACGCGTCGCAATCCTCGTTTTCAAACAGCTTATGCTCCAGAAAATGGGCAATTCCCGCCGGCACCACGGTATCCTCCGCCGCGCCGTCCATGCGGAACGCGGTGTCGATCGAGCCGTACCGCGTGGCAAACACCGCGTAGCAGGAGGTGTAGCCCGCCTTCGGCCAAACAAAGATCGGCAATCCGGAGGGATGGTCAATGCGCACGCAGCTTTCGCCGGTACGCGGATCGGTTATGGTTTGCAGCCGCGATTCACTCATGCGGACTCCCCTCCTTTTTCCGGCGCCAGCCGGTACACCGCTTCCAGCGCAACCTGCACCGACGCGTGCATAACCTGCTCACGCGTGACGGCTTCGATCGCCTGTGCCGCCTGTTCCGGCGTGCGCAGCGTTTCGCCGGCGCACTGTCCCAGATACCAGCCGGCCAGCGTGCTTTGCAGGTCGCCGACGGTGCGGAACTGGTTGATCACGCTCAGACGTGCCGATTCCAGATCCTCCGCGGTAAAATTCCCGGCGCGGATCGCGTCCAGCTGCCGCAGGATCTCGGCTTTCGCCTGCTCCGCTTTTTCTTCCTCCACGCCGCTGTCCACCAGCAGAACCCCTTTCTGCCGGTCATACGACGAAGCGCAGTAATAGCACAAGCTGAGCCTCTCCCGCACGTTGCGGAACAGCAGCGAGTGCGGCGTACCGCCCAGCAGCGCATTCATCAGCCGCAGCGCGTCCACCTCCGGCGACGGCTCGGCCACCGCTGTGCGGAAACCCAGCACCAGCTTGGCCTGCTGCACCGCCATGGTCTCGGTCTGCTCCCGCACCGGCTCATGCGCGGCGCGCACGAGCGTTTCCGCCGCGCACGGACTGCGTCCGTCAATATGCGCGCAGCTTGCCGTAAAGGCGGCCTTTACCGCCTGCTCATCGCCCTCGCCCTGATAGATCAGCTGAATGCGCGCCTCGCGCAGCGCCTGCTTCCAGGCGGCGGTCACCGCCGCTTCATCCAGCGCGGCAACCCGCTCCGGCGTGCCGTAGCGATCCACCGCATACGGCTCGCCCGCACAAAGCAGCTGTTCGCAGCGGCTGCGGGCATACAACCGCTTTTCGTTGATTTCCGATTGGATACGTTCCAACAGGCAGCGGCGTTCCTGTTCGACGTCCGCCGTGCGGAACACGCCGTTTTCCAGCACCGGCTCGAACAGCATGGACAGCAACAGCTCCGCACACTGCGCGGCGACCGCTTCCTTGTTCAGCGCGAACCGGTCGTCAATGCTGACAGCGCTGAGCATCAGAGTCTGCATCTCACCGATACGCGCTACCGAAGCGCTGATCGACGCGCCATACAGCTCGTTCAGCCGTTGCTGCAGGGCGGTATAATCCGGATAAGCCGCGCAGCCCCGCCGCAGCAGATAGGGCAGCAGCGCATAGGCGGACGCCGTCTCCTCCCGCAACGGCAGCAACAGCGCCACTGTCAGGCTGGCGGTTTTAAAGCGGGAATCCCGCAGCGCCAAGAAGCGGACGCCCTCCGCAACGGATTGGTTCAAAGGCACCAACCAAATTCCTCCTTTATACTACGTTTGCAAAATATAGGATTTATCTTACCACATTTTCACACCGGTGTACATGGTTTCGCCGAAAAATTCACAAAGAAACCATCAAACGCACATCATGCGGTACGCCGTCCAGCGGCACCCACGGTGACGGCTGCCCGTCCACCAGCAGCGCGTTCTCGCCCCTCTGCGCGCAGATGGTCAGCGGCGTATGCCGCAGCGTGATGTGCAGCTTGAAGCCGTTCCAGTCACGCGGCAGATGCGGATGCAGCTCCAACCGTTCGCCCTGCGGGCACAGCCCGAGCAGCCCGTGCAGCACAGCGGTATACAGCCAGCCGGCCGAGCCGGTGTACTGGCTCCATCCCACGCGCCCCGGGCAGGCAGGATTGGCATATACGTCCCCCGCGAGCGCATACGGCTCGCCCTGATAGCGCTCGCCCTGCCCGGCCGCGTATTTTGTCACCGGGTTGAGCATCCGCAGCACTCGTACCCCCTCGTCCGCCCGGCCGGCTTTCAGCAGCGCCAGCGCCAGCCACGCGGCGGCGTGCGTATACTGTCCGCCGTTTTCGCGGATTCCGGGCGGATAAGCGGAAATATACCCGACCGGACGCACCGGGCGGTCGAACGGCGGCGTGAACAGCTGTACAATGCCGCCGGACTCATCAAGCAATTGCGCCAGCGCCGTATCCAGCGCGGCATTCGCCCGCCGGGCAGGCAGGCCGCACAGCACCGCAAAGCTCTGGGACAGGCTGTCGATCGCGCACGCGTCGTCCCCTGCCGCGCCCAGCGGCGTTCCGTCATCGAAAAAAGCCCGCAGATAGCGATCGCCTGCAAAGCACGCGTCTGCTGCCTGCCGGTACGCCTCCGCCATGGTGCGGAATTGCTGTTCCCGCTCCCCGTCGTGCCGTGCGGCGCACAGCGGGGCAAATGCTTCCAGCGCCATCGCGAGGAACATCGCCAGCCAGACGCTTTCGCCGCGTCCCTCCTCGCCCAACCGATTCATCCCGTCGTTCCAGTCGCCCGAGCCCATCAAGGGCAGCCCGTGCGCGCCCTTTGTCGCCGCTTTTTCCAGCGCACGGACGCAGTGCGTGTATACGCTGTCCCGATGAGCGGTATGCCCCGGCTCAAAATACCGCTCCTGCTCGTCGTCGGCCAGCACCGCGCCGGTCAGCCAGTTCACCTGCACATCCAGCAGGGACGTATCGCCGGTGAAGCCCACATATTGCGCGGTCACATACGGCAGCCATACCAGGTCGTCCGAACAGCGGGTGCGCCCGCCGCGCATCCCGCCGCCCTCCGCCGTGACCGGCAGCCGATGCCACCAATGCAGCACGTCTCCTTCGGTGAATTGCGCCGCACAGCAGCGCTGAATCTGGCGGCTGGTGATCACCGGATCCAGCCACAGCGCCGCCAAACTGTCCTGTAGCTGATCACGAAAGCCCCATGCGCCGCCGCACTGATAAAAGCCGGTGCGCGCATACAGCCGGCACGCGAGGATCTGCCGCGGCAGCCAGTGGTTGCACAGCGCGTTCAGCTCGGCATCCGGCGTGTCCAGCAGCGGACTTTCAATCGTCAGCGGACGCAGGCGCTCCCGCTGCTTCCGTGTGTGCAGCGCCGCCGCTTCCGTGTGTGCAAAACCGAGAATAAAGGGGATGATCTCCCGCTGCTTCGGCGGCAGCTGCCGCTTGACGATGACCGCGCCGCAGGGATCGGGCAAGGGGGCAAGCGTACCGCCTCCCCAGCTGCCGGACAAAAACGCGCCGCGGTCGCAGTCGAACGCGTCCGCCCCGCCGGCAGCGGTAAGCAGCAGCTGTCCTTTCACCGCGTCAAACGGATTGCGCAGCAACAGCGCGCCTTTTTCCCAGCGTGCCGCGATATGCCGCGCCTGCCGGCGGTTGACGCCCAGCACCGGTTCAATATAATACGCCGCCTGCACCTCGACCGCTTCCTCTCCCGTATTTTCCAGCGCCAGCTCCACCTGCTTATACATCCCCACGGCCGGCACCGTCACCGTCACGGTAGTGTCCAGTTCACCGGTTCGTCCTTGATACCGCGCCCAGCCGTTGCCGAAGGTCGCGGACGAACCGAAAACGGCGTCCGTAACCCGCCCGCCGACGCGCAGCAGCAGCATTTCGCCGCGGTTATCGCTGCCGGTGTCGTTGAACCACGGCGTCAGCTTGTTTTCACGCGAGTTGATCGCCCACGTGAAGCCCAGAGCCTGATCCGATACCAGCGTGCCGAACACCGGATTGGCCAGCACATGGCACCACGGTAGCCGCGGATGCCCTTCCAATACAAAATCCTCGCCGCAAAACCGTCCTCCGTCGATCGTCAGCCCTCCGGTGCCGGAGCTTTCCCGCGGCTCGACCGGTTCGATTGCCAACGGCGTATAGTCCACCGGCGGCAGCCCCGTCCGGCGCAGATCGCGCGCGCTGTTGTGCGCGCACACGGCGGTCAGCAGCGCCCGCATTTCCTCACCATGCACCACCAGATTCACCGCGTGGATCCCCGCCGCCGCGCCCAGCACGCTTTCGCAGTCCACATCCCGCGCCACTGCGCGCAGCGCATCCAGCACGGGCGCGTCATATTCGCCGCCCTCACGATACAAAATCACCAAGTCGCACGCTACGCCGCCCAGCTTGAGCGAACGGTGCAGCCGCATATACGGTTCGGCGCGGGACGCGTCGGCGGCGTTGTGGATTTCCAGCAGCAGGATCGGGAAATCCCCCGAAATTCCCAGCGGCCACAGTGCCGTTTGCCCCTGCGTATTCGCGCGCGCCGCCTGCACCCATTCGCGGGAAATGCGCGGCGGGTAAAACAGATCCGGCAAGATCTGTGCCGCCAGCTGCGCCTCCACGCCGCCGAACGGGGGCTGTGCGGCCGTCCGCGCCGAGAGCTGTCCCTCCCGGCGCAGCTCAATGAGCCGGTTGGAGGCTTCCGCCTCAGTCGGCGCCGTCGCCAGCACCAGCGTGATCGCCCGCTGTGCGTGCGGCGGCAGCTCCACCTCCGCCCGCAGAGCCACCGCGCTGTCCGGCACGCCGTTTCCGGCGGAGGAAAGCGGTTTTCCCGCCGCTTTCAAAATCGAAGCGATTCCCTCCGGGCGGGTAATGAGTACCTCCCGCGACGCTTCATAGGAAAATTCCCCGCCGTCCAGCAGGCCGACGGCCAGACAGATCGGCGCTTCGCCTTTCCGGCGGCGGCGCGTGATAAACAGCGCCTGCGCAACGGCGTCCTTGTGTGCGGACAAAAACAAACGTGAGAAGGAAAGGTGCGCCTCGGCCTCCTCGCGGCGCGCCAGACACGGCTCAAAATAGAAGGTGACCTGTGCGGTCAGCGGGCGGGCGGTGCGGTTTTTCAGCACCAGCTGCCGCTGCTCGGACGGCAGCCGCGGATGCACCAGCGCCCGCAGCCCCGCCTCCACCGCCGGCGTGTCGGCGTAAAACGCGGCATAGCCCGCGCCGAACTCCGCACGATGACGGCACGCATCGCTTTCCGGCGCATACGCCGGCGCACGCGTCAGCGAAAACGCGCCCTCGCCTGCATCCACCAGCGTGTATATGCCCTGCGGGCGACGGAGAATATCCTCGCTGCGCATATGCACATCCAGCCCGCGGCAGCAGGAGATCCCGGTGCCGCTGTCGCTCACCGCCAGCATCCATTCTCCGCCGGACAGCAGCTGCATTTTCGGCGCGCGCGGATTGATGGACGTGATCTCCTCCGTTGCGGGCGCAGCGCGTCCCGGCACGACCGGTACAGCCCGTTCCTTGACCACATCGAATACCGCCCCGTTCACCGGCGCTTTTTCCATCAGCAGCTCCACCCCGCGCGCCATATCGCGATCCCGCAGGAACCGCCGCACGAATATATCGTCAAACGCCGCGTTCGCACAGGACAACAGGCTCATCCCCACATGGTGCGCCATATAGCTGCGCACCACCGAATAGCCGCCCTGCGCCGCACGTCCGCGGGTGAAGTCCGCCGCCTCATAAAAGCCGCAGCGGCCGGTCATCCCGCATTTTTCCAGCCGGGACAGGTTGCGCAGCACCGCCTCCGGCGCGGTGGTCAGCGTCAGAAAGCTCGCATACGGCGCGATGACCAAGTCCGCCGCCAACCCACGCTTGAGCGCCAGCTTCGGCACGCCGTGCGCTTTATATTGGTAATTCAGATTGCTGTCAAACGCATAAAAACCGCTTTCGCTGATTCCCCACGGCACGCCGCGCGGCGGACGCTGACGCTGGCAGTGCAAACAAAACCGCAGAGCCTCATAGCTCATCGTCCCTTCGTAGGCAGGCAGCAACAGCCGCGGCATGAAAAATTCGAACATGGTTCCCGTCCACGATATCGGCCCGACATAGCCGCCGGATTTGGCCAGCACCCGTCCGAGCGCCTCCCAGTGCTTTTTCGGCACCAGCCGCATGGCAACGGCAAAATAACCGGTCATTCGGCTTTCGCTCATCAGCAAATCATAATAAGACGGGCTGACCTCGCCCGTGTCGGGATCAAGGCCGATGTGGAACAGCGCACGCTGCGGATTATACAGCGGCGTCAGCTCCATCGAGGCGATCAGCCGCTGCACCCGCAGCGCCAGCTCCGCGGCGCGCGTACCGCTCAGCTCCAGCAGCGCCTGCCGCAGCGCCACCAGCGCGCACGCCAGATTGCCGCTGTCCACCGTGGACACATACCGCGGCGACAACGGTCGCAGATTGCGGGTATCGTACCAATTGAACAGATTGCCGCGCCATTTGTCCAGCCGTTCCATCGTGGCGAGTGTGCGTTCCAGCCGCAGCAGCATACCGTCCGCATCGATAAGGCCGAAATCCCGCGCCGCGGCGATACACAGCAGATACATCCCGATATTGGTCGGCGAGGTGCGGTGCGCCACACGCCAAACCGGCGATTCCTGCAAATTATCCGGCGGCAGATAATGCTCATCCGCCGTGCATAGTTCCTCATAATATTGCCACATAGCGGCCGCATACGCGCCGATTTGCTCCCGCATCCCCGGAGACAGCGCTTTTTTGCAGGTGGAAACCACGCGTGCGGACAGCACCGCAAGCGGCAGCAGCGCCAGGAAAAACAACCCAGCCAGCCGCGTCAGATCCCGCCCGTACACAATCAGCACAACCGCCATCACAAGCGACGGCCACAGGCGCCGCAGCGCCGCCCAAAAACCGCCTGCCTTACGGTCGCTTTCCGCCGCTGTCACCCATTCCAGCAGTTTTTTCCGGCTGTGCAGCCGCCACAACGCACAGGCCGCCGCGCGCAGTCCTGTCCACGCCACACCGGGCAGCATCACCCATTGGAATACCGCCTGCATGAGCGCCGCCATCGCACGCGGCATGACGCGGGAATAGTACCGTCCGCTGAGCGTCAGCCAACCGCCGTGCAGCAGCGAAGTCGCGGCGGTCAGCAGCTGCCCGCTCACCGCCGCCAGCAGTGTGATCAGCGCCAGCAGCTGCCCGCCCACCGGCAGCCAAACCGACGCCAGCAGACACGCCACCAGAGCCGCCGGCATCAGGGAGCGCCGCAGATTGTCCGCCAGCTTCCACTTGTCCAGCGAGGTCAGCGGCAACCGATGATTATACAAAAACGGCATATTCTGCCAGTCGCCGCGGATCCAGCGGTGCAGCCGATCCAGCCAACTGGTCATGGAGGACGGAAATTCATCCGTCATCTCCACATCCGACACAAAGCCGGCTTGCAGCAGGCAGCCCTCCAGAATATCGTGGCTGAGCACCTGTTCGGCGGGAAACACGTTGGCTGCCACCGCGTCAAACGCCTCGACATCCAGCAAGCCCTTGCCCGAAAAAATGGCCGATCCGAACGCATCCATATAGAAATCCCCCGCCGTCACATTGTACGGCGTCGTTCCGCCTACGCCTGCCATCACGCGGGAAAAAGTCGTGCGGTTCGCGGCGGGCAGCTCTACCCCGATACGGGTGGTCAGCACGCCGTAGCCACGCTCTACGCGCGTTCTTTCCGCGTTCAGCTCCGCACGGTTGCAGGGATGCAGCGCTGTCGCCACCAGCTGCGCCACCGTGTCCAGCAGCAGCCCGGTATCGCTGTCCAGCGCAAGCAAAAATTTGGTACGGCGCAGCGCGGCACGGTCTCCCTCCAGTGTCCGGAAGGTGTCCTCGCCGGTAAGGATCATATGTGCCAGCTGCGCGATCGCCCCGCGCTTACGCTCGCGCCCGGTGTACGCCCTCATGGTGGGGCTGTATTCCCGCCCGCGTACCGCCAGCACGAAACGATTATCAAATT
>CATWUX010000079.1 GCA_958354085.1 uncultured Oscillospiraceae bacterium | reverse complement strand
TTGAGGGCGATATCCACATTTCGCCGGCCGGTTCGATCCATGCGATCAGCACCGCCAACAATTCGGATTTGCGCTATGCGTATATCGGCTTTGATTTCAATGAAGATGCGACCGGCGAGGAAATGCGTTATCTGCGAAACTTTATTGAGACGCTGTCCGTGTATAAGGCGGCCGACCACAGCGAATTGCTGATTCCGATTTTCCGTAATCTGGATGAGCTGTACAATAAGGCCATGTTTTATCCGCTGATGGTCGAGACCTATCTGGTGCAGATGCTGATTTCCACCTGCCGTTCTTTCATTTTGAATCCCATGCCGGTCTATTTCCCGACCGCATCGGTGGATTCGGTCGGCCGGTCGGTTTATTCCGTCATCAAATATATTGAAAATCACATTTTTGAAAAGATGGATGTGAAGCATATCGCGCAGGAGGTTGGCTACAACTACTCCTACATTTCGGATATGTTCAAGAAAAAGACCGGTATCACTATCCAGCGGTATATCAGCAACAAAAAGATTCAAAAGGCGCTGGAGCTGATGCGTTACGGTAAACTCAGCGTTGTGCAGGTCGCGCAGCGGCTGAACTACGCGAATGTTCAATCGTTCAACAAGGCGTTTAAGCGTACGATGGGGTGCGCGCCTACGCAATATTTGAAAAAATGCAATGTGTCGGAGTCCGACACGGTTCCTGAGAAGGAGTGAGCCGATTGTTTTCGTTTATATCTTCCAAAGCATTGAAGCGCGGTATGAGCGGGATGCTGGCAGTACTGCTTGCATGCGGCGGCACAGCGGTCGCCGCTGCTCGGACGGAGGCCGATGCGGGGGATGCTGCCGAAACGCAGGTGGTATCGGCAGACGGGCTGAGCTATTACGCCTATACGCAGGCACATGCGGATTTTCCGCTTTCCGCTGAGGAACGGCCGCTGGAGCTGGCGCAGGGAACGTTGTCCGACGAAGGCGCCAAACGGCTGGAAACCTATTTGAACGAAGGGGCAGCCGTTCAGCTGGAAAAAGGTGGGTATATCGAATGGACGATCGACGTACCGGCCGATGCCGGTTATACGCTCAAGCTGCGGTATGCCGCGCTGCCCGGCAAAGGACAGGACATCGCCGTGAGCGTACAGCTGGACGGTGAAGTGCCGTTTGCCGGTGCACGTTCCACACTGCTCAAGCGCGTGTGGAAGGACGCCGATGAGCTGCGGCAGGACAGCCACGGCAACGACTTGATCCCCCGGCAGGAAGAGGTTTTCGCGTTTCAAAATGTGGGCCTGAAGGATACAACCGGCTATATCGATACGCCGTATGTGCTGTACCTGACCAAAGGAACGCACACATTGCGGCTGACAGTGCCGGAGGACGGACTGGTCGTGAACGACATGCGGCTGGGTGCGGCGCAGGAAACGGCGCTGCCTACCTACGCAGAGAAGCAGCAGGAATACAGGCAAAAGGGTTATCAGCCCATAGGCAATGTGCTGCTGGATTATCAGGGAGAAAAGACGACACTGAAATCCGATCAGACGATCTATCCGGTTGCCGATCGGGCAAACGCCTCCACGGTGCCGAACGATCCGCGGGTGGTGCGGCGTAATGTGATCGGTCAAAGCAGCTGGGCGGACAGCGGCCGCTGGATATCGTATACCATTGACAATATCCCGGAGGACGGCTTGTACGCGCTGACGATCAAATACCGGCAAAACACTTCATTGGGTGTTTCAACCTTTCGCAATATTTACATAAACGGTGAGATTCCCTATGCGGAAATGCGCAGCGTGGCGTTCCCGTTCGGCTTTGGCTGGCAGAACAAAACGGTGACCGATGAAAACGGCACGCCCTGTTATGTGTATCTGAAAAAAGGCGTCAACACGATCTCGTTTGAAGTGACCATCGGCAACTGGGGCAACATTTTGCAGGCTGTCAGCGAGATCACGACCAGGATGAATACGCTGTATCGCCGCATTATTATCGTGACCAGCACCAATCCGGATACCTACCGCGATTATCAGCTGGAACGGGAAATCAGCGGACTGAAAGCGGAGCTGCAGGATATGGCGGATCAGCTCGCGGCGCTTGCGGATGAATATGACCGGATCAACGGAGAAAAGTCCACGCAGTCCGAGCCTTTGCGCCGCGTTTCGGAGCAGCTGGCGGAGTTTGCGGCCAAAACGGCGGTGATTCCGAAACGTCTGAGTAATTTCCGTGACAATATCGCGATGCTGTCCGAGTGGCTGATGAGCAGCGTAAAACAGCCTCTGGAGATCGACTATTTTTTGCTGCATTCGGCCGATGCCACACTCCCGTCCCCAAAGGGCAGCTTCTGGTCAAACCTGAAATTTTCTTTTTACCAATTCCTTGCCGCCTTCAGCGATGATTACAACACCATGTCGGATTATGCGGAGGGCGAGGCAATTTCCGTTTGGACGGCGGACGGCCGTGATCAGGCGCAGATCATCAAAGATATGATCCTTGACGAATTCACTCCCGATACCGGTATACAGATCAACCTGAATCTGGTACAGACGGGTTTTGTGGAAGCGACGCTCTCCGGCAACGGGCCGGATGTGGCGCTGAGCATTGCGCGCGGGCAGCCGGTCAATCTGGCCAGCCGCGGCGCTTTGGCGGATCTATCCCAGTTTGCGGACTTTAACGAGGTCAAACAGTGGTTCGGTGCGGACGCGACGGTGCCCTACTCCTATAACGGCGGCACGTATGCGCTGCCCATTACGCAGACGTTTTTGATGATGTTCTACCGTACCGATATTTTTGAGGAGCTGCAGCTGAAGGTGCCGCAAACTTGGACGGAAGTGTTTGACGTGGTGGCGGTTCTGCAGCGGAAGAACATGACGATGGGGCTGCCGTATTCCGCGATCACGGCGCAGGGCGCCGTGGATGTCGGCGTGGGCGCCAAGGATTTGTTCCCCACGCTGCTGATGCAGTATGGCGGCGATTATTATGCCGACGACCTGAGCAAGACGGCGTTGGATTCCACGGCTGCTTTGGAAGCGTTCAAGACGTGGACGAGTTTTTACACCAAGTACGGATTTGACCTCACCTACGATTTTAACACCCGGTTCCGTACCGGGGAAATGCCGTTGGCCATCAGCTCGTTCGGTACGTACGGCGTGCTGTCGGCTGCCGCCCCCGAAATCCGCGGGCAGTGGGCGATGGTGCCGGTACCGGGCGTGGAGCAGGAGGATGGCAGTATCCTGCGTACCGGAGGCGGATCCGGCACGGCGGCCGTCATTTTTGAAAAGGCGGAAAACAAGGAGGCGTGCTGGTCGTTCCTGAAATGGCTGACAAGCGCGCAGACGCAGGCAAGGTTCGGCAACGCGGTTGAGAGCCTTCTGGGGCCCGCCGGCCGTCACGCAACCGCCAATCTGGAGGCGTTTTCCCAGCTTAACTGGACGGCCGAGGAGCAGGAACAGCTGAAAACACAGCGTGCCTATATCCGCGAGGTGCCGGAGGTGCCCGGAAGCTATTTTATGTCCCGTTGTATGGACAATGCATTCCGTGACGTTCTGTTCAACAACCGCAATCCGCGCGTGGCGCTGGAAAAAGAAAATGCCAACATCAACCGTGAGCTGGAACGCAAGCGCATCGAGCTGAGCAGCCGAAATAAGCGATGATCGCTGCGCGGATCCGGTATCGGCGGCAATCCGTATAACAAAGAGAGGCGTGATTCCCGAATGGCTTTATTTGAACGCCGTCCAAAAGAAAAACTGAGAAAGAGACTCAAGGAAAGCCGCATCAGCTATATGCTGATGGCGCCGTACATGCTGTTCTTTATAACGCTGACGGTTATTCCGGTGATGGTAGCGATCGGCTTGAGCTTCACGTATTTTAATATGCTGGAAGCGCCGTCGTTTGTCGGCTTGCTGAATTATGAGCGGATGTTTCTGGATGACGAGGTATTTCTGATCGTGCTCAAGAACACCTTGCTGTTCGCGTTTGTGACCGGCCCGATCAGCTACCTGATATCGTTCTTCTGCGCCTGGCTGATCAATGAATTCGGGCCGAAGCTGCGTGCGGTGTTCACGCTGGCGTTTTATTCGCCGGTGTTGTCCGGTAACCTGTATGTTATCTGGCTGTATCTGTTTTCCGGCGACCAATACGGTATGATCAACAGCTTGCTGCTGAATACCGGCCTTGTGGAAGAACCGGTGCAATGGCTGAGCAATCCCGATACGATGATGGTGGTCATCATCATCGTGCAGCTGTGGTCGAGTCTCGGCATCGGGTTCCTTGCCTTTATCGCGGGCTTCCAGAGTATGGACAGAAGCTTGTTTGAGGCCGCGTCCATCGACGGTGTACGCAACCGTTGGCAGGAGCTGTGGTATGTAACGATCCCGTCCATGGCGCCGCAGCTGATGTTCAGCGCGGTCATGCAGATCGCAGCCTCGTTCAGCGTCGGCCAGATTGTGCAGTCGCTCGCGGGCTTCCCCACTACCCAATACGGCGCGGATACCTTGGTCACCTACATGCTGGACGTGGGTACCATCCGGTTCGAGATGGGATATACCTCGGCGCTGGCCGTGTTCCTGTTCTTGCTGATGCTGCTGACCAACTTCGTAATTTCGCACGCACTCAAACGGTTCTCCGTTGACTGAGTCTGCATGAAAGGCAAGGTTCTGTTATGGCTACAAAAGGGCTTTTCAAAAAGAATGTGAATCGTTCGGTTGCGGGAAATATCGCGGTGTTTCTATTTGTACTGGCGCTTGCCGTCTTTATGCTGTTGCCGCTGGTTTTTGCGGTGAACTCCGCGTTCAAGCCGCTGGACGAGATTTTCATCTTCCCTCCGCGCCTGTTCGTACATCGCCCGACGCTGGACAACTTCATCCAGCTGGGGCTGGTTACCGGAACGTTCTGGATCCCGCTGTCCAAATATGTGTTCAACAGTATCTTCGTCAGTGTGACCGCTACGCTGGGACATCTGATCCTATGCAGCATGGCGGCATATCCGCTCGCCAAGCTGCCCTTTGTGGGAAAATCCTTTGTCAACGCGCTGATCCGGATTTCACTGCTGTTCACATCGGCGGCGATTTTGATTCCGCAATATATCGTGATGTCGCAGCTGCACATCGTCAACACCTACGGCGCCTACATATTTCCGGCTTTCCAGACGTCGCTGGGACTGTACCTGCTGCAAAATTTTATGTCTCAGATCCCGACCGAAATGTTGGAAGCGGCGCGCATGGACGGTGCAGGCGAACTGCGTATCTATTGGAGCATTGTGATGCCCAACGTCAAGCCGGCATGGTTGACGGCGGCGATTTTTGCCTTTAATTCCATCTGGAATACCAGCGGTACGACGATGGTGTCCAACCTCGTATATGACGAAAAAATCAAAATGCTGTCCTCGCTTTTTTCACAGGTGACAGCGGGAGGAACGGCACGTGCCGGCGCCGGTGCGGCACTCGGCTTATTGCTGATGATTCCGCCGGTGACGCTGTTCATCGTTTCGCAAAGCCGGATTTTGGAGACCATGTCGACATCCGGCATGAAATAACCGCCGAAAAGGGGGGACGCTTGCATGACCGCAACAAAGAAAAAACGGCTGAAGGCCCTTGGCCGCCTGCTGTGCGCAGGTATGGCGCTGGCGCTGCTTCTGACACTGCCTGCGTTGGCACAGGGTACGTCTTTCAGCTATACATACGATTATTGGAAAAGCTCCGTACCGGTACCGACGCCGTACGAAGCGGAAAAACCGCTGAGCGGCACGGTGTTCGGCGGTAAGACACTGCAAAATCCAACGGATCTTTTCGTGACGGCGGACCGCGAAGTGTGGGTGCTGGATGCCGGCAACAATCGCTTGGTCGTGCTGGACGAAACGCTGAATTTTCAGCGCGAGATCACGCTGACGCAAAACGGGGAGCCGGTGGAGTTTCAGGATGCGCTTGGCCTGTTTGTCAACACGGACGGCAAGGTCTATGTGGCCGATAAAAAAGCGCGCGTCGTCTATGTGGCCGACCGTGACGGCGCGGTGACCGGAACCATCGGTGCGCCGCCTGCCGACAAAGTGGAGGAAGGCTTTGACTATACGCCTGCCAAGGTCGTGGTGGATACGGCCGGTATCATATATGTGATTTCCGCCAACACCTATTCCGGCGCGCTGCAATACGACGAGCAATATGCGTTTGTCGGCTTTTATGGCAGTGAGCGCGTTGCGGTCACACCGAAGCTGCTCATGGAAATGCTGTGGAAGCGTTTGCTCAGCGAAGAGCAGGCGGCCGGTATGATGCGCAGCGTTCCGACCTCCTTCATCAACTTTGATATCGACGCGGAAAATTTTATTTACACGATCAAAGGCGGTACGGGCGAGGGAACCGGCCAAATCCGTAAGCTGAACCCGATGGGGACCAACATCCTGTTTGATGACGAGGGCAACACCGCCGCCTATGGGGATTTGGAAACCTATTTCGACAGTCAGGCCAATCTGACGATCTCCACAACGTTTTATGACATTGTAGTGGACGACGCCGGCTTCATTACCGCGCTGGACAATACGCGCAACCGCCTGTTCCAGTATGACCAGAACTCCAACCTGCTGTATGCCTTCGGCGGAACCGGTACGCAGCGGGGCACCTTCAAGACACCGGTCGCCGTTGAGGCGCTGGGTGATTCCCTGTTGGTACTGGACAGCGGCTACAACAGTATTACCCGGTTGGAGCCGACCGACTTCGGCCGCAATGTCCGTCAGGCGATCCTGCTGTTCAACGACGGTCTGTATGAACAGGCGATGGGACATTGGCAGGAGATTCTGAAACGGGACAGCAACTATGAGCTGGCCAATATCGGCATGGGCAAGATCTATGAAAAAACCGGGGATTATGCACAAGCGATGGAATATTACCGCCGCGGCAATGAAAAAACCGGCTATTCGGATGCGTTTGCCGCACAGCGGGATGACCTGATGCGCCGCTGGTTTGCCGTGATCCTGACGGTGATTGTGGTGCTGCTGCTGGTGATGGTGGTCGTGGTCAATTATAAGGAGCGCCACCGCAAGAACGAATACGGCTTACAGGTCAGCAAATGGCGGTTCCCCTTGCGCTGTATTTTCCATCCGTTCAAAGCGTATTACGAGCTGAAGGTGGAGAAAAAAGGCTCGCTGCTGTTGGCAAACCTCATTTTGCTCGCCTTTTTTGTAACCAGTATTCTCAACGCGCAGCTGACCGGGTTCCATTTCAACGAAAACCGCACCGACCGCTTTAATGTGTTTATCACGCTGGGCATGACGATCGGCCTGTTCCTGATTTGGGTGGTATGCAACTGGGCGATCAGTACGTTGGCGGACGGCGAGGGCAAGTTCCGCGAGATTTGGATTTTTACCGCGTATGCGCTGCTGCCGTATGTGATCTCGTTGGCGGTTCTCACGATCCTGAGCAACAGCCTCTCTCTGGAGGAGAGCGCCTTCCTTACGATCGCGCAGACGTTGGCGTATGTGTGGACGGGTATCAATCTGCTGTTGGCCACACGGGAGGTACACCAGTACACCACCGGCAAAACAATTCTGGTGGCGCTCGGTACGGTCTTGGGGATGTATCTGGTGCTGCTGTTTGTCACGATCGGCTACAGTATGTTTACCCAGCTCATCAGCTTTATCAGCATGATCGGCAATGAATTGCGGCTGCGGTAAAGCGGAAAGGCGGACTTTATGAAAAAACTCAAAACCATACTGGGCGCGGTGCTTTCGCTGGCGGTTGTCGGCGCGATCGTGGTGCTGATGCTGACGGCGGCGGACTCCGAATCCATGGGTGCCATTACCGCTGAGATCATCACCCCGATCGATGTACAGCTGGATAACGATCATCCGGATGAGCTGCAGACGGTGGCGGAAAACAACCGTTTTGTGCTGAGCGCAAACCTGAAAAAGGGCATCGTCCAGTTGCAAGATAAAACCAATGGGGGCGTATGGAGCAGCTCACCGCAGGGGTATGAGGAGAACGAAGCCATCAAGGGCGCGCCCAAGGTGATGCTCGGTTCGCTGCTGAACATCCGGTATGCGGACCGCGATTCCAACACGACGCTGCAAAACAGCGTCGCCGGCTGCGTGAACAAAAACAATCTCGGCGCGAAAAAGATTACAAACGGCGTGCGCTTTGACTATTACTTTGAAAAAGAAGGCTTTCTGATCCCGCTGGAAATCACGCTCACCGACAAGGGACTGGCGTCCCGCGTGGTGGCCAGTGAGATTAAAGAAGAGAGCAATCTCGTCAAGCTGACGACGGTTATTCCGCTGCCCAACTTCGGGGCGGGCTGCGCGATGGCCGAGACGAAGGACGAGGGCTATGTGCTGGTGCCGGACGGCTCCGGTGCGCTGATTCCCTTTGAAATGGGATTGGGCGCGGATTACAGCCAGCGCGTATACGGCACGGAATGGTCGGTTGTGGAAAAGACAAAGACCACCAGCACCGGAAGCGCCCGGCTGCCTGTGTTCGGCGCCGTCCGCAACGGCAGCGCTTATCTCGCGATCATCACGCAGGGCGCATCCCGCGCCAAGATCAACGCCGAGGTCGCGACGGCGAAATCCCCCTATGGCAAGGTGTCTGCGGAGTTTATTTATCGGGAAAGCACGGTCGTGGATGTGAGCCAGAAAACCTTTGAGTTCACGAAGGTGAATATGTTCGAGCCCCAGACATATACCCAAGATTCGTTTTGCACGGAATACCGGGTCGTGGGCGGCGAGCAGGCGGATTATGTGGATATGGCGAATACGTATCGCGATTATCTCATCCACGAGCAGGGTATGGAGCCGCTGACGGAGGAAAGCGCACCGCTGTATGTGGAGCTGCTGGGCGGCGTGATGCGGCAGGAAAGCGTGCTGGGCATCCCCGTGAACAAGGTCGTTCCCATCACCGCGTATGACGATGTGACCATGTTTGCACAGCTGCTCAAAGACAACGGCGTGGAGCAGCTGGTGTTCAACTACGTCAGCTGGGGCAAAGGCGGTACGCAAAACCGGTTGCCGACCTCGCTGGCGACGGAAAGCGGATTGGGCGGCAAGGGGGATTTTGAGCGTATGCTCGCCGCTTTGCAGGAACAGAAGGTTTCGCTGTATCTGGATCTGAACTTCACCGATATGACCAAGGGCCAATGGGGTTACAGCACCAAACGGGCAACCGCTCATTCGGTACTGCGGGAACCGGCGATTCAATACCAGTATAAGATGAGTACCTTCCAGATTGATTCCACTGCAAAATACCGGTACCTTCTCAGTCCGAACAATATGAAAAAGGCGGTCGGCCAGCTGCTCGGCAGCGTGAAAAACCGCTCCTTTACCGGTTATTCCGCCAATACGCTGGGACAAAAGTTGTATTCGGATTTCGGCGAGAATTTCGTCGGCCGCAGCGATGCGGAGACGATTTGGACGCAGGCGCTGTCCGACCTGCGGCAGGGCGGCGACGGCTTGCTGCTGGCAGAGGCAAACGCGTATGCGTTCCCTTACGCGACCGATTTGACCGACGTACCGGTCGGCACCAGCGATTTCCTTGCGCAGGGACGCAGCGTTCCGTTTTATCAGACCGCGCTGCATGGGCTGGTTTCAATGGCGGTGCCGGCGATCAACGGAGCGGCGGACAGCCGGCAGACCTTCCTAAAAGCGCTGGAGACCGGCACCAACCTGAAATATACCTTCGGCGCGCGCAATTTCGATAAGCTGAAGGAGACGAATGTTTCCGATCTGGCGTACATCGATTATACCTATTGGCTGGAGGAAGCGACGGCGCAATACAAGGATGCGGCGGGCTATTTGGCGAAAGTCAGCAATCAGCCGGTCAAGTCGCATACCCAGCTGGCAGACGGCGTGTTCCGCACGTTGTTCGCAAACGGCATGGGCGTGACAGTCAATTATACGGCGCAGGATGTGACCGTCGACGGTGTCACGGTTCCTGCCAATGGGTATGCCGGCATCGGCTGGTAGATAGAAAGGCGTGATAGGCGATATGGCAAAAACTGCACAGAAAAAGCGCCGTTCCCTGTCGATGGAGCGGCAGCGCTCCCGATGGGGCTGGGTGTTCATTTCCCCTTGGGTCGTGGGCATCACCGTCTTTTTCGTTTGGCCGATGATTCAGTCGGTGATCTATTCCTTCAGCAAGATCAACGTGACCGAAAAGGGGTTTGAGCTGGAGTTTGTCGGGCTGGATAACTACCTGTATTTCTTCACGAAGGATACGTTTTTCGTGCCCAATCTTACCGAGTCGATCGGCGGTATCATCCCGTCGCTGCTGATGATTTTGTCGTTCAGCGTGCTGATCGCGGTGGTGCTCAAG
>CATWUX010000078.1 GCA_958354085.1 uncultured Oscillospiraceae bacterium | reverse complement strand
CTCATACATGGCAGGCGCCGCGGTCCAGGAATCCGGTTCCTCGTCATAAGCGGCCCGCAGCACACGATTCTCCGTCAGTCCCTCCAGCGCCGCCAGTTCCTGTCCATTTCCCTCTATGGTCTGTCCGGCCGCCGCGCCGATCCCCAGCGGAATCAGGAATTTCATCTTATTCCAAAAATCTTTATAGAAATTGGCGACTGCGTCGGTAATTTGGTCATACAAACCGAAAATAACGGCGATCGCCCCGCCGCTGACCCCCGGCGCAATCGCACCGATGCCCAGAAAAAATCCCGTCAGCAAGGTAACCCAAAGCGGCTTCCGCTGCGTTTGTTCCATTCTCATCATCTCCCGGCATTAGTATACCACCCGCATATGCCGGAATGCAATCCAAAAGTTTCGACACGTTTTTCTTCCCGGAAAAATCGTTACGCTGCACCGATCAAGCGGCAAACACTGGTGAGCAGAAAACAGACCGTCATGCCGACGACGGTCGGGACGGCAGCGGACACGGCCGTCCATTTCCAGCTTTGCGTTTCCTTGCGGATGGTCAGGCAGGTGGTGGAGCACGGCCAGTGCATCAGGGAAAACAACATCGTGCAGATCGCGGTCAGCCATGTCCAGCCGTTGTCGATCAGCAGCATCCGCATCTGCTCCAAATTCGGCATTTCGGATAAGCTGCCCTGTGCCATATAGGCCATTAAAATGATCGGCAGCACGATTTCATTGGCCGGAAAGCCCAAAATAAACGCCAGCAAAATCACGCCGTCCATTCCGAGCAGACGCGCAAAGGGATCCAGAAATGCTGCGCAATGCGCCAGCAGGCTGGCATCGCCCACCGTAATATTTGCCAGAAGCCATATGAGCAGCCCGGCCGGTGCGGCGACCGCGGCCGCCCGCCCCAGCACAAACAGCGTGCGGTCGAAAATCGACCGCACCAGCACTTTGCCGATCTGCGGACGGCGATAGGGCGGCAGCTCCAACGTAAAGGAGGACGGCACACCCTTCAGGATGGTTTTGGACAGCAGCCGCGAAACCAGCAGCGTCATACACACCCCCAGCACGATGAGGCAGGTCAACCCCAATGCCGACAAAACGGATGAAGCAAACCCGCCCGCCGTACCGATAAAAAACAGCGACAAAATCGTAATAAGCGTCGGGAACCGCCCGTTGCAGGGCACAAAATTGTTCGTGAGGATCGCAATCAGGCGTTCCCGGGGAGAATCTATGATACGGCAGCCCACGATGCCCGCCGCATTGCACCCGAACCCCATGCACATGGAGAGGGCTTGCTTCCCGCAGGCGCAGGCTTTTTTAAAATATTTATCCAGATTGAACGCCACACGCGGCAAATACCCAAAGTCCTCCAGCAGCGTAAACAGCGGAAAAAAGATGGCCATCGGCGGCAGCATCACCGATATCACCCACGCCAACACGCGGTACATTCCCAGCACCAGCGCGCCATGCAGCCATGCGGGCGCGTTCGCCCAGGTAAAGAACGCCGTCAACTGTTCCTCCACCCAGAACAGCCCGCGGGACAGCCACTGGGACGGGATGTTCGCGCCGGTGATGGTGATCCAGAAAATTACGCACAGCAAGGCCAGCATGATCGGGAAACCGGTGCGCTTACTGGTCAGAATCCGATCCAGCTTCCGGTCGCGCGCATGGCAGCACCCGTTTTCACAGCTCACTGCGTCCGAACACATCTCCTCGGCGCGCAGCACGATACACGATACCAACCGATCCTTCAGCTGTTCCTCGGCGATGCCGTTTTCCCGCAAATGCGTGCGCGCCGACTCCAGCGCAGCCGTCCATCCCGGCGCGGCGTCCCACGCGCATCCCACAAATTCGCCGAGCGAGCGCACCAGCGTCTCGTCTCCTTCCAGCAGCCGCAGCGCCGCCCAGCGGCAGTTGACTTTTCCCTTCAGCAGCGGCTTCAGCACCGGTTCCAGCTGTGCAATCGCTTCTTCAATGGGGCGGGTATAGCGGATGGCGATCGGATGATTGTCTTGCTTTTCAATCGTTTCCCTGACCGCGTCCATCAAGTCCTCCAACCCTTTTCCGCTGCGCGCACTGGTACAAACCACCCGCACCCCCAGATTCTCCGCCAGCTGCTTTTCGTCAATATGGATGCGCTTCTTTTTCGCCTCATCCATCAAGTTGACGCACACCACCACGTTGGGGGTGATCTCCATCGTTTGCAGCACCAGATTGAGATTGCGTTCCAGGCAGGTGGCGTCGCAAACGACCACTACGGCGTCCGGCTCGCCGAAACAGACAAAATCCCGCGCGACCTCTTCCTCGGCGGAATGTGCCATCAGCGAATATGTACCCGGAATGTCCACCAAGATGGCAGACATTCCGTTATGTGACCAGCGCCCCTGCGCATTGGTGACGGTTTTTCCCGGCCAATTGCCCGTATGCTGATTCATCCCCGTCAATTCATTAAACACCGTGCTTTTCCCGACGTTCGGGTTGCCCGCCAAGGCGATCACACGCTCATCGGGCGTTGCTTTTTGTATCACCAGGCCCCTGTCCGCGGCATTCTTGCCGGTTGAGCCAGCCGTCAGTCCCATAAATCACGCACTCCTTCTCTGCTTTTATGCGATGGTCTCGACCAGGATCTGCGAAGAATCCTCCTTGCGTATGGCGATGACCGCCCCCCGGATCAGATAGGCGACCGGATCACCGGCCGGGCTTTTTTGCAAACAGGCCACGTCGGTTCCCTCTACAAGACCGATATCCAAAAATCGGCGGCGCATACTGCCGGTGGATTGCAGCTCACAAACGCGAACCGTGCACCCCTCCGGAACATTCGCCAAAGGCAGCACACTTGTATTCATATAACCAAGCTCCTATTCATACTGTATATTACCGGAACCTTACAAAGTTTCCTGCTACTAACATATGTGTCGTCCTCCCGCAGTGTTCCGAAAAAATGAGCAAAAAAGAAGGTGGCTTTATGTCCGATCCGACCGAGACCCCCTCCGCCTTTCGTACGCTGAAAGGTTATCAGATACTGCATGCCGACGAAATAACCGAATCTATGGAGGATTATCTCGAAATGATCTGCCGCCATGTGCGGGAAAACGGGTATATCCGCGTCAGCTTTCTGGCCGAGCAGCTCAATGTCCGGCCTCCCTCAGTCTCCAAAATGGTCGGTAAGCTGCGGGAGCTGGGACTCGTGCGGTATGAAAAATACGGACTGATCACCATGACGGGACGCGGCTATGACATGGGGAATTATTTGTTGTGGCGGCATGAGGTGCTGCACCGCTTTTTCTGCCTGCTCAATCACGCCGACAGTCAATTGGAGCTGGTCGAAATGGTCGAACATTTCATGGATCGCCAAACGGTGGAGCGGCTGGATATTCTCACCCGTCATATGCAAAATAGCCACTGGTAACAGAAAAGACCGGCCGGAGGAGCTTACAGCTCCTCCGGCCGGTCTTTTCAATCCGCTTTTCTTATGCCTGCTGTTGATACCAATCCCATATGGCGGTCAGGTTTTCTTCGCTCACCCGACTGCCGCCGTTTTGCAGCAGATCGAGCATATCGGTCTCCTCGGGCGTTTTGTCCGGCTTTTCCGCCAGCCGTTTCCCCAACCCCTTCGCCATAGCGGTCATCATGAATTTGTACAGTCCGTGCAGCCGATCGAGTGCAAACCCTCCCTGCAGTACAAACACCGGCAACTCTGCGGGTAACGGGTTTGCTTTGCGTACATCGTCGGTCTGCGAGCCGGTCGCCCCCATGCCGACACCACACACCGCGCGAACCGTATAGCGCTTTGCCGCCTTTTTATAGCCTTTGATCGTTCCCGCCATCAGCCAGCCGAGATAAATAATCGGCGCGCCGGGCGCAAGCAGATCGCCGGACTGCGCCAGCGAAACCACCGGCAGCCCTGTCTTTTCGCCGAGTAAGCGCGCGTACTCCGCCGTAAAGCCGGAATTCGAGGTATATACTATCGCGTCCATTCTCTCGCTCCCTCTCTCTTGTATCAAAGTCCGTCCAAGCTGCATTCTTTCAGCGCGTACCGGCCGGTTACCGGGTCAGGCGAAACATATTCCGCCGCCACCGCCCGTTCACCGCCGGCGTACAGGATCGCCACGCCGCGTTTGACGCCCTTTTGCGGATAGGCGGAATTCGCCTTGACTTGCCGCGCCAGTCGTTTCAGCCGTGCATCCTCTCTATACAGACACGCCGGCAGCCGGCCGTTGCTGTGGCTGGACAGGCTGTCACACACCATCACGTCACGCAGCACGGCGGCGTCCACGCCCGGCAGGCTCTGCAAGCAGGTCTGCACCAGCGCCGTATAATCCTCCAGTGAAATCCGTTCAACGCCCCGCTGCGCCATGAACGCGCCGACCGTGCAGAATAGCTCAAACGGCCGCAAGCCGGTCGCCGCCAGCACATACGCCAGCGTATCCCGGAACCGCCCGCTGTTATACAATCGTTCCAGCGCGTCCTCCGCCTCGTGCAGCGTCGCCGCCTCGCGCTCATTCATCCAGTTGCCGCGTATAAAGGCATAGGGCGGCTCTTTGGAAAACACATACCCGTAAGCGTCTGCGTCCTGCCGCAGACGCGAACCGTGCAGGAGCTTGAGAAAACCCAGCTGCAGCATATGCGGCTGCAAAGCATAGGCTCGGTCAAACGACCGCCCGAAGCACGCCAAATCTTCCTCCGGCAACCCCGCAATCAGGTCGATATGCACATGGATATTCCCCGCCTTCAGCAACGCGCGCAGATTTGCGCACAGGCGGTCGAGATTCGTCTTGCGATTGACCGCTTCCAGCGTGGGCTCATGAAAGCTTTGCAGACCGGCCTCCAGCTGGATCAGCCCCGCCGGCGCGGTCGCCAGCAAAGCCAGCGTGCGCTCGTCCAGCAGATCCGCGGCAATCTCAAAATGGAAGCATACGCCGGCGGGAATCGTTTTTCCGGCCTGCGCAATCAAAAATTCCCACAGCGCATACGCCCGCTCAGCGTTGCAGTTAAAGGTGCGGTCCACCAATTTCACCGTCTGCGTACCGGAATTGGCCAAGCGCACCATGTCCGCTTTTGCGCGTTCCAAATCGAAAAAGCGCACCTTATCCTGCCGCCCGGACAAGCAAAAAGCGCACGAAAACGGACAGCCGCGCGAGGTTTCCAGATACGCGATGCGCCCCTGCAGCGCCTCAAAATAGGCGGGAGTATACGGTGAAGGCGGTTCCTCTGCCGTGCTGTACGGCGGCGCGCATACGATTCCCTGCGCGGTGCGGCGGCACAGCCCCGGCACGTCTCCGGTCTCTTCGCCTGCCGCCAAGCACATGAGCAGCTGGGCGAACGGGCGCTCGCCCTCCCCAGCCTGCACATAATCAACCTCCGGCAGCTGCGTCATCACCTGCTGTGCGCAAAAGCTGACCTCGGGGCCGCCCAGCACCAGCACCGCTTCCGGAACGGCCTGCCGCACACGCGGCAGCAGTCGGCGCACCATCGCGATATTCCAAATATAGCAGCAAAACCCGATCACGTCCGCGGGCTGTGCCAACAAGCGTTCCAGCACAGCGTCATCCGACTGATTGATCGTGCCCTCCACGACGGAGACAGTGACAGCGTCCCCGGCATAAGCCTTTGCCGCCGCAGCCAGATACCACGGCGCCAAAGCGGAATGTATGTATTTGGAATTCAGCGCACACAGCACCGCCCGCATGGTATCCCTCCGCCTTTTTATTTCACAAGGGCGCAAAACGCCTCATAATAGCGTTCACCCAGCGTGTACAATGCCTCACGGCAAAAATGAATGTCATCCTCGTTGCCGATATTTTCTTGATTGGACGCCAGCCCGTCGCTTTCGACAAACCGCGCCGCCCCGATCTGCGCGCATACCTGCCGCATGGCTTGGATTGTCTCTCCGATGATCGTGGGATTGTGCTGTTTCCAAAGCGGCACAAAATCGCCGGCAAGGAACGGCAGCGCCGGGCAAGCGAATTCTGCGCGCACCGCGTTCACCAAAGCCGACAGGTTCGCCTCGTGCACGGCCTGCGGCACACTGTAGTACGCTTCACACTCGCCTTGATGCCACAGCAGCGCGATCAACCGATTAGCCGGGTTCAGCGCCAGCGCCGTGCGGATCATCTCCATCATGTGCAAAAACAGATCGTCCTGCAAGCCCCAGCGGTGATCCGCAAAGCCGGTACCGCCGACTGCGGCACGGATGATCAGCAGCTTGCGTCCCGCCGCCAGCCGTCCCTCCTGCACATACCGACGCGCGAAAGAAAGGGAAAAATTGCCGACAATGCCGTTGAGCCAGACGCGTTCCTGCGCCTGTGAAATCGTCATATCCGCATTCAGATACCAAATGTCCGGATGCGGCTCAAATGGTGCGGACGCTTCACCGAATCCCGTCCCTTCACTGTTCGACTGCCCCGCCTGAATGACAATATCGAAATTCTCCTGCGTAAAATCCTTTAACATCGTTTTCCCATCCTTTACCCCATATTTGTCTGCATTATAGCACAACGCCTTATAAAAGACAATCCGCTTTTTACCGCATGGAACAGGGGGCGGCATAGCCTCCCCCTGTTCCAAATAGTCTATTTAGGAAACCGCGGATTCCTTAGCGTGGGACAAGTTCATAGGTTCCCTAGCTGTTTTTGAATGTAAGCAATCCGCTGCGTCATATAGTCTACGATAGACACCGCCTCGTGGTTCATCATACCGTCACCGCCCGGTCTGTCCATTCCCTCCGGCATATTCGGCATCTGTCCACCCTCCGGCATACTCGGCATCTGCCCGCCCTCCGGCATACTCGGCATCTGTCCACCCTCCGGCATATTCGGCTTCTGTCCGCCTTCCGGCATACTCGGCATTTGCCCGCCCTCCGGCATGCTCGGCATCTGCCCGCCCTCCGGCATATTCGGCTTCTGTCCACCCTCCGGCATATTCGGCTTCTGTCCGCCTTCCGGCATATTCGGCATCTGTCCACCCTCCGGCATGCTCGGCATCTGCCCACCCTCCGGCATACTCGGCATCTGTCCGCCTTCCGGCATGCTCGGCATCTGTCCGCCCTCCGGCATGTTCGGTCTCTGTCCGCCAGGCTGATTTCCTGTCATCTGTGATAAATCCTTGCCGCTGGCGGTCAAATTCTCTCTATACTGCTCCACCGTATAAAAAGCCGTCGGATCGTTTTCCACATACGGATCGATCAATCCGGATATCGTCGAAACCATGCCTTCAAAATCTGCAAAATAGGTCAGCAGCGCGTTAACATACTGTAAATATGTGTCCTTATACGTATCAATCGCCAACAGCTTTTCAATCAGCGGCCGTTTGGATATCTCCACATTATACACCGGCGACCGCACATCCACCGTCACACTGGCGCCGTTGTCCTCGTTGAATCCGCCGATGGACATGTTGTAATCCCAGCCAATATAAGAAAATTTCCCGTTTGTATACAACAGGTAATAATTGTGGGCTTTTGAACCGGAATAGCTGTCATAATTTCCCATCACCGTGTTGACAGCCAAACTTTTTAAAACGCTGTCCACGTCCAGAAGCCGTTCCAGCTCCGCCTTGTTGTCGGCCGTCGTCGCATTCAAGACAGAAATCAGCTGCTGAATATGTGTACAGCCATCGTCTTTGCCATAGGATATCGTAAAGCCGCTTCCGTCATCGCTGGGAAGCAGCGTACAATTTTCGGATTCCGCCTTATACAGCACAGTGTCCGCCGCCGTTGCGTGCCGCTGCACGAAACTGTCATCATAGGCTTCGACGCACAAATAGAATCCGAACAGCTCCCCGTTAATGGACAAATTCGTGTACGTCACAAACGGCGTGATCCCCTCCAGATGCGCCATCGCCGCATAGGTAAGATATTCCCGCATATAGGACGGATCGGCAAAATGACCGTTGAGCACGAACATATCCAGCCCGTTCAGTGTTTGCCCATGCACGTATTCATCCGTTTTTACTTTAAAGCCATAGCGGTTGCTGTCGCTTTTCGCCACCGTTGTGAGCGAACTGAAGCCCTTGGTGCGGAACCCGACATTTTCCAGCGTTGTCCCATTGACCGTGATCGTGGCAGGATGATAGGCTTCCGCCGTAGGGTTCTCACATATATCCTGCCAATCCTCCTGTGCAATCTCGACGTTGATATCCACAACCTTTCCGTCACCGAAAACTGTCCCGTATACCTTTTGCTTGTCACACAGTACCCCTAAAATATCCTGTGCAGATTTTTTATCGGAACAGCCACAGAGCGAAAACAGTAAACCAACCACCAACAACCAAACGACTGCTTTGGTTTTCATAGTGCCCCCACCAATCATCCTGTTTATCAATATACAATATTTAATTTAGTGTACTCCCGGAATCTGTTGAATGCGTGTTGCAAAAGTGAACGTCCGGTGAAAACGCTCCGCTTTCCTATAACCCGAACACAGTAAAACGGAAAAGGAATGGCCATTTTTAACGGAAGAATCGTATTATACGCAAAAGGCACCGCGTTTTACACGCGGTGCCCGCAAAAATCAAGCGCGTCCGAACTCGGACAATTCCAGTCCCTTGTTGTGTTCCAATGCCCAGTTGATGTTCCAGCTGCTGGTAAACAGCAACAGGTGCCGACCGCGCAGATCCTGAATCCGTTTGGTGTCCGAACTGAGGTTCAGCGTTTTGGGATCCAGATCCTCGTTTTCGATCCAACGGATGAACTGATACGGCAAACCTTCCCGGCGCACATCCACGCCGTACTCGTTTTTCAGCCGATATTCCAGCACTTCAAATTGCAGTGTGCCGACCACGCCCACAATGACCTCTTCCATGCCGCCGTCCAGCTCCTGAAAAATCTGGATAGCACCTTCCTGCGCGATCTGGGACATGCCCTTGATAAACTGCTTGCGTTTCATCGTATCCGTCTGCCGCACCAGATTAAAATGCTCCGGAGCAAACGTCGGGATCCCCTCAAAGACAATTTTCTTACCCGGTGCGCACAGCGTATCGCCAATGGAAAAAACGCCGGGGTCAAATACACCGATGATATCGCCGGCGTACGCTTCGTCAATAATTTCGCGGTCCTGCGCCATCATCTGCTGCGGCTGTGAAAGTTTGATCTTCCTGCCGCCCTGAACGTGCGTAACCTCCATGCCCTTTTCAAATTTTCCGGAACAAATGCGCATAAACGCGATCCGGTCACGGTGCGCCTTGTTCATGTTGGCCTGTATTTTAAAAACGAAAGCGGAAAAATCCGGATCAAACGGATCGACCATCCCGCAATCCGCCTTGCGCGGCAGCGGGGAACTGGTCATTTTCAGAAAATCCTCCAAAAAGGGTTCCACGCCGAAATTGGTCAGTGCCGAACCGAAAAACACCGGAGACAGCTTACCGTGCCGCACCATGTCCAAATCAAATTCGTCACCCGCGCCGTCCAGTAGCTCCACATCGTCCGCCAAGGTGCGATAATACTCTTCCCCCAGCATTTGTGCCAACGCCGGATCGTTGACATCCGCCTCGATCGACTCCACTTCGTGCTGCCCGTTATTGGCGGTAAACGTCATGATGCGCTTTTTCTCGCGTTCATACACGCCCTTGAAATTTTTTCCGGAACCGATCGGCCAGTTGACCGGATAGGTCTTGATACCCAGCACCTGTTCGATTTCCTCCATCAGGTCATATGGGCTGCGCGCTTCACGGTCCATCTTATTGATAAAGGTAAAGATCGGAATGTCACGCAGCAGACAAACCTTAAACAGCTTTTTCGTCTGCTGCTCCACGCCCTTGGAGGCGTCGATCACCATGACGGCGGAGTCCGCCGCCATCAACGTCCGATAGGTGTCCTCCGAAAAATCCTGGTGACCGGGCGTGTCCAATATATTGATGCAATAGCCCTCATAATTAAACTGTAAAACCGAGGAAGTAACCGAAATACCACGCTGCTTTTCGATTTCCATCCAGTCGGAAACGGCATGCTTCATGGATTTTTTGCCCTTGACCATACCGGCGGTCGCAATGGCGCCGCCATACAGCAAGAACTTCTCCGTCAGCGTGGTCTTGCCGGCGTCCGGGTGCGAGATGATGGCAAAGGTTCTGCGCTTGGTGATCTCATTTTGAATCGTTGACAAATCCGTTCCTCCAGGCATCATAAAGTACAGTCAAACGGCTCTTGCGAGCATCTTGTTATAGTATACCGTTTTGGGGGCAAAGAATCAACATACAAACATATAGAAAATCATCCTGTTTGGCAAAGCGTCAAGATTTCCGAACCGCTATGTCCGCTTTTACCATTAAACAGGAGTTCACAAAAAACCGGTGTAAGCGGAGCTTACACCGGTAAGAAAACAAAGGTAAAGAAG
>CATWUX010000077.1 GCA_958354085.1 uncultured Oscillospiraceae bacterium | reverse complement strand
GTTCGCGGGTCCCGAGGTGCGCGGAAAGACGCTGGGCGTGATCGGTCTGGGCGCGATCGGTATTCTGGTTGCCAATGCGGCGCATTCGCTGGGTATGGATGTGTACGGCTATGACCCGTACCTGTCCGTGGACGCGGCGTGGGGCTTGTCCCGTTCGGTGCATCACGCCACCAGCCTGGAGCAGATCTATGCGAACTGCGATTATATCACCGTGCATGTGCCGCTGACGCCCGACACTCGCGGTATGTTCAGCAAAGAGGCGTTTGCACTGATGCCGGACGGCGTGCGCGTGCTCAACTTCTCCCGTGCTGAGCTGGTAAACGCGGATGATATGAAGGCGGCGCTGGCATCCGGTAAGGTGGCGGCGTATGTAGTGGATTTCCCGACCGATGAAATGCTGGATGTGGAAAATGTCATTGCCATTCCGCATCTTGGCGCCTCCACGCCGGAGAGCGAGGATAACTGCGCCGTGATGGCGGCCGATGAGCTGAAAGCGTATTTGGAGGACGGCAATATTCTCAATTCGGTCAACTTCCCGAATGTGAATGTGGCGCGTTCCACCGATACCCGCATCTGCGTGCTGCATAAAAACATCCCGAATATGCTTGCGCAGATCAGCGCGGTCGTGTCTGCGGAAGGCATCAACATCGACAATATGACCAACCGTTCCAAGAAGGATTACGCTTATACGGTGCTGGATGTTGTCGGTACTCCTTCGGCGGAGAGCTTGGAGAAGATTCAGGCGGTGGACGGTGTTATTCGCGTCCGCAAGATCTGATCAACCGTTGTAAAGTAGATAAAAAAAGAGAGGATACCGACGGTATCCTCTCTTTTTTATCTAAGCAGCTGCTTGCACATGACGAAATTGATGAGAAAAATGCCGCTGCGTTCCGCCTGCGTTATTTCGCCGGTTCCGGCGCTGTGTCCGCGGCCAGATCGGCCAGAACCCGGTTGTGATCCTTTTTAGCAATTGCGCGGATGGGATCCTCCGGCTCGTGTCCGCATACCGCCTTGTAATCGCAGTAGGCGCACGCATCGACATTGGCGCCGCTGGCGGGCAGCGCGGCTATATCGCCCTGCCGCAGCGTTTGCGCCATGGCGGTGAGCAGCGTTTCCATCCGCTTTTTGAGCTGCCCGAACTGCTCGAGCGTTGCCAAGCCGTCCCCGTTTCGTCCTTTTCCTTTGCAATTGCCGTTTTTATCCAGCGATGCGGGGATGAATAGCCCGGCGGCATCGTGCTCCATCGCCTGCACGATGGCCGGATCGTCCAGCAGCAGCCCGTTCATGCGCATGGCGAGCGTGCGTTCCCGCTCGGACGCGGCCTCGTCCGCGTCGCGGTCGATGCGCAGTACCGGCAACTTGGCAGGCAGATACAGCACACCCGCCGGCGTGACGGTTCCGTAACGCGGGCCGCCGTTTTGCCAGATGGTCAGGATATACAGCAGCATCTGTACGTTGATGCCCTCCACAACCTCGTCCAGCCGGAAATCCTTGCTGCCGGTTTTGTAGTCGATGACGCGCACATACGCGCGTCCGTCTTTGTGAAAAACGTCCACTCGATCAACCTTGCCTTGCACCTGTACGGTCGCGCCGTCCGGCAGCGTCAGCACGACCGGCTCGATCCGGTTACCGTTTTCATCCGGCATCCCGATGCTCAGCTCATAATCCACCGGAACAAACTGGCTCTGGCGCAGCTCGCGTACGACGTGCCACAGCAGCGCACCGGAGGTGCGGCACAGGCGATCCACCAAATGGGTGAAGCGTTCGGTTTTGTTTTCCATGCCGCCCATGCAATCGTCCACATATTGCCGCACCGTGGCGGCGGCGTCCGCCAATACTTGCTCGCGCCGCACATGGGAAAACCCCAGCGCGGTATATTCCGGCAGGCGATGCTCCATGACATAGTGCGTCAGTGTGCCGAATTCCGCCGCGTTCAGGTCGGCAGGCTTGCGCGCCTTGGCTTTCAGCCCGTACTGGCAGAAGTAGGCGAAGCGGCATTGGTGGTATTTTTCCACGCGCGAGGCGGACAGCCGCAGCTCGTTGCCGAAAAAGCGCCGTGCCAGCGCCTCATCGGTGAAAGCGGCGGGGCGTTCCTCCGCGGAGCGCGCGATCGCCGACAGCCGGTGAGCATAAGCGGGTTGCTCCGCGAATAGGGAGCGCAGTGCGGCGGTCAGCGGAGACGGCTCCCGCCAGCGGGCGGCGAGCTGCTCAAAGCCTTCCGCCTCCGATTCCAGATCCTGGCCGTCCTCCCGCCGGTCGACACCGATCGTACACTGCGGCAGGATGCGGCGCACCGTATCTACCAGCAGCGACGGGGCAAGCGTTTCCCCGGCGGCATTGGTCTGCGGATAAGTCAAAAACAGACGCTCGGACGGCGCGGACAGCGCGGCGTAGGCAAAGAAGCGTTCTTCCACCGCCTGCAGGTCGCTCGCGTCCGCCATAGGTAAACCGCGCGCGATCAGCGTGCGGCGTTCGTCGTCGGTGAGCAGACCGGACGCGGCGGGGTAGGCGGGGAACACACCCTCGTTCACGCCGAGCAAAAAGACGGTTTTAGGCGCGGAAAACCGCATACGGTCGGCGGAGCCGATCTGTACCGCATCCAGACTTTGAGGAAGCACGCCCAGATCGGTGATCTGCGCGGCCAAACGCAGAAGATCCAGAAGCCGCGCTGCAGACAGCGGCGTGTGCGCGAGCGCGGCGGCAAATTTGTCCAGCAGATTCATCAGCACGTCCCACAGCCGCGCCTGCCGGTCGGCGAGCGCATGTTCGCCCGCCGCATCCAGCCGCGCGACCTGCAAGCGCACCAGCCGGTCGGCGTGGATATCCAGCAGATAGCGATAAACGGCGTGGGCAAAATCGGTGCCGGTGGGGTGGCCGCTCAGCGCGGCCTGCAGCCGCTCCAGCGGGCGGATCAATCGGCGGCGCAGACGGTTGAGGTGAGCCAGCTGTTTGTCGGTTGCTTCGGTCGCCTGGACCGATAGCCCTTCGGGGTTCCACGTCCATTCCTGCCGCCAGCGCGCACCGTTTATACGCCAGAGAAACACATAGTTTTCCACGAGCGAGACGGAGGATGTAGAAAAGCCTGCCAGACCGGTTTTGAGCAGCGTCAGGAGATCGTCGGTAGCATAGCCGTCCGTGGCGGCGCGCAGCGCGGCAAGCGTGAGCGTGATGAGCGGATCGGTCAGGATGCTGTCCCGACGGTCAAGATAACAGGGGATGCCTTCCTGCTCTAACGCCGCGTCCAGAAGGCCGGTGTAAGCCGATAAATCGCGCGTGACCAGCGCGATATCGCGGCAGCGCCCGCCGTTTTCCCTCAGCAGGCGGCGGATGGTGCGCGCGACGTATTGACATTCGCGGTAAATATCACCGCAGGGAGTGACCGTGACGGAGGCGGCGGGCTGCTCCAGCACCGCCGGACGGGGCAGAAAACAGCCCGCTTCCAGAAACCGCAGCGCCGGGTCGGCGGTGCGGTGGTTTTTCGTGAGAATACGCGGCTTGGCGACCGCCGTGCGTTGCTGCCGCGCCAGCTCGATGAGCCGGTTCGCGGTGCGGATGACCGGTGAAAACAGCCCAAAACCGTGGCTTTTGTCCTCCAGCGTGTCGGTGCAGAGAGTCACGGTCACGCGGCTTGCCTTGCGCAGGATACCGCCGAGTACCTGCAGCTCCTGCTGCGTGAAGCCTTTGAAGCCATCGATAAAAACCGTCGCGCCGTCCAGCAGGTGGGAGTCGCCCATGCGCTGCGCGAGCCGTGTCAGGTCGTCCAGCGGGTCGAGATAGCTTTGGGCGGCAAGCGCGTCGTACGCCTCCAAAATCAGCGCCAATTCGCGGCATTTGGCGTGCAGTGTGCCGTCCAGTCCGTTTGCTGCTTGCTCCAGCTGCGCCGGTGGGATGGCGCACTGTTTGCATTCGGACAGCAGCGCCAGCATGGATTGGATGTATTCGGGATTGGCGGTATGCCGGCGGTACAGCGTCAGATGGGGCGCCACCTGCTCGAGCGCCTGACTCATCAGCAGCGCGCGGGTGGGATCGTCCATGCGCCGCCCCGCCAGCCCGCCCAGCTCGCGGAAAATCGTATCCGCCAGACGGGTAAAGCTGAGCACCAGTACGCCGGAGGCCATGCGCGGGCCGAGCCGTTCCAGCAGCGTCCGTTCGCTCTCAAAAGAAAACTGCTCCGGCACCAGCAGGATACAGCTGCCCTTTTCAGGCGCGTCTGACCAGACCTCGTCGGTCAGCAGACGGTAGATTTCTTCGGTTTTTCCGGTACCGGAGCGTCCGAGCAGCAGCTGCAGCATGGCGATCCCCTTTCGCACATAGTTTGTTACCAGTATACCGCGAAGCCGAACGCTTGTCCAGCGCCACGGCAAAAAAAGCGGCGGAGGCATTGCAAATCCGTAAAAATTGCGATATACTATAAACAACGAAAAATACTGGGAGGGATCGGCTATGACGACCTTTGAAGATGTATTGTACAAGGCCAAAACCGTGGCGGAGGCTGCCGGCAAGAAGACGACGGATTTTGTGGAAGTGACCAAGCTGAAGATGGAAGCCGCCGAGCTGGAAAAGGATATCGCGTCCACCCTCGAAGGACTGGGACGTCTGGTGTATGACGGCCAAAAAGCGGGCGAGGATGTGACGGCGCTCGTGGAGGGCTGCATCGCCAAGGCGGATGAGCTGATGGCGCGGCTGGCGAAGGTGCGCACCCAGATCGACGATTATAAGAACATCATCCGCTGTAAGAAGTGCAGTGCGGTCAATCCGGAGGACGCGGCGTACTGCAAGCGCTGCGGTAATAAACTGGACGCGGAATAGACACGACAGAGCTTCATTGAGGGCGATAGGCAGACCGGCAGACCTCCGGACGCTGCCTGTCGCTTTTCTTTTCCGAAGAGAACAAGGAGGAATATCCGTTGGAAAATTTTTTGCTTGAAACGTATGAACGCAGCGCAGACTATATCCGGGAGCGAATGCCGGTGCAGCCGGAGATAGCGCTGGTGCTTGGCTCGGGATTGGGTTATCTGGCGGAGCGGGTGGAGGATGCGGTACGGCTGCCCTATGCGGAGATTCCGGGCTTTCCGCGCGCTACCGTGGCTTCACACGCCGGCGTGCTGGTGCTCGGCCGTTTGCAGGGGCGTGCGGTCGCGGTGCTGTCCGGACGTTTTCACTGCTATGAGGGTTACGACATGGAAACCGCCGCTTACTATGTGCGGGTGCTGTCGCTGCTTGGCGTGCGGTCGCTGCTTCTCACCAACGCGGCGGGCGGTGTTAACCCGGCTTTTCGTCCGGGCGACTTCATGCTGATTACCGATCATATGAAATTCACGCTGGACAGCCCGTCGCGCGGGCGCATCCCGCCGGTGTTCGGCAGCCGCTTTTTTGATCTCTCCCGCGTGTATACGCCGCGTTTGCAGGCGGTCGCGCAGAATTGTGCGAAAAGGTTGGATATTTTGCTGCACAGCGGCGTATATTTCTTTATGGCCGGACCGCAGTTTGAAACGCCGGCGGAGATTCGGGCAATCCGCTTGCTGGGCGGCGACGCGGTCGGTATGTCGACGGTGCCGGAGGTAATTGCCGCCGCGCAGTGCGGTATGGAGGTGCTGGGTATTTCCTGCATCACCAATCTGGCAGCGGGAATGCTGCCGGAAGCCACGGTCAGCGACGAGGAAGTGACGGCGACCGCCGCCACGGTCGCCGCGTCGTTTGGCGAGCTGATAACGGCCATCGTGCAGGAAATCTGACCGAAAGGACGGATGCAGATGCTCTTTGAAAACATTACCGTGCTGCGTGCGGACGGAACCGCCGCGGAGAACCGCTTTGTGGCGGTGGAGGCTGAACACATCGCCGCGGTCAGCGACCGGCGGCCGGAGGGCGACTGGGGCAAAACGGTGGACGGACGCGGCAAACTGTTGCTGCCCGGCTTTGTCAACAGCCACACGCATGCCGCCATGACGCTGCTGCGCGGCTGCGGCGACGATATGTCGCTGCACAGCTGGCTGCACGACCGCATTTTTCCGCTGGAAGCGCGCATGAGCGGAGAGGACGTATACTGGGGGACGCTGCTGGGCATCGCGGAGATGCTGGCGGGCGGCACGACGTCGTTTTCGGATATGTACTATTTCACCGAGCGAGTTGCGCAGGCGGTTACGGAAAGCGGGATTAAGGCGAATCTGGGCGTGAGCTTCAGCTGCACAGACAGCGAAAAGCGGCTGCGTGATCTGCCGGTGCAGGCAGAGCTGACCCGGCTGCTGACACAGGTTCACGGAGCGGGCGACGGACGGGTCGCGATCGACGTTGCGCCACATTCCGAATATACCACCCATCCCGGTCTGCTGCGGGACGTGACTGAGCTGGCTGCCGCCTACAGCGCGCGGATGCAAATGCATCTGTCCGAGACGCGGCGGGAGCAGTGGGAGTGCGTCGGCCGTCACGGCATGACGCCGGCGTCGCTGCTGCGGGAGACCGGCATACTGGAGCAGCCGGTTACGCTTGCGCACGGCGTGTGGCTGACCGAAAGCGACATGGATCTGTTGGCGGAGCATAAAACCGTGACGCTGGCGCATTGTCCGAAAAGCAATCTCAAGCTGGCGAGCGGCATCGCACAGACAACCAAGTGGCGGCGCAAGGGGATCGCGGTTGCGATCGGAACCGATTCCGCCGCGAGCAACAATACGCTGGATATGCTCGAAGAGCTGCGCATGGCATCGCTGCTGGCCAAGGGAATTTCCGGCAACCCGTGCGCCCTGCCGGCGCAGGAGGCACTGTATATGGCGACACGCGCCGGTGCGCTGGCGCAGGGACGGCGAAATTGCGGTGACATCGTGCCGGGCTATCGCGCCGATCTGGTGATGCTGGACGCGGCGGACGCCGGCATTGCGCCGTGCGACGATCCACTGTCGGCGGTCGTGTACGCCGCCTCCGGCCGTGCGGTGGAGCTGACGATGGTGGACGGGCAGGTGCTGTACCGCGCAGGGGAATACCCGCTGTTGGATATGGCGCGTGTTCGCTGGGAATGCGGTCGGATTCGCAAGCAAATGACCGGAAAGGGCTGACGCTTTTGGCAAGGGCAAAACGACAGAGCTTTTTGCACGGCGCGCTGATTCTGTCGGGTGCTGCCGTGTTGGTGAAGCTCATTGGCGCACTGTTCAAAATTCCGCTGCAGCATCCGCTGCTGGCGGGTATGACCGGCTATGGCTATTTTGCGACCGCGTATGAGGTGTATCTGCCGGTGTATACGGTGGCGGTGGCGGGACTGCCGGTTGCCGTGTCGCGGCTGGTTGCGGAGGCGGTTACGCTGCACCGGTTCGCGGATGTACAGGTGATTTACCGCATGGCGCGCCGGATTTTTTTGGTGACCGGCACGCTGGGGCTGGCGGTTATGCTGGCGGCGGCCTTCTTTTATCCGGCGTATGTGGGGATGCCGGGCAGTTTCCTGTCCATGTTGGTCATGGCGCCGTCGGTGTTTTTTTGCTGTATGGCCGCGGTGAACCGCGGACTGTACGAGGGGCTGCGCAATATGGTGCCGACGGCCTGTTCCCAAGTGCTGGAGGCACTGGGAAAGCTGCTGCTCGGTCTGGGGCTGGCCGTGGCGGCAATGTGGTGGGGACAGCGCTGCTATGCGCAGGGCGAGCCGGTGTTCGGCACGGTCGCCGCGTCCGCGGCGCATGCGCGTGAGCTGAGCCTGCCGTATATGGCGGCGGGCGCCATGGCGGGCGTGACGCTCGGATCATTTGCCTCTATGCTGTACCTGATGCTGCGCTATGCCCGCCGGGGCAGCGAGCTGACGGTGCAGGAATTGGCGGCATCGCCGCCGCCGGTCACCGGACGGCGGGCGCTGCGGTCGCTGCTGGTGATAGCGTTCCCGGTGGCACTGGCGGCGCTTGCGACGCAGCTGACCAATCTCATCGACGTGGCGTCGCTGCAGCGCTGTCTCAAGCTGGTGCTGGAGCGGCACGGCGGCGAGGTGGAACAGATGTATGCTGCCCAGCTGGCGGCGGACGGAACGCGGGATGTGCTGGCTTGGCTGGTGGGCAGCCGCAGCACGGCGATGACCTATGTCAATCTGGTGCCGACTATCACGCTGACTTTCGGTATCAGCGCGCTGCCGGTCATCACGTCCGCATGGGCGATGCAAAACCGGCAGCAGCTGAAAGCCACTGTGGAATCGGTGCTGCGTATTACGCTGCTGGTGGCGCTGCCGGCCGGGATCGGGCTGTCGGTGCTGGCGGAGCCGCTGATGTTTCTCGTGTACGGGCAGAAGCATGTGTCCGAGATTGTCGGGCCAATGCTGCAGGTGCTGGGCATCGCGACGATTTTCGTGTGCCTGACCGCACCGGTGAATTCCATTTTCCAAGCGGTGGGAAGGGCGGATATTCCCGCGAAAATCATCGTGTTGGGCGGCGTTGTCAAGTTGATACTGAATGTGGTGCTGGTGACGCGTCCGGAGTGGAATGTGATGGGCTCCGTATACAGCACGGCGGCTTGCTATGCGGTGATGGTGATTGCCGGCCTGCTGACGCTGCACCGGCTGCTGCAGCTGCGGCTGCCGGTATGGAAGACGGTGGGAAAGCCGCTGATCGCGGCTCTCCTTTGCGGCGCGGCGGCCTGGGCGTCCAACGGCCTGCTTGCACGGGTGATTTCACCGCGGCTTGCGACCGTGTTGGCGGTCGGTTTGGCCGGAATCGTATACGGAATTTGCCTGCTTGTGTTAAAAATACTGACAAAAGACGATATTTTTATGCTTCCAAAGGGAGAAAAAATTGCGAAGATACTTGAAAAACACGATTGGATAGGGTAATATAAGAGTGTTCGTGTGAATACTCCCTATGGTGAGCCGCCCAGCGCCGGATTTTCCGGCTGTCGGCTCGTGCCGGAAGCGGCGCAATTTCCGAAGAAGGACGGATCAGCCGGATGTCGATTTCCTATCCAAACAAAGAAGTCTATACGATGGAGGATCTGTTGGCGATCTTGCGGCTGCTGCGGTCGCCGGAAGGTTGCCCATGGGATCGGGAACAGACGCACAAAAGCATCCGTTCCGAATTTCTGGAAGAAACGCACGAGGCGATCGAAGCGATTGATAACGACGATCCGGCGGGGCTTCAGGAAGAGCTGGGCGACGTACTGCTGCAGGTGGTCTTTCACACCTGCATGGAGGAAGAGCACGGCGGCTTTACGTTTTCCGATGTGACGGACGGGATCTGCCGCAAGCTGCTGGTGCGTCACCCGCACGTGTTCGGCGACGTGGTTGCCAAGGACGCCGGGCAGGTGCTGCAAAATTGGGATGCGATCAAGCGCGCGACCAAGGGCGGGAAAACCCAAACCGATCTGCTGCGCGCGGTGCCGCGGTCGCTGCCGGCGCTGATGCGGGCCGCCAAGGTGCAGAACCGCGCGGCGCGTGCGGGCTTTGATTGGCCGGAGGTGTCCGGTGCGATGGAAGCGCTGCACAGCGAGGTTGACGAGCTGGAAGAGGCGATGGCGCAGGAAAACCCCGCGGCGGTTGAGGAAGAATTGGGCGATCTGCTGTTTTCGGCCGTCAATGTGTCCCGCTTTTTGAAAGCGGATGCCGAACAGGCGCTGACCGGCGCGACGGAAAAGTTCATCCGGCGTTTTGCCGTGGTGGAGCAGCTGGCGCAGGAGCGGCAGCTGGATATGACCGCCGCTTCGATCGAGCAGCTGGACGAATTATGGCGGGAAGCCAAGGCGCAGGAGAAATCCTGCTGAATGTGTATCCACGCGTGGATTAAATCGCGCTGGTGTATAAAATCTTTGGAGGTATAATAAGATGAACAAAGTTGAACTGATTGCCGCTGTTGTTGAGAAATCCGGTCTGACCAAAAAGGATGCCGAAAAAGCGGTTTCCGCCGTTCTGGAATCCGTGACGGAAGCTGTCGCCGGCGGCGACAAAGTCCAGCTGGTTGGCTTCGGTACTTTTGAAGTGCGTGCCCGTGAAGCCAGAACCGGCCGTAACCCCCGCACCAAAGAAGCGATCACGATCCCCGCTTCCAAGCAGCCGGTATTCAAGGCTGGCAAAGCTTTTAAGGATGCCGTTGCGAAATAATTGCTCTTTGCCGATAAAAGCCGCCCGCCTGCCGGGCGGCTTTTTGCAATGCGGCAGACCACACTTTCGGTGAAAGGACGATGCTTTATGCGTTTGGACAAGTATTTAAAGGTGTCGCGGCTGATCAAGCGCCGCACGGTAGCCAACGAAGCGTGCGACGCCGGCCGCGTGCTGGTCAACGGCAAGGCTGCCCGCGCGTCCTACGATATTAAGGTCGGCGATGTAATCGCGATCACGCTCGGCGCGCGCGAAGTCAAAGCAGAGGTAGTTTCGGTTCAGGAAACGGTGGCCAAGAACGATGCCGCACTGCTGTATAAGCTGCTGTGAGCGGTGCGTTTGTGTCCGGAAACGAAGAAAAATGAGAGAAACCCGCGTGTCGGC
>CATWUX010000076.1 GCA_958354085.1 uncultured Oscillospiraceae bacterium | reverse complement strand
GTGATGGTGATCGCCGGCGTGATCGCCTTCATTCTCATTTCTCTGTACATGATTCTGTATTATCGCCTGCCCGGCTTTGTGGCGGTGATTGCGCTGCTCGGTCAGGTCGCCGGCTCCATTGCGGTTGTATCCGGCTACTTCGGGTTCCTGCAGAGCTTCACCTTGACGCTGCCCGGTATCGCCGGTATTATCCTGTCCATCGGTATGGGCGTGGACGCCAACGTGATCACCTCCGAGCGTATCAAGGAAGAGATCCGCATGGGCAAGACCATTGATGGTGCAATCCAGCGCGGCTCCAAAGAGTCGTTCTGGGCGATTTTCGACGGCAACGTGACGGTTATCATCGTGGCGATCGTGCTGATGGGTGTGTTTGGCCCGCCGAATGGTTTCTGGGCGACGATCCTGTGGCCGGTTCTGAACTGGTTCCCCGCCTCCACCACCGGTGCGGTGTATTCCTTTGGCTATACGCTGTTTGCGGGTATTATTTTCAACTTCTTAATGGGCGTGACGGCTTCCCGCTTGATGCTGAAGTCGGTTTCCCGTCTGAAATTCCTGCGGAAGCCGTGGTTGTTGGGAGGTGAGCGCGCATGAAAAAGCCGTTTGATTTTATAGGGCATCGTAAGCTTTTCAGCTTTATTGCGCTCGGTGTTTTGGCTTTTGGTATTATCTGCAACATTATTTTCGGTGTTCAACTGGACATTTCCTTTAAAGGCGGTACGCTGATCAAATACAGCTATACCGGTACGCTGGATAAGGATACGGTGGATAGCTTTATTACCGGTCAGCTGGGCAAAGAGGTCACGATTCAGGAATCGGTCAGCGGTGATTTGGAGGTTCTGAACGTATCGCTGACGGATACGCTCACGACCGAGCAGCTGAAATCGCTGGAGAATGCGCTGAAAGAACAGTTCCCGGACAACAACGTGACGTCGCTGGAATCCAGCTCGCTGCTGCCGTCCATGGGTAAGCTGTTCCTGATCAAGTGCCTGGTCGCGATTGCGTTGGCGAGCGTGTTCCTGCTGGTTTATGTCGGTTTTCGCTTTCGCAAAATCGGCGGTGTCTCGGCCGGCGCGTTTGCGCTGCTGGCGCTGCTCAACGATCTGGTGATCGCGTATTTTGCTTTTGTCGTTTTCCGAATCCCGTTGGACGATAATTTCGTGGCGGTTCTGCTGGCAATCCTCGGTTATTCTTTGAACGATACGATCGTTATTTACGACCGTGTGCGGGAAAACCGGGCGAAAATGGACAGCAAGACGCCTATTTCCGAAATCGTCAATCTCAGCATCAACCAATCCTTTACGCGTTCGTTCAACACCAGTATTTGCACGTTTATCGCCGTTGCGACGGTCGCCGTCATGGCGTTGGCGCTGAATCTGGATTCGATCGTCAGCTTTGCCGTGCCGATGATGTTCGGCGTTATCTCCGGTTTTTATACGTCAACCTGCCTGTGCACCCCGCTGTGGGCTGTTTGGGTGGAGCATAAACAAAAGAAACCGGCAAAATCCAAAAAGTAATCTTTCTTTCAACCGGACGACAAACAACGTTTGCCGTCCGGTTGTTTTGCCGATCTGTCTTTTGAAAAACCATAAAATAAATCGATTATACGGTTGCAAAGCGCGTCAAAATATTGTAAAATAGACCTGTAGAAATTCATAAAGCGGCGGGGCGGTCGCCCCGCGTGAAAGGTTGGTCATAAAAGATGTCCATTTCTCTTGAAACCCGTTATTTAGACGGCTTCGTTCGTTCTCACGAACTGGATGCCCTGCAAACGCAGGTGACGGCCGCGCACGATATGCTGCACGCCGGTACCGGTCTCGGAAACGACTTTTTAGGATGGGTTACGCTGCCTTCCGACTACGATAAGGAAGAATTTGCCCGTATTCAGGCAGCCGCCAAACGTATTCAGCAGGATACCGATATTTTTATCGCGATCGGCATCGGCGGTTCGTATCTGGGCGCCCGCGCGGCGATTGAATTTTTGAAATCTCCGCTGTACAATGCGAAGAAAAAGAATACGCCCGATGTGTATTTTGCCGGAAACAGCATCAGCTCCACCGCGTTGCGCGAGCTGCTGGAGCTGTGCGAGGGTCGGCGCGTTTCCGTTAACGTGATCTCCAAATCCGGCACGACGACGGAGCCGGCCATTGCCTTCCGCGTGTTCCGGGATTATCTGGAAAAAACGGTCGGCGCCGAGGAGGCCAAAAAACGTATTTACGTTACCACCGATAAGGCGCGCGGCACATTGAAGGCGTTGGCTGACCGCGAGGGCTATGAGACATTTGTGGTACCGGACGATGTCGGCGGCCGGTTTTCTGTGCTGACCGCCGTTGGGTTATTGCCCATTGCCGTTGCCGGCTGCGATATTGCCGCGCTGATGGCGGGCGCCGCCAAGGCACAGGCGGAGCTGCGCAATCCGGACATTCATCAAAACGCCTGCTATCGTTACGCCGCTGCCCGCAATTGTTTGCTGCGCAAGGGACGCGCGGTGGAGCTGATGGTCAGCTATGAGCCGCGCTACGCGATGATGAGCGAGTGGTGGAAGCAGCTGTACGGTGAGAGCGAGGGGAAGGACGGCAAAGGGTTGTTCCCGGCGTCTGTCGTGTTTTCGACCGATCTCCATTCGCTGGGCCAGTTCGTGCAGGACGGCTCCAACATTTTGTTCGAGACCGTTGTGCTCATCGACAAGGCAGAACAGGAGCTGGCGATCGAGGAAGATCCCGAAAATGTGGACGGCCTCAACTTCCTGACCGGCAAAACGATGAGCTATGTCAACGAAAAAGCCTTCGAGGGAACGGTGCTGGCCCACACGGACGGCGGCACGCCGAATCTGGTGCTGCATATTCCCGAAGCCACCGAGGAAAATCTCGGCTATTTGATTTATTTCTTTGAAAAGGCGTGCGCGATCTCCGGCTATATGCTGGGCGTCAATCCGTTTGACCAACCCGGCGTGGAAAGCTATAAGCGCAATATGTTTGCTCTGCTGGGCAAGCCCGGCTATGAAGAGGAGAAGGCGGCTTTGGAAAAGCGCCTCGGCCGCGGCTGATTCTGTTTAATGCCGCTCATTTGCGGTCATAATATATAATAGGAGGAAAACAATTATGATTACTTTGATCCTCGGGAAAAAGGGCTCCGGCAAAACCAAGCGCCTGATCGATATGTGCGGCGCGGCAACAGCGGAATCCAAAGGAAATGTGGTGTTCATTGAAAAAGACAGCACGCTTACCTATGACCTGAGTCACAAAGCACGTTTGGTTGTTGCAGATGAGTACGGCATAAAAGGCTTTGACGCGTTTTTTGGATTTGTTGCCGGTATGTGTGCGGGCAACTACGATATCACCGATATTTTCATTGACTCTACGCTGAAGATCGGCGGGAAGGATATGGAAGCGCTGGCGGCTTTCATCGAAAAGCTGGGCGCGTTGTCCAAGATGAGCAATACCAATATGGTGCTGTCCGTGTCGGCGGACAAAGCCGATATTCCGGAGCGTATCGCGGAGTTCGCGGTCGAGCTGTAAAAGGCAATCGAATTTGCGGCGGCGGAGGCAATGCCTTCGCCGCTGTTTAACGACAGGATGGGATGAAAACCAATGGCGATGTGGTATGAAGGCAACCTCAACACAGCCGAAAACCGACGGCAGGAAAACGGCGTTACCTATTTTATCCGCGGTGTGCGGGAAGTGGACGGCGTTCGGTATGAGCGCTATGCGATTCAAACGCATTTCATCGAACGCGGTGAGGATTTTGTCGAGATCTTGCGGCAGTATGTGCTGCCGATCTATCAGCCGGGCGATGTGGTGACACTGGGGGAGAAAGTCATTTCCATGTGTCAGAACAATACGGTGGAGAAAAAAGACGTCCGCCTGGGGTTCTGGGCCAAATTCCTTTCCAAGTTCGCCACCAGCAACCAGAACGGCATCGGCATGGACGAGCCGTATAAGCTGCAGCTGGCGATCAACATGAAAGGCTTGCCGCTGATTTTGTGGGCGTGCGTATGTGCGGCGATCGGCAAACTGTTCGGCAAACGCGGCGTGTTTTATAAGATCGTCGGGCAGGATGTCGCGGGGATCGACGGCTTTTACAGCCATTCCGCTTTTGACGTATACCATTCGCTGGCGGTGCTCAATCCCAAAGAGCCGGAAAAGGTTTGCGCTACCGTCGAAGAAACGCTCGGTATCGCCTGCGTTCTGGTGGATGCAAACGATATTGATGTGGAGGTACTCGGGCGCTCGCCCTCGCTGGCCGATGTGCCGGCCGAATCGCTGGCCGAGCGGATCCGGGATAATCCCGCCGGACAGGACGACGAGCTGACGCCGTTCGTGCTGGTGCGGGATATCGGCGATCGGGAAGCGCAGCCGTATGTTCCGATGAAGTATCTGGACGCGCCTCCGGCGGGACACTGAGAAAACCGGCGGTGCTTACTGAAACCGCATAAAAAGCGGTTTTTTTGAAAAATCTATTGACAAAGGTGCGCAAGGTATATATAATATTTTGCGTGACACTTGAGGTGAAATATGCTTCTGCGGTTAAAATCGCTTTTTATGGGCGATGTAGATTCTTTGCCGATCGACTGCGCGCTGGATTTTTCCGGGTTGGAGCTGGCTGGCTCCTATCCGTTTCAGCTGCCGGTGCAGGTGCACGGCGAAGTGAGCCAATCGGCCGGAATTGTGACGCTGCGTGCAAAGGTGTCGTATCGGTATGACGGTCAGTGCGATCGTTGTACGACGCCGTTTCAGCATACGGCCGATATGCACATGGAGCATATCCTGGTGACGTCTCTGAGCAATGAGGACAACGACGATTTTGTGCTGCTCGAGGATTATGCGCTGCCGCTGGACGAGCTGGTGGAGGCGGATCTGATCCTGGAGCTGCCGTCGAAAAATCTTTGCCGCGAGGATTGCCGGGGACTGTGTCCTATGTGTGGCAAGAACCTCAACGAAGGTCTGTGCGGTTGCCAGAGTAACAAGACTGACCCTCGTTTCGAGGTACTCAGACAACTCATCCGCTAAGTTTTTGTATTACCATAAGGAGGTGCTGACATGGCGGTACCCAAGAGAAAACATTCGAAAGCACGGCGTGACAAAAGACGCAACAATGTTTGGAAGATGGAAGCTCCGGCGCTCGTAAAATGCCCGCAGTGCGGCGAATACAAGCGCGCCCATCGCCTGTGTGGAAACTGCGGTTACTACAACGGCCGGCAAGTCGTGAAAAAAGAGGCTTAAGTCTCCTTTTTCAGACGCGGAGTCGGGACGGTTGCCGTCCCCGGTTCGAAGCTTTGAAAAGTAGAGGAGGAGTGATCCTCCTCACAGCTTTCCGGCAGTATGCTCGGAAAGCTGTGAGAACAGCACCGAAAATTCGATTTTCGGTGCTGTTTCGCCTGCGGGCGGGTGATTGTTGCGCGGAGAGGGGCTGTGCCCCCTCCACACCTCCCCTGCCGTTGGGCATTCTCTGTTGTTGACAGCAAAGTAGAGGAGGAGTGATCCTCCTCTACTTTTTTACCGTTTTCCGGCAAAATACTTTATACTATACACGATAGAAAGACTTTTCGGAAAGGCAGGGGTTAGGATGGCCGTGACCATTGCGCAGGTGCAGCCGGGCAGTCCGGCTGCGCGGCGGCATATTCATGCCGGTGAACAACTGGTGAGCATCAACGGGCATCTCATTGAGGATGTGCTGGATTACCGGTTTTATATGCTGGAGTCACGTCTGAAACTGGTGCTGCGCGGTGAACGGGGAGAACGCACCGTTCGCCTGCGCAAAGACGAATATGAAGATCCCGGTCTGGAATTCGAGACCTACCTGATGGACAAGCAGCGCTCCTGCCGCAACAAATGCGTTTTCTGTTTTATCGACCAGCTGCCGCCGGGAATGAGGGAAAGCCTGTATTTCAAGGACGACGACAGCCGGCTGTCTTTCCTTTTCGGTAATTATATCACGCTAACCAATCTTTCCGAGCACGAAGTGGAACGCATCATCACGATGCATATCAGTCCGATCAACATTTCCGTACACACCACCAATCCTCAGCTGCGCTGCCGTATGATGGGCAATCGGTTTGCGGGCGATAGTTTGGCGGTGCTGCGGCGGCTGACGCAGGCGGGGATCGACATTCAGTGTCAGCTGGTGCTGTGTCCCGGCTGGAACGACGGCGAAGAGTTGGAACGTTCGATGCAGGATATCGCTGCGCTGATGCCGGCCGTGAAAAGCGTCGCCGCCGTACCGGTGGGGCTGACGCGCTACCGGGAGGGGCTGGAGGCGCTGTCGCTGTTTACCAAGGAGCAGGCGGCGGACGTGATCGATCGGATGGAAGCCATGGGCCGGCAGATGCTGAGCCGGTATGGTACGCGGCTGTTTTATCCGTCGGATGAGCTGTATATTATCGCGGAGCGTCCGATCCCGGACGTGAACTTTTTCGGCGAGCTGTCCCAGCTGGAAAACGGCGTAGGCATGACCGCGCTGCTGCGCGATCAGTTTGCCGAAGCGCTGGCAGCCTGTAACGAACAGCCCGCCGGCAGCCGCATTACCATTGCGACCGGCGTACTGGCCGCGCCGATTTTGCAAGAGCTGGTTGACGAAGCGCAAAAAAAATGGCATAATCTCTCTGTGAACATCGTCGCTGTTAAAAACCGCTTTTTCGGAGAGACTATCACCGTGGCGGGACTGGTGACCGGCGGCGATATTCTGGAGCAGCTGCGCGGGCGCACCGGTGATCTGGTGGTGTTCCCCGACTGTATGCTGCGCAGCGAGGGAGATTGTTTTCTGGATGATAAAACGCCGGAGCAGCTGGCACAGGAACTGGGCGTTCCCGTGGAAGCCGTTCCGACGGGCGGGGAAGCGCTGGTGCAGGTGCTGCTGCGCTGAAGGAATACAGCGGTTGGGGGGCACTGACCGCGCGGAAAGAGAAGGTGGAATCGATGGCAAAACCGGTTGTGGCCATAGTCGGCCGCCCCAATGTGGGAAAATCGACCTTATTCAATAAACTGATCGGTCAGCGGCTGTCTATTGTCAAGGACACGCCGGGCGTGACGCGCGACCGGATCTTTGCGGAATGCGAATGGTGCGGGCGCCGTTTTATGCTGGCCGATACCGGCGGAATTGAACCGCATTCCGACGATGTGATTTTGTCCCAGATGCGCCGGCAGGCACAGCTGGCGATCGAACAGGCGGATGTGATCGTGCTGGTGACGGATCTGCGTTCCGGCGTGACGGCCAACGACGCCGACGTGGCGATCATGTTGCAAAAAAGCGGCAAGCCGGTTGTGCTGTGCGTGAACAAGTGCGATACGCCGGGCGGACTGCCGGCGGATTTTTATGAGTTTTATAATCTCGGCCTGGGCGACCCGATTCCGGTGTCCTCGGTGCACGGCCACGGCACCGGCGATTTGCTGGACGCCGTGCTGGAGCATCTGCCGCCGGAGCAGCCGGAAGAAGAGACCGCCGAGGCGATCCGCGTGGCGGTGATCGGGAAGCCGAACGCGGGCAAGTCGTCACTGATCAATAAGATTGCGGGCGAGGAACGCGCGATTGTGTCCAATATCGCGGGCACAACACGGGACGCGATCGACACGCCTATCCACAACCAATACGGCGATTTCGTGTTTATCGACACTGCCGGACTGCGGCGGCGCAGCCGTGTGGACGACGCGATCGAAAAATACAGCGTGCTGCGCGCCGAAATGGCGGTGGAGCGCGCCGATGTATGCGTCATTCTCATCGACGGCGTGGAGGGCTTCACCGAGCAGGACAGCAAGGTGGCGGGTATCGCGCACGAGCGGGGCAAGGCGTGTATCATCGCGGTCAACAAATGGGATGCGGTGGAAAAAGACGACAAGACGATGGATAAAATGCGCAAGGAGCTGATGGAGGATTTCAGCTTCATGGCATATGCACCGTTCATTTTTTTGTCCGCCAAGACCGGACAGCGGCTGGAGCGGTTGTTTGAGCTGATCAAATATGTGCACGAGCAGAATGCGATGCGCATCTCCACCGGTATGCTCAACGATGTGCTGGCGATGGCAACGGCACGGGTGCAGCCGCCCACGGACAAGGGACGCCGGCTGCACATTTACTACATGACGCAGCCCTCCACCAAACCGCCGACGTTCGTGTTTTTTGTCAACCGTGCGGATTTATTCCATTTCTCCTATCAGCGGTATTTGGAAAACCAGATCCGTGAGACCTTCGGGCTGGAGGGAACACCGGTTCGCTTTATCATTCGGGAAAAAGGCGATACCGCCTCTGCCACAAAATAATCCAATCTGGAATCGTTATATGCGTGTTCATCGGAAGGGTGTGTATTTTCAATGCAGGCAATGGTCGACTTTTTAGCAAGCAATTGGCTGAATCTGCTGCTGACAATGGGGATTGCTTATCTGTTGGGCAGCATCAGCTTTGCGATTATCGTAACGAAGCTGTTTTCACACGAGGACATCCGCAATACGGGCAGCGGCAACGCCGGCGCAACAAATGTGCTGCGTTCGCAGGGCAAGCTGCCCGCACTGCTGACGACACTGGGTGACTTGGGGAAAAGTCTCGCGTCCGTGCTTATCGGCGGCTGGCTGATGACGCGGGGACTGGACGGCTTTCGCTCTTACCCCAACCCCGAAAGCTACCGGCTGATCGGGCAGTACCTGGCGGGGCTGTTCTGCATTATCGGGCATTTGCATCCCGTATTTTTCGGTTTCCGCGGCGGTAAGGGCGTACTGACGACGCTGGGCATGATGCTGATTCTGGATTGGCGCGTCGCGCTGATCAGCCTTGGCGTGTTTATTGTGGTTGTGCTGTTCACGCGTATGGTGTCGCTCGGTTCGATTGTGGCGGCGGCGGTGATGGCGGTGCTTACATATGTGTTCCGCATGTTCGTGGATCGCCAGCAGCCCCAAACCGTGTGGTTTTGTACCTGCATGGCGGTGCTGATCGCGGGCATCCTGATTTATAAGCACCGTACCAATATTGGGCGTATTCTGAAGGGCACGGAAAGCAAGCTGTCGTTCGGCGGCAAAAAATAGCGGGGAGATGAACGCATGGCGAAGATCGCGGTAATCGGGGCCGGCGGTTGGGGGACCGCACTGGCGGTTATGGCGCAGCGCTTTGAAAATGAAGTGACGCTTTGGTCGCCGTTTGAGGAGGAAATTACCGGTATCCGGCGGGACGGGGAGCATAAAAAGCTGCTGCCCGGCGTGGCGGTGCCGCCCTCCGTCCAGCTGACGACGGACTTGTTCTGCGCGGAAAAGGCGGAGCTGGTGATCCTTGCCGTCCCCTCCTTTGCGATCCGCTCTACCGCGGCCCGGCTGGCGGCGGTTTTGCCCGCCGGAGCGCTGATTGCCAACGCCGGCAAGGGATTGGAGGACGGAACGCACCGCCGGTTTACGCAGGTCATCGCGGAAGAACTGCCCAGCGCGCGTGTGGTGGCGCTGTCCGGCCCCTCCCACGCGGAAGAGGTAGCGCGCGGCGTCCCCACCACCGTGGTGAGTGCGTCTGCGGATATCGCCGCGGCGGAGGATGTACAGGACATTCTGATGAATCCCGGTTTCCGCATTTATGTGAGCGGCGACGTAGTCGGCGTGGAGCTGGGCGGCGCGGTCAAAAACGTGATCGCACTGGCGGCAGGCGTATGCGATGGACTGAACATCGGCGATAACACCAAGGCGGCTTTGATGACGCGCGGATTAGCCGAAATGGCGCGTCTGGGTACCGCCATGGGCGCGCATGCCGATACCTTCGCGGGGTTATCCGGCATGGGCGACCTGATCGTGACCTGCGGCAGTATGCACTCCCGCAACCGGCGTGCCGGTATTCTCATTGGGCAGGGCTGTCCGCCGCAGGAGGCGGTGCGGCAGGTCGGCACGGTGGAAGGCTATCTGGCGGCACACGCGGTTTGGGAGCTGGCGCAGGCGACCGGCGTGGAAATGCCGATCATCGAGCAGTGCTATCGGGTGTGCTATGAGGGACAGGCGCCCAAAGAGGCGATTATTCAGCTCATGGGCCGCCCGAAACGTCACGAAAGTGAAGTCCCGTGGCTTTGAAATTTTCCCCTGTTCCGTTTGGAACGGGGGATTTTTATAAACCTGCTCGGCTCGGAAATCGTGCTTTGAAGTGCCGTGCCGAAAAAAGCCTTGCTATCCTTTTTTAATTCCGTTATACTGATAAAAACAATAATAGTTGAGAATGAGGATGGGTAACACAAATGCGGCATGTTTTTATTTTGAATCCGGCGGCAGGTAAGCATGCCCGCGCGTTGGAACTGCGCGAGCCGATCGCGGCGTATTTTGAGACGCATGGCGGTGAATACGCCGTGCATATTACACAGGCGGCGGGCGACGCGACCGCGATCGCGCGTGCGGAATGTGCGGCGGGAGATCCGGTGCGGCTGTACGCCTGCGGCGGCGACGGTACGCTGATGGAAGTCGCCGGCGGGATACGGGACTGCTGCCATGCCCAGCTGACGGTCATCCCTTGCGGATCGGCAAACGATTATATCCGCAGTTTCGGTGAAGAAGCGCGTTTTCGTGATTTAGACGCGCT
>CATWUX010000075.1 GCA_958354085.1 uncultured Oscillospiraceae bacterium | reverse complement strand
CGCGTTCAGCCGCGCCATTTCTTCCTTGCAGCGTACCAGCCAGCGGGTCGTGCGCTCACAGGATGCCTTGGAATAGCGGTATTCCGCCGGATTCTCCACGCACTCATCAAAAGCCATGGCAATGGTGGAACCGAGATTCGATTGGATGCGCATACTTTCTTCGGGGCCGATGAACAGCTTGCGGCCGTCCACATGCGAAGCAAAATAGACGCCCTCTTCCTTGATGCGGCGCAGCTTGGAAAGGGAAAACACCTGAAATCCGCCGCTGTCGGTCAGAATCGGCCCCTGCCATCCGGTAAACGCGTGCAGTCCGCCCAAATCGCGTACAAGTTCATCACCCGGGCGCACATGCAGATGATAAGTATTGCACAGCTGCACCTGACATTTTAGATCCGCCAAGTCGTGTGCCGACACGGCACCCTTGATGGCGCCGCAGGTCGCGACGTTCATAAACGCCGGTGTCTGTATAGTCCCATGCGGTGTCTCAAACACCCCGCGGCGCGCATGGCCAACGATTTTTTGAATGGTCATGTTATTTTTACTCCTGTTCGTTTATTCGATCAGCATAGCATCGCCGAAGCTGAAGAAGCGATAGTTATCCTCGACCGCGTGATGATAAGCCGCCATGGTGTGATCATAGCCGGCAAAAGCGCTGACCAACATGATCAGGGTACTTTCCGGAAGATGAAAATTGGTCAGCAAGCCGTCCAAAACCTGAAAATGATATCCGGGATAAATAAAAATGCTGGTCCACCCTTCCGCCGGCTGAATTTCGCCGTCGGTAAGTCCAACGCTTTCCAAGGTGCGGCAGCTGGTCGTTCCCACGGCAATCACGCGCCCGCCTTCGCGGCGCGTACGATTGATCAGTTCGGCTGTTTCCGGCGGAAGTTCATAATGTTCGGCGTGCATTTTATGCTCCTCGATCGTATCTACCTTTACCGGTCGAAACGTGCCGAGTCCGACGTGCAGTGTCACATACCCGATCGAAACGCCCATCGCCCGTATTTTCTCCATCAGCTCCGGCGTAAAATGCAAGCCGGCGGTCGGAGCGGCGGCAGAACCAACCTCCCGCGAATAGATGGTTTGATACCGTTCTTTATTTTCCAGTCGCTGCGTGATATAGTGAGGCAGCGGCATCTGCCCTATTTGCTCCAGAATTGCATAAAAATTGCTGCCGGCAGCATAGGTGAACTTCACCAGCCGGTTGCCCTCATCGACAATTTCCAATACCTCTGCTTTTAACAATCCATCGCCGAATACCAACCGGTTACCCGGTTTCGCTTTTCGGCCGGGACCGGCCAACACTTCCCACGTATCGTTACCTTTGGGATTCAGCAGCAATAGTTCTACTGCGGCGCCGGTTCCCTCACGATTTCCGTAAAGGCGAGCGGGCAGCACACGGCTATCGTTGACAATCAGGCAATCGCCCGGACGCAAGAAATCGCAGATGTCATAAAAATGCTTATCCTGCATCTCGCCGGTTTGCCGATCTAATACCAGCAAACGCGAATGATCGCGCGGTTCTATCGGGGTCTGAGCGATCTGCTCAGATGGTAAATCATAATAAAAATCGCTGCGCTTCATAGGAAGAATCCCATCTTTCTTACATTTTTAAAAACCAACCTGTTGTATGCAGGAATTTTGATTGACAACAAAGCCTTCTAATGCTACAATGAGAACAGAAAATTGTCAAGTAAATATACGGAATAGAGGTGCGTTCGACGAAAAGTACGCTGCGGTAGACTCCGAATCTGTGACCACTGCCGAAAGGCGTCAACGCCGAAGATAGCTTGTCCACGGAGGGCACCTGTCTGGCTGTACGGTTAATAGCCGTGCGGTTGTCATCATGGTATGTGATGGAGCGCTATTCGTGCGACCGGCGGTTACGGCTGCTCTTCGTTAATGCTTCTATTATATGTCGATGGCAACCGGTTTTCAACCGGTTTTTTTATTATTCACATGGCAGCTTCTCTATTTTTTGTATATGGGGCTGAATTGGAAAGGATTGAATGTGCTATGAGTACAAATGCAAGTGTAAAAACGTTTAAAGTCGGTATCATCGGCTGCACCGGTATGGTCGGGCAGCGCTTTGCTACCTTGTTGGAAAACCATCCGTGGTTTCATGTGACGACTCTCGCCGCCAGCCCCCGTTCTGCCGGAAAAACCTACGCAGAGGCAGTGGGCCACCGTTGGTCGATGCCCACCCCCATGCCGGCTTCCATGAAGAACATGGTCGTCAAGGACGCTTCCAAAGTCGAGGAAGTGGCGGCCGATGTGGATTTTGTGTTCTGTGCGGTGGATATGCCCAAAGCGGAAATCCGCGCGTTGGAAGAAGCGTATGCGAAAGCGGAGTGCCCGGTTGTCTCCAACAACAGCGCCCACCGTTTCACCCCCGACGTGCCGATGATCATTCCGGAGCTGAACCCGGAACATGCGCAAATCATTCCAGCACAGCGCGCCCGTCTGGGTACCAAACGCGGCTTCATTTCGGTCAAATCCAACTGCTCGCTGCAAAGCTATGTCCCCGCGCTGTTCCCGCTGTCCAAATGGGGCGTGAGCAAGGTTCTGGTGTGCACCTATCAGGCGATCTCCGGCGCCGGCAAAACCTTTGAAAGCTGGCCGGAAATGGTGGATAACATGATCCCCTATATTGGCGGCGAAGAAGAAAAATCCGAACAGGAGCCGTTGAAAATCTGGGGTAAAATTCAGGACGGTGTGATTGTCCCCGCCACCTCCCCCGCCTTTACGGCGCAGTGCCTGCGTGTGCCGGTTTCCAACGGACATTTTGCGGCTGTGTACTGCAGCTTTGATAAAAAGCCCACAAAAGAAGAAATCCTGGGAACCTGGAAAAACTTCAGCGGCCGCGCGCAGGAGCTGAACCTTCCCAGCGCTCCCAAGCAATTCCTGCATTATTACGAAGAGGACAATATGCCGCAGACACGCCTTTGCCGCGATCTTGAGGGCGGCATGGCGATCTCGCTCGGCCGTCTGCGCGAGGATACACAATATGATTATAAATTCGTCGGTCTGTCCCACAACACTTTGCGCGGTGCGGCAGGCGGTGCGGTTTTGATGGCGGAGCTTCTGTGCGCCGAAGGCTATATGGATTAAGTATCCCTTCAATTAAGCGGGCTAACGCCCGGAAAGGTCAGGATGCAATATGGGTAATCGTTCTATTTTCACCGGTGCCGGCGTTGCAATCGTTACGCCGATGCATGCGGACGGAAGTGTAAATTTTGAAAAATACCGCGAGCTGATTGAGTGGCAGATTACCAACGGTACCGATGCCATTATCACCTGCGGTACCACCGGCGAGTCCTCTACGCTCGATCACAAAGAACATGTCCAAGTGATGCAAACCGCCGTTGAACAAGCGGCCGGCCGTGTGCCGGTTATCGCCGGAACCGGCTCTAACGACACCGCTTACTGCATTGAACTGTCTAAAGAGGCAAAAGCTCTGGGTACGGACGCCTTGCTGTTGGTATCGCCATACTACAACAAAACCTCCCAGCGCGGTCTGATTGCACATTATACGACGGTAGCCGACGCGATTGATCTTCCGATCATACTGTACAATGTCCCTTCGCGCACCGGCGTTGATATTAAGCCGCAAACCATAGCTCAGTTGGCAAAGCACCCGAACATCGTGGCGGTCAAAGAAGCCAACGGCAGTTTGTCCGCTGTTGCACAAACCGCTTCCCTGTGTGATATTGACATCTATTCCGGCAACGACGATCAGATTGTGCCTATGCTGTCACTCGGCGGCAAAGGCGTGATTTCGGTACTATCCAATGTGATGCCGCGCCAGACGCACGATATTTGTGCCAAATGGTTTGCCGGCGACGTCAAGGGCAGCTGTGCTCTTCAGCTGGAATTGCTGGAACTGGCAAATGCGCTGTTTTCCGATGTTAACCCGATCCCGGTGAAAGAAGCTCTGAATCTGATGGGATGGGATGTCGGTCCGTGCCGCCTGCCGCTGTATGAGATGGAGGAGAAATCCAAGGCGGCGCTGGCAGCAGTACTGCAAAAATACGCTTTGATGAAATAATCCGATGAAGTATGTACCCGAAAGGAAAAGGGATTTTTTATGAAAAGAGTGCTATTGTGCGGCTGCAACGGGAAGATGGGCCGTGTGATTACCTCCTGCATCGCCACGCGCTGCGACTGCACGATCGTAGCCGGGTTTGATATCAACACCGAGATGCACGGCGGCTTTCCGGTATATGCCAATCCCGCTAACTGCAATCTGGACGCGGATGTTATCATTGATTTTTCACACCCGTCCAGCCTTGCCGGTGTGCTGGCATACGCCAAAAGTAAAAAAATCCCCGCGGTCATTGCCACAACCGGTCTGTCTGATGAACAGATCGCTTCCGTCAAAGCAGCCGCAGAGGAAATCCCGGTATTTTTCAGCGCCAATATGTCACTCGGCGTCAGTCTCGTTATGGAGCTTGCCCGCAAGGCTGCTTCGGTTCTTGGCAATGATTTTGATATAGAAATTTTGGAAAAGCATCATAATCAAAAGCTGGATGCACCTTCCGGCACGGCGCTGATGCTGGCAAACGCCATATCCGAAGGGCTGGATTACACACCGGAATATGTATATGAACGGCATTCTGTGCGTAAAAAACGGGATAAAAAGGAAATCGGGATTTCGGCTATCCGCGGCGGTACAATCGTTGGCGAACACGATGTGATCTTCGCCGGGCGGGATGAAATCGTCACGATTTCACACAGCGCCATGTCCAAAGAAATTTTCGCCGTCGGTGCGATCAATGCGGCGCTGTTCCTGACGACGCAGCAACCCGGCTATTATTGTATGAGCGACTTGGTTCGTGCACTGTAACAACCAGTCACAATAGAAGATAAAAAATGAGCGCAGCTAGCTGCGCTCATTTTTTATCTTCCAATTATATATCGTTACGCACAATATCTGCATAGGTTTCCGCCTTTACAGCTATTCGTGATTCTCCATCGCGAATCATAACAATAGCCGGTCGCGGCAGGCGGTTGTAGTTTGATGACATCGAATAATTATAAGCGCCTGTCGCCAAAATTGCCATAATATCACCGCGCTCGCACAGCGGCAGCATCACATTTTCCTGTATCAAATCACCGCTTTCACAGCAGCGCCCGGAAATGGTGACTGCTTTTTCCGGCGGTAAGGTCGCTTTATTGGCTACCACTGCTGTATACGGTGCGTGATACAGCGCATAGCGCGGATTATCTCCAATACCGCCGTCAATATGCACATACGTTCGCACACCGGGGATTTCTTTGACCGCGCCAACGGTGTAAAGGGTTATCCCAGCCGACGCCACAATTGAACGGCCCGGCTCGATGATAATATACGGTACCGGGAAATGCAGTGCAGCCGCACACTTTTTCAAAGCGCCTGCCACCAATCGCATATATTCCCCATATGCCTTGGGGTGATCGGCTTGCGTATACATAATGCCGAAACCGCCGCCCAGATTCATTTCCGTAAGTGTTACGCCGGTTTCACGGCGGATATCATTTAAAAAGGTGAGCATAACCTCCGCCGCGTGCTCAAATGGCTGTTCGTCAAATATTTGCGAACCGATATGGCAATGTACGCCCATTAACCGGACATGCGGCGTGTTTACAGCCATAGATGCGGCACGAAGCGCATCGCCGTTTTCTAACGTAAACCCAAACTTGGAATCAATTTGTCCGGTTTTGATGAAATCATGCGTGTGTGCGTCGATCCCCGGTGTGATGCGCAGAAAAATCGATGCGGTCTTCTCCATCTCTCCGGCAATCGACGACAGTGCCTGCAGCTCCTCCGCGTTATCGACCACGATCCGGCCTACACCGTATTCCAACGCCATCCGCAGTTCCGCTTCGGTTTTGTTATTGCCGTGGAAATAGATGCGCTCGGCGGGAAATCCCACCTGCATAGCCGTATACAGCTCGCCGCCGGAAACAACATCCGTTCCACAGCCCTCCTGCATGACAATGCGATAGATTTCTTTGCAGCTGCACGCCTTACTGGCATAGGCGACCATACCGCCGTTTTCATAATTTTCATCAATCGACCGCTTATAATCACGAAGTGCTGCCCGAATCGTCGGCTCGTCCATCACATACAAGGGTGTGCCGTACTTTGCCGCCAGCTCTACCGTATCGCATCCGCCGATAGTCAAATGGCCTTTTTTGTTCACCTGTAAACAATCTGATACAAACATACTTTTCTCCCTGCCTACACCGTTTATTCTTCTTCACAAACCGACACCAGAATTTGCCGGAGTTCCTCTGTGCCCTCACCGTTTATGGCGGAAAAGGGAATCGTCCGAATCCCCTCATACTCTCCCAATTCCTCTTGCAACGCCTGTAACCGTTTTGACCGTTCGGATTTGTTTAGCTTGTCCGCTTTGGTCAACACAACCACAAAAGGGATTTCCCGTTCGGTCATATAGTCGATCATCATGTAGTCATCTTTTGAGGGCGGATGGCGCATATCAACCAGCTGAAGAACCAAACGCAAATCGCGCTCCGCCTCAAAATAGCCTTCGATCAAAGAGGACCAGCGCCGCTTTTCCGCATCAGACACTTTTGCATACCCATATCCCGGCAAATCGACCATTCGGAGAGTATCCAAGCGGTAAAAGTTGATAGTCGCCGTTTTGCCCGGTGTCGCGCTGGTACGTGCCAGCGTCTTTCGGTTCAGCAACCGATTGATCAGCGAGGATTTACCGACGTTGGATCGTCCGGAAAACGCCACTTCCGGTAAAACACTCTCCGGCAGCTGCGTGTGCAAAGCAGCCGAAACTTCAAAAGCCGCGGATTCAATTTTCATAAATAGGATTCCTCCTTAGAGGCACTCGAGACGTCCTAGCTGCTTTATCGTCTGAAAGCCGATATTTATTGCGGAACGCGAACGTGCGGCGCTTTTTCACCCGGAATATGCATATCCTGATAAGATGGAGAGCTGGTAACTCCCTCCGGCGCTGCCACCAGCGCGTTTCGAATCACCACATCCAAGTGATTGGCGGTGATGAATTGCACATTTTCGCGCACAACCGGTTCAATTTCCGCTAAATCCGGCTCGTTGTCCGCCGGGATGATGACGGTTTTCATATGGTGTGAATACGCGGCCATCGTTTTTTCTTTTAACCCGCCGATAGGCAGCACACGGCCGCGCAGCGAAATTTCACCTGTCATGGCCACATCACGCCGCACCGGAATACCGGTCAACGCGGAAATAATGGCCGTGGCGATCGTCACGCCGGCAGACGGACCGTCCTTGGGCACTGCTCCCTCCGGAACATGGATATGAATATCCTTTGTTTTGTAGAAATCGGTCGGAATCCCCAGCACTGTCGCGCGGGAACGTACATAGCTGATCGCCGTGCGTGCCGATTCCTTCATCACATCTCCAAGCGAGCCGGTCAGCTCGATTTTGCCGGTGCCTTCCAAAATGGCCACTTCCACCGGCATCGTTTCACCGCCGACAGACGTCCACGCCAATCCGTTGACAACGCCAACCTCATCCTGCTGAGGAAGAGCATCGGGTTTAAAGCGGCGCGGCCCCAAGAATTCCTCAAGGTTGGCTGCCGATATCGTGACCGATTTTACTCCGTTTTCCACAATACGCCGTGCGCTTTTGCGGCAGATTTTCCCAATTGTACGCTCCAATGTGCGCACGCCGGCTTCGCGCGTATAGCCTTCAATAATCTGCCGCAAAACCTCGTCGGATATGCGCAGCTGACGTAAAGTTAAACCGTGCTGTTTGACCTGCTTACGCAGCAGATGGTTTTTGGCGATATGCAGCTTTTCCTCCGCCGTGTAGCTGCCCAGTGTGATCACATCCATACGGTCATACAACGGCGCAGGAATCGCCTCGACATTGTTGGCAGTCGTCACAAAAAGCACGTTGGACAAATCAAAAGGAATTTCCAAATAATGATCGGTAAAGCTGGCGTTTTGTTCCGTATCCAACACTTCCAGCATAGCTGCGGAAGGGTCGCCGCGAAAATCGTTGCTCATTTTGTCGATCTCGTCCAGCAAAATCAGCGGATTCGCCGTACCCGCCTGCCGGATTGCGGTAATAATACGGCCGGGCATGGCGCCTATATATGTTTTTCGATGTCCGCGAATGTCCGCTTCATCTCGCACACCGCCCAAGGACACGCGCACATACTGCCGTCCCATAGCCGTGGCAAGTGATTTGGCAATCGAGGTTTTTCCCACACCCGGAGGCCCTGCCAAGCAAAGCACTTGCCCTTTGGCTTCCGACGTCAAATGCCGCACCGCGAGTGTTTCTAAAATCCGTTCCTTGACCTTTTCCAAGCCGTAATGATCCCTGTCCAGAATTTTTTTGGCAGCCTTGAGATCCAGCGTATCCTTTGTGAATTTGCCCCACGGCAACGACAAGCAAGTATCCAAATAATTGCGGACAACGGTTGCCTCGTGTGAACCAAACGGCATCTTGGATAGCTTGTCGCATTCTTTTTCCAGCTTTTCCCGCGCCTCCGGCGTCAGTGTCAGCGCCTGAATTTTGGCGCGATATTCCTCCGATTCCTCCAGCGGATTATCGGCCTCCCCCAGCTCATCCGAAATGACTTTCAGTTGTTCGCGCAGATAGTATTCTTTCTGATTTTGATCGATTTGCTCATGAACGCGTTCATGAATCCCGCGTTCCAATTCCAAAATATCACATTCGCGTTCGAGAATCACCATCAATGCTTCGATGCGTTTTTCCATATTGCCGATGCTTAAAATCTCCTGCTTTTCCTCAACCGGCATCGGCAAATTGGCGGCGATAAAATCGGCGAGATAACCCGGATTGTCCGCCGCCATAACTCCCATGGCGACGTCCTGCGCCATTTTGGGAGCCAGCGCCGCATACGTTTCAAAGTATGTACGGCATTCGCGCATCAGAGCCTGCGCATGCAGTTCATCCACGATGCGCCGTTCAAAGCATTCGCGTGAAACCGCTATCGGGAACGGTTCCATCTGTACAATATCCTCGATGCGGGCACGATACAGTCCTTCCACCAAGACACGCAGCGTATCGCCGGGCAGTTTCAGCACCTGCCGCACTTTGGCAACTACGCCAATGTTGTAAAGCTGCGTATCGTCCGGATCGTCATCTGCCATGTCCATTTGTGTGACTAAAAATATCGTTTGTTCCCCGGTCATCGCTTCATTCAGAGCCAGAATGGACTTTGGGCGTCCTACGTCAAAATGCAGCACCATGCCGGGAAATACCACCAAGCCGCGCAATGCCAGCAATGGCAAGGTTTCCATACGGGCAATTTTTCGTTTTATACTCATACTCTTTTCCGGCCTTTCCTGTTTCACAAGCGCCCTGTTTTTTCATGCGGTTAAAAGCAAAAGAAGTCAGACAATCAAACACCCGCAGGCGTTCGACAGCTGACCTTTTCTGCAAGCCCGCGATAAAACGGGCAAACCGGTCACCGTAGGATCACAGCTTAAGCAGTAACCTTGCGGCGGCTATTTCGATTTTTGGCGGGCGCCTTCAGTTTTACCGGTTTTCGTTCCGGATCAATTTCCAATTCCGGTTTTGCTTTGTTCTCTACACAATCGACGGTGATGGTGACTTTGGCGATCGTATGATCCGACGGCACATCAAACATCACCTGTGTAAGCAGGTCTTCCATAACCGAACGCAAGCCCCGGGCGCCGGTATTGCGTTCCATGGTTTTTTTCGCGACCGCCTGCAAAGCCTCCGGCGTAAATTCCAGCTGTACATTATCCAAAGCAAACAACTGCGTATATTGCTTTAACAGCGCATTTTTCGGTTCGCTCAGGATTTTTACCAACGCATCAACGTCCAACGGTTCCAACGTGGTAACAACCGGCATACGGCCAACCAATTCTGGAATTAACCCGAACCGAATCAAATCCTGCGGTACCAGTTGTTTATACAGTTCACCGCGCTCCATATCCTTTTTCGACTTTACCTCGTTGCCGAAACCGAGTGAACCGGAGGAAACACGTTTTTCAATGATTTTTTCAATGCCGTCAAACGCGCCGCCGAGAATAAACAGGATATTCGTCGTATCGATCTGAATAAACTCCTGCTGCGGATGCTTGCGTCCGCCGGTTGGCGGAACGTTTGCAACCGTTCCTTCCAAAATCTTCAGCAAAGCCTGCTGGACGCCTTCACCGCTTACATCGCGGGTGATGGAGGGATTTTCGCTGCGGCGCGCAATCTTATCAATTTCGTCAATATAAATGATGCCGCGTTCAGCGCGTTCCACATCGTAATCGGCCGCTTGAATCAGCCGCAGCAGGATGTTCTCCACATCCTCGCCGACATAACCGGCCTCCGTAAGCGTAGTCGCGTCTGTGATAGCGAACGGCACATCCAGCACTCGCGCCAGTGTTTGGGCCAGCGCGGTTTTGCCAACGCCAGTCGGCCCGAGCAGCAACACATTGCTTTTGCCGAAATCCGCATCGCCGGATGACTGGAAATAAATCGCAAATTGCAAGTGCAAGTTGGACACCCGCATGAATAAAAATAGTTCGGCGT
>CATWUX010000074.1 GCA_958354085.1 uncultured Oscillospiraceae bacterium | reverse complement strand
GTCGCCTCTCTGGAGCTGGATGGCGTAAAGCAAGAAGGCACCTATATTCCCTATGTCGAAGACGGCACAGAGCATACCGTCCTTGTGACCATGGAGTAAGCCGTGCCGAGGAGGAAAGAAAAGATGAAAACCAACCGTTTTCTGTTTCTGTTGTTTATGGCCGCGATCTTCCTGGTTCCGTTCGGACTGATGGCCTGCGACGGCCGGACGGTTTCCGCGCCGGATTCCGGCGCGTCGGAAAGCGGTTTTCCTACGGACGGGAAATCCACCCGCGAAAGCGCTGTGTCCACGAAAGCTTCCGGCAGTGAGGTGACGGCTGCCGGTGCGGGGAAAACGGATACGACGTCCGGCATCGACACCACGGTCCGCGCGACGACGGCGGCAACCACCACTTCCCGGACCCAGACGACTACGACCCGAAACCGGACTACAACTACGACCCGTGTGCGGACCACGACCACCCAAGCCGCTGCCACAACCATGCCGTCGGTGCCTGCTTCGGCTAAATTCAGTCTGAAGACCGGCCATCAGTACATCGGGCATGTAAAGACGTTGCTTGAATACGGAGTATATGACGGGCATTCCATTGTTCAGGGCGGAACCTTTGACGGAACCTATTATTATGTGGCGATGATTAATAATAAGGTGGACCCAGAAACCACCTACCTGTTCAAATTCGACATTCACGGTAACCTAGTCCGTAAAAGCCCGAAGCTGGTGCTGGATCATGCCAATGACATCACCTATGTGAAGAAGTGGGACGCGCTGCTGGTCAGCCACTGTCAGTCGAGCGACGGACATTATTACCGCTATTCCCTGGTGAACCCGGATACCTTTGCCGTTACCAAAACGGAGGACCTGCCCAATCCCTTTTTCGGCATGGATTATTGCGAGCAGCGGGACAGCTTTGCCTCCGCGCGGTGGGGAGGGGATACCATTGATATCTGGGACGGCGATCTGACGCCTCGGCAGGCCTTCCAGGTGGATACGCCTCCGGGCACGTCGCAGGGGGGCGCTACCGATGCAAATTATCTGTATTTTGCCCGCTACAATCCCAATACGGTACAGGTGTACGACTGGAACGGGAACCTTTCGTTTTCGATTCCGCTCGACATGATCACGGGCGAACCGGAGCATATTTCCATTGTGGACGGTATAATATACATCGGCGGGAATAACAGCACCTGGACGGGCGGCTATTTCGCTTATGTTGAATTGGAGGACATGACCGACAAATAAAAGCGTCGGCTTCCGCCGTTGGGACACCGGATGGCTTGCGTCATCCCTATATCGAAGACGTCCTCTCTCATGAGATTGTCGTGACCATGGGGAAAGAGGCAACGAAGTTAAACACAAGGAAAGGAAGAGGGATTGGTGAAGGTGTTGGCATATGGAGAAGTACTGTTCGACGTGGTCGGTATGAAGGAGGAGATCGGTGGAGCGCCGTTCAATTTTTCGGCGCATATGGCCCGGCTAGGGGCAAAAGTGGAACTGATGAGCGCGGTGGGGAAGGATGACCGGGGCGCACAGGTACGGAAATATCTGCAGAAATATCGCGTGCCTGACAGGCTGCTGGCGGAAACGGAGTACCCCACCGGCGTTTGTCAGGTGACACTGAATGCACAGGGAGTACCGTCCTATGAGCTGGTGAAGCCGGCAGCGTGGGATAATATTCCTTGGACGGAAACGATCTGTGAGAAGATAACGGAAGAGGACTATGACCTGCTGTATTTTGGCTCCTTAAGCCAGCGGAAACCGATCTCAGAGGAAACCCTTCACTGGGTGCTGGAGAAGGTTTCCAGCCGCTACCGTCTCTTTGACTGCAACATTCGTCCGCCGTTTGCAACGCGGAAAACGGTGAGACAGGGCCTTGAGTGTTGCACTCATCTGAAGGTGAGCCGAGAGGAAGCTCCCGCACTGACGGAACTGAAGGTGGTTCCTACTTATGAAGATAACCGGCGGCAGGAATGGTGCCGGGCTGTGGCGGAGGCATATGGACTGGAACAGGTGCTCCTCACACTGGACAAGGATGGCGCGGCGGTGTACGACACGACGGATGGGCAATATGCTGAACAGCCGGCCGAGTCGGTTACGGTGGTTTCCACTGTCGGAGCAGGGGACAGCTTTGCAGCGGGCTATATGGCCTCTTTGCTCAGCGGCGACCCTATCCACATTTCTCTGCACAAGGCCGTACTCCTCAGCAGCCGTGTCATCCAGTCCCCCGGTGCCATCCAGGAAGAGTAAAAAGAAGGGCTTGTCAATAACTAAGGCAAGCCAGAGATAAGTTGTCATACTGAAATCTGATGGAAAGCTTTCATCGATTTCCGAGGCTGAATTGTGCCGGAAAGCGTAATCCTCCTTAGACTCGGATTTTTCATGTTATCCCAACTGCTGCCCCAAATGCTCTGTCTAATGAGGGTGTGTGTCAAAATCTTTCCCACTTTTTTGGAAAGCAGGCACAGCAGCTTGCTACCGCTTGTGAACACAGACGCCTCCGCGGCCGATTCGTTTTGCACCATATCTTATACCGTAGTATCGATGTAAGATAAGGTGTTTTTATTATTTATCAGGAGATGTCAGATTGAAAGAATCGATCTGCACCTGGAACAGGCTTTGCAACGAGCACGATCTGCATCATAACCGCCCAAATTTGGCGGTTATGATGGGAAGCAGGTTAAAGTGAGGGGTTTATTCGCCCCTCACACATCACAGCGGACGGCAGAGCCGACCGAAAACGCCGTGTTTAAGCCATTCTTCGCCGCTTTAGCTTGCCGCAAAATTAGGCGCTGTAAGGTGGGGTGCTAAACGCGTTTGGTGTAAAATACGGGGTTGCTTTGAAGGAAAAAAGCCTGTTTACGGCTAAGACAAACGGTTTGACATGCAGCATATATTTGGTGTATGGCAAAATGCGAGGTATGTTTGGATTTTGGAAAAAAACAGCAAACGGCTGCTACAACGAATGAATGTGAATTCTTGGCTGAATTTTTTATTGTAGCTGGATATTGTAAAAGATATGTGGCGTAGTCTGGTACATGGACGAGCACGGCGAGCGAAAACGGAAGAGTTTTTCCGGCACGACCAAAGCCGAGGTCAACAAGAAGATGACAGAATATATTGCGGACTTTGAAAATCAAGCGGTAGATTCGGACGAGTCCAAGAAAGCATTGCGGGACAGTATGCAGAACTGGCTGCAGGTTTTCAAGTTCCCGTCTGTAGAGCAGACCACCTATGACCGCAGCGAGTGCAGTGCAAAAAATCAAATCTATCCTCTGATTGGCGAGAAAGCGGTGGGAGATATTACGGCGGCAGATATCAAAAATCTGCTGAACCACTGGATGAACAAAGGCTACGCTTACACCACCGTCAAAAAAGCCTATGTGGTACTGAATGAATATTTTCGGTATCTATATCAGGAAGAACTGATTCCGAAAAATCCGATGGCGAATGTGGAGATGATGAAGAAATCAAACTTCCTGTCGGCACAGAACAAGGAGGATTTACCGGAGTGCGAAACCGTGACCGTATTCACGCCGGAGGAGATCGAAAAATTCAAAGCGGAGGCATTCAGCACCTTCAAAGACGGCAAGCGGAAATATCAGCAGGCTGCGGCGTATATCCTCATGTTGAACACAGGGTTGCGGACAGGCGAGCTGCTGGGTCTGCTGAATAGCGACATTGATCTCGATAGCAAAATGCTGACAGTTCGGCAGGGTGTTAAAGAGGTATCACGGCGAAACGGAACAGAATTTACAAGCGGTCGGGAGATCAAGGTTGGCAAACCCAAGAGTGCCACCAGTAAGCGTACAGTGCCGCTGAACAGGACGGCAATCGAGATGATCGAGGATTTACGCTCAGAAGCCTATTTCGGGGAAAATACGCCCCTTGTGTGCGACGAGAAAGGCGGTTATACCAAACCGGTTAATCTGCGAAAGAGATTTTACCGGATACTCAAGGCGGCTGGAATCGAGCAGAAAGGGTTGCACTCACTTCGGCACACCTTCGCCACCAATCTGGTCAATGGGCAGAAGCAGCCCGACGGAACCATGAAAGCATTGTCGCCACGGCAAGTAGCCGACCTACTTGGACACAGCACCTCACAGATCACCGAGCTGTACTACGTGAAAAAGGACACTGCAAGGCTTAGCGGCATCACCGAAGGCTTTGAAATGTAACCGAAAAGACCGTCCAGACAAAAATCTGGACGGTCAAAATTTGCGTCGGAGAAAACAAAGAAGAGGCAGAAATCCACCGAAATCCTGCTGCTGATTGATGCTATTTTGATGATGTACCAGACGGAATCGTTACAAACGGTTGCCGCCAGATGCGAAAATGACGCTTAATTTGAGCATCAAAATGCGGTGAAACAGACCAAGTGCCGAGAAGAAAAAGCACAAGAAAAACGGCTCAAACCGCATGGTTGAGCCGTTTTTCCGTGGCAGGGGCAGAAGGACTTGAACCCTCGGCACGCGGTTTTGGAGACCGCTGTTGATCGACGCAAACCAGCATAAACAATGGCGATGTTAAGCCTTTTATGATGAATTAATAGGAGATTCTTGCGCTTTTTGATGTTATTAAATCAATCTCTAAATTTTCTCTTTCTGGCAAAGCTTCATGGCCTTTTTCATAAATAGTTATTTGTAGAATAGTTATTTGTAGAAGAGCCAAATGCCTATTTTCGTCTGTCATATATATTTTTTAAAATAGAGGATAAGATCAATAAAATTTGCCTTGACATATGGAAAAATATAGTATATGATAAATGGCATTAAGAAAAGGAGGGGAGCAATGTGACCGAAATATGGTTTCCATTTGTAGATTCGTCATCCGATGTCGCGTTGCTTGCCTTTTAAACAGGCTAATTGTCTGGGAGTACAGCTGAAGCGCATCTGGAAACAGGTGCGCTTTCTGTTTCTTTCCGCTTTGTACATTGACATTGCAGACGTTTTGCATTAAAATAGATGTATTGAGTGAGCTGAACAGCTGCGTACACAGCGGCAACGTTGCGTATGAGGAAAGTCCGAGCTTCACAGAGCAGGATAACGGCTAACCGCCGCCGGGGGTGACCCCAGGGAAAGTGCAACAGAGATATACCGCCGCATATTTTATGTGCGGTAAGGGTGGAAAGGCGAGGTAAGAGCTCACCGGCACGCAGGAGACTGTGTGGCCCTGCAAACCCTATCCGAAGCAACACCAACCGAAGCGATACATTTGCTCGATGTGCTTCAACAGGTGGCTAGAGCCATGTGGCAACATATGGTCGAGATAGATGGCTGTTCACGACAGAACTCGGCTTACAGGCTCACTCAACCTTTTATAAAATTGCAGATGTCTGCTTTGTCGGGCGGTTTCGTTTATGCGGAACCGCCCGATTTTCAAATTTGATAGAAGTAGGATGACACATTGAAAAATTCTGACTGCCCGCGATAGGTACAGTGTGGATGCGGATGAAACTCAAACAAAAAATTACGTCGGAAACATAAGGAGGGAGCTATGGAAGTAGAAAAACAGCTGCCAAAGTCATTGCGGATGCTGCTGCGCGAGCGTGTACCGGATGCGATACCGGTGGCATATGCTTGCGCGGATCTGTCCCATGACGGGGAATTGCAGCCGGTTGCGCTGGTTTTGACAGAGGATATGCTACTGCTAATCCCCGGTGAGCGCAACGCGGAAACCTTCTTTGCGGGAGCACAGGGAAAATCGCTCCCGTCATTGTCGTTTACGAAAAATGCGACGTTATATACCTATCCGCTTGCGGAGCTTACCGATCCGAAAATCTACAATCAGGTTGTCGGCGGAATGCTGACAGTGCGCCGAAACGGCGAGGAAATGTGGCTTTGCCGTTTCACCGGCGCTAAAATGCGCGAGATGCGCATTTTTACCGATGCACTGGAAGCGCGGGTGCAATCGGACGCGCCGAAAGGTACACCGCCGCGGCCGCCTAAACCGCCTGAAGAAGAGGCATTTTGCCCCAAATGCGGTATGCCGTATCCGGAGCGTGGACGGGCTATTTGCCCCAAATGCATGGAAAAGCGCACGATCTTTTGCCGGGTACTATCCTATTTCGGCGCCTATAAGGGCCGGGTTGCCGTTATGCTGTTGTGTATCGCTTTGTCCGGTGTCTTTAACGCCGTCTGGCCGTATTTGTCCGGTACGGTGCTGTATGATCAGGTGCTTGGGCAAAAAGGGGAATGGGCACAGGCGTTGGCCGGAGCCGGTGGATTTGCGCTGGCGTTGGGGCTGTTGGTGCTGGCGATGGCGGGCACTAAGCTTCTCCAGCAAATTACCGGCGTGTTGCACGGGCGGATGACCGCCTATATGGTACCCGGCGTGGTGGGCAAGCTGAAAAAGGATGTCTTTGCCGCTTTGCAGCGGCTGTCGATCAGCTTTTTTACCCGCCGGCAGACCGGCAGCCTGATGCAGCGCGTGAACGGCGATGCCAACGAAGTGATGCATTTCTTTATTGACGGGCTGCCGTATTTGCTGTTCAATGTGCTGACTATTCTGGTAACGATCGGCATAATGATCGCGATGGACTGGCGATTGGCCATCGCGGCGCTGTTTTTGTTGCCTCCGCTGTTCCTTATCAGTTATCGTTTGCTACCGAACTTCTGGCATGCGCATGGACGGCGGTCGCGCATGGTACGGTCGTTGTATTCCGTGCTGAACGACGGCTTGACCGGAGCACGCGTGGTCAAGGCGTTCGGACAGGAGAAAAACGAAAACCGTCGTTTTCACGTAGCAAACGAACGTATGCGGGATGCGGAAATGAATGTGGTCAAATACAGCAATACCTACAACGCCGCTTACAGTATGGCGCGGGATATTCCAACGCTGTTGGTGTGGTGCGTCGGTGCCATCATTGTGCTGGGCACGCAAGGAGAATTCACTTATGGAAAGCTGTTGACCTTTGTCAATTATCTCGGCATGATGCAAGGGCCGATGGAATTCTTCTCCCAGGTGTTTGGCTGGTGGTCGAACAGCATGAATTCCGCACAGCGCGTATTTGAGATCATAGATGCCGTGCCGGAAGTCATGGAAAGTGAGAGTCCTTTACATATAGAGCTGAAAGGCGACATTTCCTTACGTCATGTATCGTTTGGCTATGAGCCGAATAAGCCGGTACTGCATGACGTAAGCTTTGACGTCAAAGCCGGAGAAATGCTGGGAATTGTGGGGAAATCCGGAGCCGGTAAATCCACGCTGGTAAATCTGATTTCCCGTTTATATGATGCGGACAGCGGGGAAATACTTCTGGACGGACACAATGTAAAGGATATTTCCTTTGCATCCCTGCGCGGCAGCGTAGCTATGGTGAGTCAGGAAACGTACATATTCATGGGAACCGTAGCGGAGAATATTGCGTATGCCCGCCCTCAGGCGACCAGAGAGGAAATCGTGAATGCGGCAATTGCCGCGAGCGCCCACCGCTTTATCTGTCGGCTCCCGGACGGCTATGATACTGTGATCGGTACCGGCGGACGGCAGTTGTCCGGCGGCGAACGGCAGCGGCTGTCCATTGCACGCGCCATTTTGGCAGATCCGCAGATTCTGGTGTTGGACGAGGCAACCGCTTCGGTGGATACCGAGACGGAACGGGCGATTCAGGACTCGTTGGATCGCCTGATACGTGGACGTACAACGATTTCCATCGCCCACCGCTTGTCCACGCTGCGCAATGCCGACCGGCTGATCGTGCTGGAAAACGGCAAGCTGGTGGAAAATGGCACGCATGCGGAACTGGTGGCGCAGCGCGGCGTGTATTTTAAACTGCTGCAGCTGCAATCCAAGGCATTGGCTATGCGCGGCGTAGGCGAGGACACCGACAAAGATCGCCGATGATATGTACGACCGTACCATGTCATCGGGAAGGGAGAATAACCTATGAAAGAATCCATACAAAACGACGAGGTTAACCGTGTGCTGGAGCAGGAAAAGCAAGCGGTGGAGGATGCCATTGCCATGCATTGGCTTACCCCTGACAATACGGTGTTTACCCGCACCTCCGGCGGTTTCGTTCGTTTACAGTTTGCGGGCAAGGACTATCCGCGCGTGGCAGTTCACCGTTGTTTCCCGTTTTCGGATCCTGCGCGGTACATTTCCATCCGTGAACCGGAGGGCGAGGGGCGGGAGATCGGACTGATCGCCGATCTGCGGGACTGGCCTGCCGATACCCGTACTCTGCTGGAAGAGCAGATGAATCTGCGCTATTTTATGCCGAAGATCCGGCGCATCGTGGACATCAAGGAAGAATACGGCTATTCCTACTGGCAGGTGCAGACCGATCGGGGAGCTTGCCGCTTTACGGTGCGTATGGGTGCCGGCAGCGTCTATGCGGTCGGGCCGAACCGTTATGTGGTCAACGATTTGGACGGCAACCGCTTTGAAATTCCGGATTTGTATCAATTGACGCCGCGGGAAGTGAAAAAGCTGGATCTGTTTATTTGACGGGAGGAAAAGGGATGAATTTACGGTATACGCTGCCGGAAAAGGAACAGGAAGCGATAAAACCTTTTCTGTCCGGACAGCGGATCGTGTACTGTGTGCCCTATGATATTCAGCCGGACGGCGGCTTTTGTGCCAGCGGCTGGCTGGCGGTCAGCGAATCGACGCTTTATCTTCTGTCCGGCGGGAACTTGGAAAAAACGGTGCCGTTGGAAGAGATCGACGAGCTGGTGTGTGTTCCGCAAATTGACAACGGCGTGTTACTTTATAAAAAAGGCGGAGAGGAAACGCTGCTGTGCCGGTTCAGTATGCGGCATATGGTGCGGCATTCTTATGTGGCGCGCGGCGTGACAGCGCTGTGCCGCGGGGAAAAGCGGGAGGTATACAGCGCCGAAAAGGAGCGGTATTGTCCGCACTGCGGCCGGGTGCTGCCCGGGACGAATCTTTGCCCGCGCTGCGACGGGCGCGGGCGCAGCTGGCGCCGGCTGGGCAATCTGTGCAAGGGCTATATTGCGCCGCTGTTGTTGCTGACGTTGTTTATGCTGGTGATTTCCGGTATTACGATCGGTCAGCAGTTTGTACAGCGGGAGTTTATCGACCGCGTGCTGGTACCGGCTCATGGGAGTTGGGGACAGATTGCGCTGTTCTTCGGCATTATGCTGGCTTTTTTGATTCTATCGCTGTCGTTGACCGTGCTGCGTACATACTGGAGCAGCCGGCTGGGTACGCGCATAAGCTGCGATTTGCGGGAGCGGGTGTTCGCCAAAATCAACAGTCTGTCCCTTTCCTTTCTGGACGGCCGTCAAACCGGCGAACTGATGAACCGTGTCGTGGACGACAGCGGCAAGATTCGGCAGTTTATGGAAGAGATCTTTGCCGGCATGTTCACGCAGTTGTTTATCATGATCGGCGCCGTCGGTGCCGTGCTGTTCATTCATTGGAAATTGGCTTTGCTGACGCTGGTTATGCTGCCTCTGGCAGCGGTTGTGGTACGAATGTTCCGTGTTTATGAGAAACGGCTGTGGCGTCAGCAGTGGCGCTTTAACGACCGCATCAACGGGCGGTTGCAGGATGTGATTTCCGGTATTCGCGTGGTCAAATCCTTCGGTCAGGAGCAGCGGGAAACGGCACGTTTTGATGGTTATACCGACCGCATGACCGGTATCCAGCGGCGTAACGAGATTTTCTGGGCGACGCTGTACCCGTTTGTAACCTTTTTGTTGACGGCAGGCAGTTTTTTTGTCCTGTATTTCGGCGGCTTGGATGTGCTTGAGGGCAGCATGACGCCCGGTCAGCTAACGCAGCTGGTGGCATACGCCGGCATGCTGTATGGGCCACTGGGGTGGATGACGCGGCTGCCGCGGATGCTGATGCAGGTGGCAACCTCGCTGGAGAGAATTTACGATATACTGGACGAAGAGTCGGATGTGGTGGACTCCCCGCAGGCACAGCCGCATAATGTGAAAGGCGAAATTACCTTCGACAATGTGTCGTTCGGGTATAAATCGTATCTGCCGGTTTTGGAGAATCTTTCGTTTACCGTAAAGCCCGGTGAAATGATCGGTCTGGTCGGCTCCTCCGGCTCAGGAAAATCCACGCTGATCAATCTGCTGATGCGATTGTACGATGTGGACAGCGGGGAGATCCGGATTGACGGTGTACCGATCAAAGCAATTCAGCAGGAGGATTATCATCGTCAGATCGGCGTTGTGCTGCAGGAGACCTTTTTATTTTCCGGCACGATTTATGATAACATCCGTTATGCCAAGCCGGAGGCCACTCCGGAGGAGGTCATGCAGGCGGCCAAGATGGCAAACGCCCATACCTTCATCACACGATTCCCGGATGGCTACGACACCTATGTGGGGGAGAACGGCTATACTTTGTCCGGCGGTGAACGGCAGCGTATAGCGATTGCCCGTGCGATTCTGCATGATCCGCACCTGCTGATTCTGGACGAGGCAACAAGCAGTCTGGATACCGAGACCGAATACCAGATTCAGGAAGCGTTTTCCCGCCTGACAGCCGGACGCACGACGTTTGCGATTGCCCATCGCTTGTCGACTCTGCGCAATGCTGATCGGATTTTGGTGATTGATAAGCATCGCTTGGCGGAAATCGGCTCCCATAATGAATTGATGCGTCGAAAAGGTATTTATTATGGATTGGTGATGGCTCAATTGGATATGCATCGTGTCAAAACAGAGTAGCGGTAGAGTATCCTGAGAAATACACAACCAGCCCCCGGCTTTTGCCGGGGGCTGGTTGTTTGTATAGGGAGCCGTTGTGTCCTTT
>CATWUX010000073.1 GCA_958354085.1 uncultured Oscillospiraceae bacterium | reverse complement strand
CAGGGCTGCGCGCGGTGTATAAAACCGTACCGCCGCGATGAATGATATCGGATACGCTGCGCAGATTCATCGGGAACAGATCCCCGTGAATCAGGCCGTTATAGCCACGGTATACACCGTACACCTCTAATCCGCGTGCCAGAGCCGTACGTGCAACCGCACGAATTGCCGCGTTCATACCCGGGGCGTCGCCGCCGCTGGTCAAAACAGCGATTTTCTTTATTGACATAGCCAATCTCTCCTCGTTCGCCGGCGGCGGCTCTTATACACCGCTACCACATTGTACAATATTATACTATACGGTGCGGCCAGATAGCAAGCCTCGATTTTGCTAAGAAACGACTCTTTTTCTGCAAAAACTTCATCATAATGACAAGGATTGTCATTTTACGACCGCCACATTGTCCTCGCCCAGCATGCGGCGCAGCTCTGTCAGCATCACATCATTCAAGGCAACGAACAGCGTCTGCGGCGCGCGTACCAGTTTGCCGGTATCCTGAAACCGCAGATACAACGGTTCGGCACCGTCAAATACCGCCAACACCAGCTGTGCGCGCTTCCAAGCGGCGCTGTCCGCCGACGGCAGACGCAGATACAACCCATGGCGGGCGGACGGCTGAGCAGGTGCCGACATCGGTACGGCGGACGCCGCCTGTGGGCGGGAAATCGGCCGCGAGGACGTTTGCGGCGCATGGGTGGACGTCAAAGCTGCGGTTTCCAGCTTGTCCGGCTCCGGCGCGGCAGTCAGGCGGTCAACCAGCAGCTTGGGCGGCTCCTCTTCCCGCAGGCTGAGCCTGCCGGAAGCCAGCACTACGCTGCCGTTTTTCAGCAGCCCGCTGCACTGCGTCAGCACCTTGGGAAACACCAGCAGCTCGATGGTACCGTACAGATCCTCCAGCGACACATACGCCATTTCGGCATTACTGCGGGTGGTTTTGATGCGCACGCTGTCCACCATCCCCAGCAGATTGACCGCCGCTCCATCCTGAAAATCGCCGTTTTCCTCCTCGGCGCTGGTCAGAATCTCATCAATACGCGTCGCGCGCAATGCCCGATAGGCTTTCGCATAAGGCGACAGCGGATGACCGGTCAAATACAAGCCGGTCACTTCCTTTTCCATCGCCAGCAGATCGGCGTAGGCAAATTCCGGGCGGGCGGGCAACACAGGCTCCCGCATACCCACCTCCTGCGGGCTGTCAAAAAAGCCGATCTGCCCGTCAATGTTGCGGCGATTCTGCTCCTCCAGCTGCGAAAGGATCCCCTCCGCTCCCTCCAGCATCTGGCGCCGGTTCGCGCCCAGCCCGTCCAGAGCGCCGCAGCGGATCAGGCTGTCCAGCGCACGGCGGTTGAATTCCCGACGCACGGTCATACGCTTACAGAAATCATAAAAACCGGTAAACTCACCGTGTTCTTCCCGCTCACGTATCAGTTCGGCAATCATACCCCGCCCCAAATTTTTTACCGCCAGCAAGCCAAACCGGATATGGTCTCCGGCAACCGTAAAACCGCTGCGGCTCTCATTGACGGAAGGCGGCAGCACCCGAATGTGCAGCCGCTCGCACTCCGCGATATAGCCCGCAACCTTGCCGCCGTCCAGCACGCTGGTCAGCAGCGCCGCCATATATTCCTTCGGATACCGGCATTTGAGCCATGCCGTTTGATAGGACACCATCGCATACGCCGCGGCATGGGATTTGTTGAACGCGTAAGACGCGAACGAGGACATGTCGTCAAACACGGTGTTGGCGACCGTCTCCGGCACACCGCGGCGGATGCAGCCCTCCACCTCCACCGTTCCGTCGGCGGCGGTCAGACCGTGAATGAAGATCTCCCGTTCCCGCTGCATCACATCGTGCTTCTTCTTGGACATGGCGCGGCGCACCACGTCGGCGCGTCCGAGCGAATATCCCGCCAGCTCGCGAAACACCTGCATGACCTGCTCCTGGTACACGATACAGCCGTAGGTCACGCGCAAAATCGGCTCCAATCGCGGATGAGCATACCGCACCTGCTCCGGATGGTGGCGGTTGTGGATGTATTTGGGGATGGAATCCATCGGCCCGGGACGATAGAGGGAGATCACCGCGATCAAATCCTCAAAGCAGTCCGGCTTGAGCGTTGCCAGCACGCGCTTCATGCCACCCGATTCAAACTGAAACACGCCTTCGGCGTTTCCCTGCGCCAGCATCTGATAAACCGCCGCGTCATCCAGCGGGATATCCGCCACGGCAAAGGACGGCGTGTGACAGCGGATCATCCGTTCCGCATCCGCGATCACGGTCAGGTTGCGCAGTCCGAGGAAGTCCATCTTGAGCAGTCCCAGTTCCTCCAGAATATTCATCGGGTACTGCGTTGCCACCGCATCGCCGTTGAGGCACAGCGGAACGTAATCGCTGACCGGGCGCGCCGTGATGACCACGCCAGCCGCATGCGTGGAGGCGTGGCGCGGCATTCCCTCCACCTTTTTCGCCATATCCAGCAGCGCGTGGACGGCAGGATCGCTCTCGTACTGCTCACGCAGCGGTTTGGACTGCATGAGCGCACGTTCCAGCGTCATGTTCAGCTCCCACGGCACCTGCTTGGCAACCGCATCCGCCACCGCATACGGCACCGACGTGGCGCGCGCCACGTCACGGATGGCGGCGCGCGCCGCCATCGTTCCGAATGTCACAATCTGTGCCACATGGTCGGCGCCGTATTTGCCGATCACATAGTCGATCACCTGCTGCCGTTTCTCGTTGCAGAAATCAATGTCAAAATCGGGCATACTGACGCGTTCCGGATTCAGGAACCGCTCAAACAGCAGGTTATAGCGCATCGGATCAATGCCGGTGATCCCGATGCAATACGCGCACAGGCTGCCTGCCCCGGAGCCGCGTCCCGGCCCGACCGGGATATCGTGGGTTTTCGCGTAATGCACGAAATCGTGCACGATCAGGTAGTAGTCCACATAGCCCATGCGGCGTACGGTATCCAGCTCGTATTCCAGCCGTTCAACGACCTCCCGCTCCGGCGTTTCGCCGTAATGGCGGTGCAGTCCCTCGTAGCACAGGCGGCGGAAATAGGTATCGCTGTCCTCGCCGGTGGGCGGCGTGAATGCCGGCAGCTGCGTTTTGCCGAATTCCAGTTCCACCTGACACCGCTGTGCAATACGGACGGTGTTGTCTAATGCTTCCGGTACAGACGGGAACAGCGCCCGCATTTCCTCCTCGGACTTGAGATAAAATTCCTCCGTCTCAAAAGCGAGCGGCGAGGGCTCGTCCAACGTCGTATTGGTCTGGATGCAGGTCAGTACCCGCTGCATGGCGGCATCCTCCCGCGAGAGGTAGTGGGCGTCGTTGGTACAGACCAGCGGGATGCCGGTCTCGCGCGCCAGCCGCAGGATCTGCGGGTTGATCGCGCGCTGCTCCTCCAAGCCGTGATCCTGCAGCTCCAAATAGAAATTTTCCTCGCCGAACAGTTCCTGATAAAACAGCGCGGTGGTACGGGCCTGTTCAAAATCGCCCCGGCGCAGCGCGCGCGGAATTTCTCCCGCCAGACAGGCGGACAGGGCGATCAAGCCCTCATGATACGCGCCCAGCAGCTCATGATCGACGCGCGGACGTCCGTAAAAGCCTTCCGTCCATGCGGCGGAGACCAGCTTGACCAGATTGCGGTAGCCGGTTTCGTTTTCGCACAGCAGCACCAGATGTCCATGTTCATTGTCCTGTCCATGCACTTTATCAAACCGTGTGCGCGGCGCGACATAGACCTCGCAGCCCAAAATCGGGTGCAACCCCGCTTTTTTTGCCGCTTTATAGAAATCCACCACACCGTACATCACCCCGTGATCGGTGACGGCGACCGCCGTCTGTCCGAGGGCGAGAGCGCGGGAAACCAGCCCGTCGATCCGGCAGGCGCCGTCCAGCAGGCTATATTCGCTATGCACGTGTAAGTGGACAAAACTCATACGCCAAACGTCCTTTCCGCGGTTTTCGACGCGTCCGCAGCCGCTGTACACACATCACCGTCAGTAGCACACAGTCGGCCAGAAACACCAGACGATAAAGAGGAAACGGCAATCGATTTCTTTTTCACGTCCGCCCTACGCTGGATTTTCTACTATTCGATCGTCTCTGCAAAGGCGACGATGCGTTTGAGCCGATGATTCACGCCGGAGCGGCTCAGCGGCGGCGACAGCGCCTCCCCCAGCTCCCGCAGCGACAAATCCGGATTGTCCAGCCGCAGCTGCGCCAGTTCCCGCAGCTCCTCCGGCAACAGCTCCAGCCCGCCGTGCGCCGCAATCTTGCGCACCGCCTCTGCGTGAACGGCGGCCGCTGCCACCGTCTTGTCGATATTGGCGCTTTCACAGTTGGCGATGCGGTTGGCGTTGTTGCGGATGTCCTTGACCATTTTCACGCTCATCAGCTCCAGCGACGCCGCCGTCGCGCCCATGAACGTCAGGCAATCCTCAATCTGCTCGCTTTCTTTGAAATACACCACATAAATACCCTTGCGGCAAACGGTTTTGGCATGGAAGCCGCACTCCCGCAGCAGCGTCTGCAAATCCCGGCTCAGCGCCAGATACGGCACACTGAATTCCATGTGATAGTCGGCGGCCGGGTTGGTAATGACGCCGCAGGACAAAAAAGCGCCGCGCAAATAAGCGGCGGCACAGGACTCACATTCCAGATTTGCCCGGTTAAGCCGCACATTGATGTCGCGCGCCGTATGTCCGAAGCGCTCCAGCACCCGCAGACGCTCCGGCGACTGCTCGACAGCCGCCAGAAAATACCCGCCGCGCCGCGCCGGTTCGTGCCGCTGCGCCCCCTGCGCACCGCAAACAGCGCCAAGCAGCTTTATGTACCGATCGGCAACCGCTTCCTGCTCGGTCTGAAGTGAAATTTCCGCGGCGGAAAAAGCATGTCCCAGCTCCAGCATGCCATATAGCTGTGCGGCAGCACAACAGGCGGGGCGTGGGGAAAGTTCCGCCAATTCCCGTTTGACTTCCGATGAAAACGACATGACCTATCCCGTCCCTTTCGTAAAAAGTCGGCAGTCTACAGCTTTTCGATATCTCGATGATTGACCATCACACGCCGCCCGCCCGCGATGATATGCTTGGCCAATTCCTCCGTCAGCGCCACCGAGCGATGTTTTCCGCCGGTACAGCCGATCGCGATTACCAGCTGGCTTTTCCCTTCCTCGGAATACAGCGGCAGCAAATAATCCACCAGATCATACAGCCGTGTCTGGAAACCGCGCGTTTCGTCGCGATCCAGCACGAAACGGCGTACATCCTCATCCAATCCGGTTTTATGCTTGAGCGTATCCACATAAAACGGGTTGGGCAGGCAGCGCACATCCATGACCAGATCCGCCTCTGCAGGATAGCCGTATTTGAAACCGAACGACATACACTGCACCACCATGCCGGTGTGAGAATCCCCTAAAAACAGGGCCGTGATCCTCTCTTTCAGCTGCGCCGGAGACAGCAGCGAAGTATCAATGAGATAATCGGTGCGCGCGCGCGCCGTTTTCAGCAGCGCCCGCTCCTGCGCAATCGCCGCCACGACCGAACCGCCGTTTTCCCCGGCCAGCGGATGCTGCCGCCGCGTCTCCTTATACCGCCGCGCCAGCACCTGATCGTTGCACTCCAGAAACAGCAGCTTATAATCGCCGCCCTGCTGCTTGAGTTCCTCCAGGCTTTCAAACAGATCCCGGAACAATTCGCCGCCGCGCGCGTCGATTACGATCGCCACGCGGGACAGCTTATCCCGCGATTGCAGACACAGCTCCGCAAATTTGGGCAGCAGCTTCGGCGGCATATTGTCCACACAGTAAAAGCCGATATCCTCCAGCGCGTTGATCGCGCGGGATTTTCCCGCACCGGACAAGCCGGTGACGATTACAAATTCCATGCCAATTCCTTGCCTTCCTCTTCGCTTCTTCCCACCAGCCGCACCTCCGGTTCCAACGAAACACCGACGGCGGCCAACACCCGCTCATGCACTTCCCGCGCCAGCCGGCGCACATCGGCGCAGGTCGCGCCGCCGCGATTGATCACGAAGCCGGCGTGCTTTTCGCTGACCTGCGCGCCGCCCACCGTAAACCCTTTCAGACCGCACTGTTCGATCAGCGCACCGGCAAAATACCCCGTCGGCCGCTTGAAAAAGCTGCCGGCGCTGGGATATTCCAGCGGCTGCTTGCTGCGGCGCCGCTGCATATAATCCTCCATACGTGACGCAATCACTGCCTGTGCTTCTGTTTCCAGACGAAACACGGCCGATACCACAGCGTCGCCGTTATCCATCAAAGCGCTGTGCCGATAGCCGCGTGCCAGCTCCTGCGCGGTGCGGGTTTCCAGCCGTCCGTCCGCCGTCACGACCTGCACGCTTTCCAGCGTATCCGCCACCTCGCCGCCGTAAGCGCCCGCGTTCATATACACGCCGCCGCCCACCGTGCCGGGAATACCGTACAACGTTTCCAAACCGGTCAAGCCCTCGTCCCGCGCGAACATACACAGGCGCTTGAGCGATACGCCTGCGCCGCAAACGACACGCCCGCCGTCCGTCCGCCGTATTTCGCCCCGGCCGCTCTGACGCAGCACCACGCCGGCAATGCCCGCGTCGCTGACCAGCAAATTCGAGCCGTATCCCGCCAGCAGCACCGGTACCGCACGCGCGCGGCATTGCTGCAAAACCGTCTGCGCCGCGGTTTCATTCGGCGCGGTGATATACAGATCCGCCGGCCCGCCGATTTTAAAGGAGGTCGCGTTCGCCATCGGCATATGTTCTTCCACGTCGCATCCCACGGCGCGGGCGCAGACGGCAATCGGAGAAAGTTCCAAAACGATCGCTCCTTTTTATGAAGATTCTACTTCCATATATACCCGTTTGCGGGCAGGAATATGCGTTTCCGCACAGCCCCGCCCGCTTTGAAATCAGATTTCACCCAAGAACGCGGCGCCGATAATACCGGCGTCATTGCCCAGCTGCGCCACGCACAAACGCGTCTGGTGGGTGCTGTATTTGCTGTACCGCTCGTGGCAAATGAGCGTCTCCAGCGGCTTAAGCAGCGTGTCACCTTCTTTGCAGATACCGCCGCCGATGCACAGTACCTCCGGCTGGAAAATGTTGATGACGTTGATCAAGCCGCAAGCGATATACTTGATATAGGTGTCCACCACTTGTTTGGCCACGGCATCACCCGCACGCATACCGTCAAAAGCCGTGCGGCCGTCCACATGATCCAGATCCTCCGCGATCTTCCACATTACGCTTTCCGGATGGTTCACCATCGCCTCGCGCGTTTGGTGAATCAGCGCCGTGGCCGACGCATACGCTTCCCAGCAGCCCTGACGGCCGCAGGTACACATCTCGCCGTCCACCATGATGACGATATGCCCCAGCTCCGCGCCGGCGAAGTTAAAGCCGCCGTAAATCTTGCCGTTAATGATAATGCCGCCGCCCACGCCGGTGCCCAGCGTGATACACACGCAGCTTTGCGCGCCTTTCGCCGCGCCTGCCAGCGCTTCGCCCAGCGCCGCCGCATTCGCGTCGTTTTCGATATATACGTCCTTGCCCAGCATACCGCTGAGCATATCCCGCAGCGGCAGATTTTCAAACCGCAGGTTGTTTGAATATTCCACGATACCGGTATCCGCGTTGCAGGTTCCGGGGCTGCCTACGCCGACGTACGCGATATCCTCCATCGTCAGATTCGCGTTTTTGACCGCATCCTGCGCCATGCGCGCCATGTCCATCAGAATTTCTTCTGCCGGACGCGGCAAGCGCGTTTTGCATTTGGCGGTGCCGATTATTTGATAATCATCGTTGACAACGCCCGCCACGATGTTTGTGCCGCCTAAATCAATACCAATTCTGTACATACCTATTCCTCCGTATTTTCTGTTTTGGACTATAAACGCTTTTACAGCGACAAACCCTTCGTCTTAAGAAATGCCGTAAACGCCGCCGGACTGCCGTTGACAATGTCCGCCAAGGGATAGTCGATCTCACGCAGCATCTGCAAACAGACCGGCGTCTGCCCGACGGCCGTATGATAATGCGCGTCCGAATTGACCGCCACCCGCACATGATATTGCTTACACAGCTGCGCGATCCGGCGGCAGTTGTCCGCCGAGCCTTCCCGTGCGCCGAACGAATTTTCATTGATCTCCACGATCTTCCCTTTTTCCCCGAATACGGGAATCACGCGCTTAAAGTCGTAAGCATAACAAGGGGTGCCGGAATGGCCGATGATATCCACCAGCGGGTTTTCCGCCACCGCCAGCCAGGCGTTGGTACATTCCTCCACTGTACCGGCGGGCAGCAGCCCCATATGCATCGACGCGATCACAATATCCAGACTTTGCAGCATATCCTCCGGCATATCCAGCCGTCCGGTAAAGTCCATCACATTGGCTTCAACGCCATGCAGGATCCGTACACCGGCGATCACGGGAGGCAGCGCACGCAGATTCATAAAATGCCAGAGGTGCGGCGCATCCGGCAGACCGATACCGTGGTCGGTACACGCCACGGCGCAAAGCCCACGCTGCGCCGCCGTGTTTGCCAGCTCCGTGATCGTGCTGTATGCATGTGTAGAAGCCAGCGTGTGACAATGCAAATCGGCCACGATTTGTTCGTACGCCGTCGTCATTGGCGTTTTCAAGGGGGTGTTCACCAAGGGTTGCCTGCCTTTCTAAAACTTATTCCACTCGGCCTGAATATCCGGTGTGGTGGGCGCTTCGCCGCCCATACCAAGGTTATGCATCAGCTCCTGCGCCGCGTTGTAGCCCATTTTTTTCTGCCGGTTATTCATGGCAGCGACTTCAATAATGATCGCTAAATTACGGCCGGGCTTGACCGGAATGGTCAGCTGAGGTACCGTGATGCCCAACAAATCCATATATTCGCTGTCCAGTCCCATGCGGTCATAGACCTTTTCGTTATCCCACGGTTCCAACTGGATTACCATGTCGATCTTTTCCGTCACCTTGACCGCGCCCATACCAAAGATCCGGCGGGCATTGACGATGCCGATGCCGCGCAGCTCAATGAAATGCCGGATATTGTCCGGAGCGGAACCCACCAGCGTTTTTGCCGATACACGGCGAATCTCCACCGCATCGTCCGCAATCAGCCGGTGACCGCGTTTGACCAGTTCGATCGCGGTTTCGCTTTTTCCCACGCCGCTGTCGCCCATGAGCAGAATACCTTCGCCGTATACCTCCACGAACACGCCGTGGCGTGTCACGCGGGGCGCCAGCTGCACATTCAGATACGCAATCAGCGCCGCCATGAAGCTGGAGGTCGCGTCCGCCGAGCGCAGCAGCGGTACGCTGTAGGATTCGCAGCAGGACTGCAGCTCCGGCAGCACCGGAAGCGAGCGCGTGATGACGATCGCGGGAGGACGGAGGGAAATCAGTTCGTCGAGCCGTTTTTGCCGCACCTCGGCAGACAGATCCTCCAGAAAGCCATATTCGCTTTTGCCAAGCACCTGTATACGGTCGCTGTCAAAATAATCGAAATAACCGCCCAGCGCCAGCCCGGGGCGGTTGACATCACAGCATGAAACAAGCAGTTCCTCCGGATTGCTCGGCACATATATGGATTCCAGCATGGTCTCCTTTATGATCCCTGCAAGCGAGACGGAAAAAGTCTTCGCCATGTGTTTTTCCTGCCTTTCCTGTCAAACTATAAATCCGGCTTCTATTGTACCACGTTTCCGGGCGTTCCGACAAGCCCCCTCGGAAATTTTTCACGGTAAATTTGTGCCGATTTGTCAATGCCGTTTTACCCATTAAGAAAAGCGGATGAGACGCGTGTCAATTGAGAGGATGCACGGGGAGATTTATAGGAACGCTGCAAATTATTTTCTTTTTTTAAGGAAAGAATTTACAAGGTGACCATCGTGTGTTATAATAAAACACAATATGCTGGCAAAACCGGCCGGCGTTTTAATTCATTGGCGGATACATTTTATTGGGTCATAGGCAAATCGCCATATTACCCGAACAAAAAAGGAGAGGGATGTATTGGATTCCAGCACACTACAAATTCTGATTGCCATGTGCGTTTACATGGCGGCCGTTATCGGCATCGGGATAGCCTTTGCCAAACGCGCAAATCAAAGCTCGGAAAACTATTTTCTCGGCGGACGCACGCTGGGGCCGTGGGTCGCGGCTATGAGTGCAGAAGCCTCTGACATGAGCGGCTGGCTGTTGATGGGGCTGCCCGGCGTTGCCTATTGGTGCGGTCTGGCGGATGCGGCGTGGACAGCGATCGGTCTGGCCGTCGGCACTTACATCAACTGGCTGTTGGTTTCCCGGCGTCTGCGCCGATACAGCGCAAAAGCCGGCAATTCCATCACGCTGCCGGAGTTTTTTTCCAATCGTTTTCATGAGAAGAAAAAGGTCATCATGACCATTTCCGCCGTATTTATCCTGATTTTCTTCACCGTTTACGCCGCCAGCTGTCTGGTGACCTGCGGAAAGCTGTTTTCCACCCTGTTTGGCGCCCCCTATGTCCTCATGATGATTTTGGGCGCTGTGTTCGTTCTGGTTTACACCGTTTTAGGCGGCTTTCTGGCGGAGAGCGTTTCGGATTTCATGCAGGCTATTGTGATGATCGTCGCACTCGTATGCATCGTAGTTGTCAGCACGATCTCCGCCGGCGGTCTCGGCGCGGTCATGGACAATGTGCGGGAAATCCCCGGATTTTTCCAATTTTTCGGTATCGCCTCTCCGGAAACCGTGGACGGCGTACAGCAAGCGGTAAACGGCGTCCCCGTGTTTGGAGAAGCCGGGCAGTATGGGTTCCTTACCGTTTGTTCGACATTGGCGTGGGGACTTGGGTACT
>CATWUX010000072.1 GCA_958354085.1 uncultured Oscillospiraceae bacterium | reverse complement strand
CGAAGGGAGCAGGAACGTTCCGGGCGGCACCCACCTGCTTGACTTTTTAGTAGCAGGTTATAACAGCTGCATTACGGCTTGGCGGGGCTTATAAAACGTATCGACGACCATATGCGGACATGCAGTCTGCATATGGTCGTTTCCGTATAGAACCTGTTCCGCCGTGGGTGGAATAGGGAAAAGGGAGGCAGCGCGGATGACGGCGGCGCGTTTTTGGCGGCATATATTGGCGGTTTTCTTTCCGGAGCGGTGCGGCTTATGCGGCACGGCGATTCCTCCGGAAACGCTGCTATGTCAATCCTGCCTGGAGGGCGTCCAACGAATCGAGCCACCGGTCTGCGTGCATTGTGGGCGGGAAAAAGCCGCTTGCCGCTGCCAAAACCGCCGGCGGCATTTTGAACGTTGCATTTCGCCTTTTCTATACAGCGGCACGATAAAACAGGGAATACTACGGCTGAAATGGGACAACGAGACCTGCGCCGTTGAGCTGTTCGGCAGCGAGATGGCACGCTGTGTACAGCGGGAATACGGCGCCGAGGCGTTTTCCGCGATCGTGCCGGTGCCGATGACGCCGCAGGATCAGCGGGCGCGCGGATATAACCAGAGCCGTTTGCTGGCAGACGAATTGGCGAGACGGCTGGGCGTACCGGTTCTGGAGGCACTGCTCAAAATTCAGGAAACGGTGCCGCAGAAAGGGTTGGATGCCATTGCCCGTACCGGAAACGTGCTCGGTGTGTTTGATGTACGTCCGGAGATGGTTCCCGAAATTGAGGGACGCTCCTTTTTACTGGTGGACGATTTGGTGACCACCGGTTCGACGTTGGACGAATGTGCAAAAATGTTAAAGATTTACGGAGCTATCCGTATTTTCGGCGTGACAGTGGCCGCTACCGGCTTGTCAAATCAAGAAAAATGACGTATAATGATATATAAATGGAAAATATTGTCGAAAACGACGCTTAATCCGTTGAATTTTAAGAGAAAGGAGTGAAATGACGTGCCGGGAATGGATTTGGGAATTGACTTAGGAACCTCACAGGTCGTCATTTATGCTCCGCATCACGGCATAGTTTTGCAGGAGCCGTCTGTAATAGCCGTGGATCAGGCAGATGGACATATGATTGCCTGCGGAAAAGAGGCATATGCCATGCTCGGCCGTACACCGGATTCCATTTGCGCAATTCGCCCGCTGCGTAAAGGCGTGATTTCGGATTATGATTATGCCGAGCAAATGCTGCGTTATTTTGTACGCAAAGTGTGCAAATATAAGATATTGAAGCCGCGCGCGGCAGTCAGCGTTCCGGCGACGGTGACGGAGGTGGAGCAGCGTTCCGTTGTGGAAGCGGTATCGGCGGCGGGTATCCGCCGCGTGGTGTTGATGGAAGAATCGGTTGCGGCGGCTGTGGGAGCGGGGTTGGATGTTTCCGCGCCGCGCGGCAGCATGATAGTGGATTTAGGAGCCGGAACAACGGACATCGCCGTTATGTCGCTGAAAGGGCTGGCAAATTCGATTTCGATTCGCCTGGGCGGGGACGATTTTGATGCGGCAATCGTCCGATACATGCGCACGCAATATGGGCTGATTATCGGTGACCTGACAGCCGAGCAGGTGAAGAAAACGATCGGTAACGCTATGCCGGCGGGGGAGCCGGATACGATGCCAGTACGCGGACGCGATGCGCTCAGCGGCTTGCCGCGCGTGCAGAAGGTGGACGCCAATGAGATTTTGGAAGCGATTTCGGAGCCTTTGTACGGCATTCTGTCGGCCATTCAGCATGTGCTGGAAACGACACAGCCCGAACTGGTGGGCGATATATTGGACAGCGGCATTACGCTGTCCGGGGGCGGCGCCTTGTTGAAAAATATGCCGGAAAGGGTGACGCGGCGAACCGGGGTTGCCTGCCGCGTGGCGGATGATCCCGAATCATGTGTGGCGATCGGTACCGGCAAGGCACTGAAGTATGTCGGTGTGATGGCCAACGGGGTATACGATATCAATCAGTTTGCCTACCGGTTGTCCGACTCTATTCCGGACTGAACGGAAAAATGCAAAAACCGAACAGAATAAACCAAAAGGCAGTATGGTCAAACGGCTATACTGTCTTTTTCAAAAAGCAATCTTAGGTATTCATACCGATGAAAAGGGGAGAGAGAATGCATAAATACAAACACTACATTCAGGAAAACTGGTACTGCTTTCTGCTGGGACCGGTTTTTATGACGCTTGAAGCCGCAGGCGAGTTCATCCTTCCGTTTATCAATGCGAACATTATAAACAAAGGTGCGGCAACCGGCGACATTCCGTACATCCTGCAAAATGGGCTGTATATGCTGCTGATCGCTATCGGTATGCTGATTGCCGGTGTGCTTGGTGCATTCTTTGCCGTCAGAGGTTCCTCGAGAATGGCGGCCGGCGTAAGGCAGGATACGTTTGATAAGATCCAGACCTTCTCTTTTAAGGACATCGACCGTTTTTCTACCGGTTCGCTTATCACTCGTGTGACTAACGATATTACGCAAATCCAAACCTTTACGCAGTCGCTTCTTCGCGGCTGCTTCCGCAGCCCGGTCATGCTTATTGGTGCGCTTGTGATGTCTTTTATGCTGAAACCGGATATTGCGTGGGTCATTCTGATCGTTGTTCCGATTCTGGCTTTGGCGACATTCCTTATCATCAAAACGGCGTCACCCCGCTATACGGTCATGCAAAATCAGCTTGACAGATTGAACACCGGTATTGGCGAAACGATTACCAACGAAAAAGTCATCAAGTCCTTTGTCCGGGAAGAACACGAAAAAGATAAGTTCAGCGTCATCAACAGCAGCCTGATGGATAAGACCATCAATGCTCTGAAAATGATGATTTTAATGCAGCCGATCTCCGCACTGGCTGTTAATGTGACCACACTGCTTGTTGTATGGATCGCAGGAAAGCAAATTATGATCGGCGGTATGGAAGTGGGGACACTGACCGCTTTCATTACCTATCTGTCGCAGGTGCTGACCGCATTGAACTTTCTTGCAAACATTTTTTTGCAGGCCACCCGCGCGGCGGCATCTGACCGGCGTATCTCTGAGGTTATCAATACGGTTTCCGCTATCAGCGACGAGAATGCCGCCGAGAAGGAACATAAGATCGCATCCGGTAATATTGAATTTAGAAATGTATCTTTCCGATATTTCAAGGACAATCCGGTGCCGGTGCTTGACCGTATTTGTGTGAAGATCAACTCCGGTGAATTGGTCGGTATCATCGGTTCTACCGGATCGGGCAAATCCACCTTTATTTCGATGATACCGCGTCTGTACGATCCTGACGAGGGTGAGGTACTGGTGGATGGCGTTGATGTACGGGAACTGTCTCTTCAAGAACTGCGTGAAAATATAGCGGTAGTTCTTCAAAAAAACACGCTTTTTTCGGGTTCTATTGCAGAAAATCTGCGTTGGGGCAATGAGCAAGCCACCGATGAAGAACTGATTGCCGCTTGTAAGATCGCTCAGGCAGACGGATTTATTCAATCGTTTCCGGACGGCTATGATACCGAAATCGGGCAGGGCGGCGGCAACCTTTCCGGCGGTCAGAAACAAAGGGTGTGCATCGCCCGCGCACTTTTGAAAAAGCCGAAAATCATGATATTGGATGACTCTACAAGCGCCGTTGACACGGCAACCGATGCCTGCATTCGCCGTGCATTCCGGGAACAGCTTTCCAATATCACAAAGCTGATCATCGCTCAGCGTATTTCATCGGTTATGGACGCCGACAAAATTATCGTTATGGAGCAGGGAGCGGTAGTTGCCTGCGGAACACACGATGAACTGATAAAGAATTGTACGACCTATCAGGAAATCTATTATTCACAAAAGGACAGAGAGGAGGAAGCACTCCATGAATGAGGCACGTGCCGCACGCATCGAGGCAAAATACAGCGGGTCAAAAGCACAAACGCAGAAAAAACAGATGGACATGGGCAAGGGCGCAGGTCATGACCGCGCAATGGGTGCTTCCGGTAAACCAAAGGATCTCAAGAACGCCATCGTGCGTCTGATCAAATATCTTTCTCACGAGAAGGTCCTGATTGCAGCAGCCCTTATCTGTTCGGTTATTTATACGGTTTCTTCTCTGGCAGCCTCCTATCTGTTGCGACCTATCATCAATAAATTCATCTATTTTGATGAAGCAGATACGGATCTGAGCGCAAGACTTTTAGGACTTGCGATATGGCTGATTATTCTTGCGGTCATCTACGGGATTTCCATCCTGGCCCAATGGCTCCAGCAGCGTTTGATGCTGCTGGCTTCTCAGCGTACTTTGGTGCGGATGCGCTCGGAATTGTTTGCCAAGCTGCAAAGTCTCCCGGTTCGGTATTTTGACACCCATCAGACAGGTGACATTATGTCCCGTTTTACCAACGATGTGGATACAGTCGGAGAAATGTTGAATACAACGCTCATTCAGATCATTTCAGGCGTGATCACGATTGTAGGTACAATCGTGTTGATGCTATACACCAATCCTATCCTCGGAGTGATTACCATCGTTGCCACGCCGATCCTGACTTATCTCAGCAAAACGATTATGAAAAAGGGCAGAAAGGCATATAAAGAACAGCAGAAAAACCTCGGTATGCTCAACGGCTTTACCGAGGAAACGATTTCCGGGCAAAAGGTAGTCCAGGTGTTCCATCACGAAGAGATCGTTCGGGATGAATTTGCATATCTGAATCAAAAGCTTTGTCGTTCACAAGAGCAGGCACAGTTTCGTTCCGGCATTATGGGACCGGTGACGCACCAACTTTGTAATGCTGTTTATGCGGTGGTTGCCTGTGTCGGCGGCGTGCTTGTGGTTCTTAGCAAATTTGATATTGGCGGCCTTACGGTGTCTTTGAACTACACGAGACAGTTTAACCGTCCGATCAACGAGGTTTCCATGCAGATGAATACGGTTTTTTCCGCATTGGCGGGTGCCGAGCGTGTATTTGATGTGCTGGATACCGCCTCGGAAGAACCCGACAAAGACACGGTATCGCTCGATAAGATCAATGGCCATGTTGTGCTTGACCATGTAAACTTCGGCTATACTCCCGATGTTACCGTCCTTCACGATATTTCGTTGTATGCAAAGCCCGGACAAAAGATCGCTTTTGTCGGATCTACCGGCGCAGGCAAGACAACGGTAACCAATCTCCTGTCCCGCTTTTACGATATACAGGACGGAACCATCACTATCGACGGTGTACCGATCGAGAAAATAGACCGTTCGTTCCTGCGCTCTAATATCGCTATGGTTTTACAGGATACCCATTTGTTTACAGGAACTGTCCGTGAGAACATCCGTTACGGCAGATTGGACGCTACGGATCAGGAAGTCGTGGAAGCGGCCAAACTTGCTTCGGCGCATCCGTTTATCGAACAGCTCGAAAACGGCTATGACACGGTACTGGAAAACGACGGTGCCAATCTTTCGCAGGGACAGCGTCAGCTCTTGAATATCGCGCGTGCAGCCATTTCCAAGGCGCCGATCCTGATTCTCGATGAGGCAACCAGTTCGGTCGACACCCGAACTGAGCGTATGATTGATAAGGGAATGGATGCTTTGATGAAGAACCGCACCACCTTCGTTATCGCTCACAGACTATCAACCGTCCGAACCTCCGATGCCATAATGGTATTGGAAAAAGGACGCATTATCGAACGCGGAACGCACGAAGAACTTTTAGCGGCAAAAGGACGCTATGCGGATTTGTATAATGAAATTATAGAACTTGAATAAACAACAAAAGCGCTTTAACAAGGCGGTGACTTTTGTTTATTCAGGTAAGCGGAAATGTCCGTTGGGTATGTATCGGTAATCAAGATGTACGGGCAGGCGTATTTCTGACAGAGAGCCAGATTACGGGCGTTTTCTTGCAGCAGATGTTCTTTTGTACAGAAAGCATCGTCCATGCGCTTTTCTGCAACATTCGCATATTGCTTGATGACCGCATACTGCGTTTCGATATATTGCCGGTCAAAAATCAGGCAAACACCCTTTATATTTGGCAGGTAACGTTTGTCAAAATCTTGCCGGTAATTGAGCGGAACATAGCAGCCCTCTACAATCAGGTTTTGCTCGTTTTCAATCGCTGTTTTGATGATTTCCCGTACAACAGGCCATAGGAAGGCGGTGAGTTCCTCATCGTCGCTTTCCGGCGTGAGAGAACAATAGCCGCTGCGAATCAGCCCCATTTTCAGGTGGTCGATGCATAAATAAGGATAATGCAGCTGTTCCAGCAATTGATGCGCATGAAAGGTTTTTCCGGTATGTGAGCTTCCCGTTATCAGATAGACCATAGATGCTGCCCTCCTGTTTTACTACAAAAGAAAACCTGCGGTACACTTTTGCGTACCGCAGGTTTGGTGGACGTTAACGGACTTGAACCGCTGACCTTCCGCACGTCAAGCGGAAGCTCTACCAGCTGAGCTAAACGTCCATATTGTTTGGAACGAAAGCTATTATATAGAATAATCGCGAATTTGTCAAGGCTTTTTTTCAAAAAATCTGCCGAGAGTCATTTTGAAAAAACATGAAAAAACTCCGGATCTTACACGCCTTGACAAAATCGTATAGCTCCATTATAATAGGGAAGAATAAATAGAACCCTTATCAAGAGTGACGGAGGGATCAGGCCCGATGATGTCCGGCAACCTGTGGCAGAAATGCAGCAAGGTGCCAATTCCTGCGGGTAAAACCGGGAGATGAGGATGGTGTACGTCGCTTGCGTTGTGCCGTCCGGACTTCCGGAGGGCTTTTTTTATATCGTTTATGCGGGAAAATACCGCTGAAAAGAAAGGACAAGAAGGAAATTATGGCAAAACGTTTTTTTACATCGGAATCGGTAACGGAGGGGCATCCGGATAAAGTTTGCGATCAGATTTCCGATGCTGTATTGGACGCTATCCTCGCACAGGATGCACAGGCACATGTCGCCTGCGAAACGATCGCAACGACCGGTATGGTGCTGGTGATGGGGGAAATCTCGACCAGCTGTTATGTGGACATCCCCAGTATCGCCCGGCAGGTGATTCGGGATATCGGCTACAACGATGCGGCACAGGGCTTCGATGGAAGTACCTGCGCGGTGCTTACTGCGATTGACGAACAGTCGCCGGATATCGCCATGGGCGTCAACGAGGCACTGGAGATTCGGGGAAAAGAAGCGGAAGATTTTGACAAAATCGGCGCCGGTGATCAAGGGCTGATGTTTGGGTATGCCTGCGATGAAACCCCGGAGTTAATGCCGCTGCCGATTTCACTGGCGCATAAGCTGGCAAAACGACTGACCGCACTGCGTAAAGATGGTACGCTGCCGTATCTGCGGCCGGATGGCAAAACACAGGTCACGGTGGAATACGACGGACAAACGCCGGTGCGCGTCGATACTATTGTCCTGTCTACGCAGCACAGTGCGGATGTATCGCTGGATACGATCCGTGCGGATGTGATCGAGCGGATCATCCGTCCGGTCATCCCGGCGGAGCTGCTGGATGACGATACGAAAATTTTTGTCAACCCCACCGGTCGGTTTGTTGTGGGCGGACCGCACGGTGACAGCGGTTTGACCGGCCGCAAAATCATCGTGGATACCTATGGCGGTTACGCCCGTCACGGCGGCGGTGCATTCTCCGGAAAAGATCCCACCAAGGTGGATCGCAGCGCGACCTATATGGCGCGGTACGCGGCGAAAAACGTCGTAGCGGCCGGCTTGGCCAAACGCTGTGAAGTGCAGCTGGCATATGCGATCGGTGTGGCGCATCCCGTGTCGGTGCTGGTGGATACCGAGGGTACCGGCGTGGTTGCGGACGATGTGCTGGCCGCGGCGGTGAGCGCGGTATTCGATTTCCGCCCGGCCGCGATTATCGCAAATTTGCAGCTGCGTGCGCCGATTTATCGCCAGCTGGCGGCCTACGGGCATATCGGCCGCGAGGATATAGACGTCGCATGGGAAAAGACGGATAAAACTGAGGAACTGAAAGCCTATGTGCAGGCACACTTGCCCCAATAAACAAGACTATACGGAAAGGTGGGGCTTGTATGAGCCAGAATAGTTCTTATACAGCGGCGCAACTGAAATATTTACAGCTTCTGGCGCAGCAATACCCGACGCCGGAAGCCGTGTGTACCAAGATCATCCATTTGAATGCCGCACTGAATCTGCCGAAAGGTACCGAGCATTTCATGAGCGATCTGCACGGAGAGCAGGAAGCATTCGGGCATATTCTCAACAATTGCTCCGGTGTTATCCGTGAAAAGGTCGACCGTGCGTTCGGACATACGGTGCCGGAGCGAGAGCGCGCTTGGTTTGCGATGCTGATTTATTATCCGTCCGAGAAAATGGAGGAGGTCAAGCGCGCTGGCACCAACATGGACGACTGGTATAGCATTACGCTGTACCGGCTGGTAGAGGTAGCCAAGCTGGTGGCATCCAAATACACCCGCACCAAGGTGCGCGAATGTATGCCTGCAGCCTGGATGTCGGTGCTGGATGAGCTGCTGCACACAAATTGTGAAGAGGATAATAAACAAAAATATTATCAGAATATCATTTCCACGATTGTGGATACCGGTTGTGCGGAGGAATTGATCAGTGCTATGTGCGCGCTGATCAAACGGTTGGCGGTCGATCGGCTGCATATTGTCGGCGACATTTATGACCGCGGCGAACGCGCGGATCGGATACTGGACATGCTGATGCAGCATCACCGCGTGGATATACAGTGGGGCAACCACGACATCCTGTGGATGGGCGCGGCGGCCGGAAACGAAGCCTGTATCGCGTGCGTGCTGAATCTGGCGCTGCAATATAATACGCTGGATATCATCGAAAACGGATACGGCATCAGCCTGCGGGATATGATTGCGTTCGCACAGGAGACCTATAAGGAGTGTACTTGGTTTGCACCGCGCAATCCGGACGACAAGACTTATCTGAAAACCAGTATGGACACGCTGTCCAAGGTGCACAAGGCAATCGCGATCATGCAGTTTAAGCTGGAAGGACAGCTGATCGCCGCACACCCGGAATACGGCATGAACGACCGCCGCTTGTTGGAGAATATTGACGTGTCGGCAAAAACGGTCAAAATCAACGGGGTGGTTTACCCACTCAACGACGCGCATTTCCCGACGGTTGATCCGGCCCATCCATACGAGCTGACCGTGGCGGAGCGCGAGCTGATGGCAACGCTGCGTCATGCCTTCCGGCGGAGCGAGCGGCTCCAGCGGCATATCGGCTTTTTGTACAGCCACGGTTCGATGTATTATGTTTACAACGGCAATTTGCTGTTTCATGGCTGTATCCCCATGGACGAGGACGGTTCCTTTACAACATATGCGGTTGACGGCGCTGTATACAGCGGAAAATCCTACATGGATTATGCGGATACGATGGCGCGCAAAGCGTATTTTCTGCCGAAAGAGCATCCGGAAAAGCAGGCATGCGTCGATTTCCTGTGGTATCTCTGGTGCGGGCGGCAGTCCCCGCTGTTCGGCCGCGATAAGATCAGTACCTTCGAACGCTATTTTGTCGCGGATAAAACCGTCTGGACGGAAAAGAAAAATCCTTATTACCGCCATATCATGGACGCGGCGATGTGCGATCGGATTCTTACGGAATTTGGACTGAATCCGGCACATTCCCATATCGTCAACGGTCATGTGCCGGTCAAAGCCAAGGCGGGGGAAAGCCCGATCAAAGCGAACGGCCGTTTGCTGGTGATCGACGGCGGCTTTTGTAAAGCGTATCACGACACGACCGGTATCGCCGGTTATACCCTGATTGCGAATTCTTGGGGACTGCGGTTGGTTTCGCATGAATCCTTCTGCGGCAAGAAACGGGCAATCGAAGAAAACCGCGATATCATGACGACTACCAATATCTTTGAGACCTCCAGCAGCCGCGTGCTGACGCGGAATACCGATGCCGGAGCACAGCTGGCGGCGCGAATCGCGGATCTGAAACAACTGTTGGCTGCTTATCGCGCAGGCGTTATCAGCCCGCAAAAGGAAAACTGAATTTTCACCTCAAAGAGACGGCGGACATTTTTTGTCCGCCGTCTCTTTGTCCATTTATCGCTTTTATGAAATTCTGTCTTGACAACTCAAAAAGAACGGTGTATATTAAGTGTATTACAATAACTAGTACAGTTAATATGCATTGCAAAGAAAGGAGGACGTGATGTTTACCGTTGATACGATGTCGAGACAACCGATCTATGAGCAGATTGTTCGTCAGGCAGAACGCTTTATTTTGTCCGGCCTATTAAAGCCCGGCGATCAGCTCCCGTCTGTGCGCAGTTTGTCGATTGACTTATCCGTAAACCCCAACACCATCCAAAAAGCGTATGCAGAACTGGATAGTCACGGCATTTTATGTGCAGTGCCGGGGCGCGGCTGCTTTGTTTCGCAAAATGCTGTGGCGCTGCTCAGCGACAACCGGCGCGCCCGGTTGGACGAGCTGGAGGAGCTGGCCAAGGAGCTGGCTCTTGCCGGGGTGTCCAAACAGGAACTGATCGAACGCGTGGATCACGCCTATACACTGTCAGGAAACAAATAGCGTACACATGATGAAAGGATGAACACGATGATAAGGGTAGAAAATCTGACCAAGAGCTTTGGCGATTTTACAGCGCTGAATGCGATTAGCTGTACCATTCCGCATGGCTGCATTTACGGTATGGTTGGCTCCAACGGCGCCGGTAAATCGACCTTTTTGCGCCTGATCACCGGCGTTTATAAAGCGGATCAGGGGGAAATCCAGATCGACGACCAACCGGTCTATGAGAATCCGGCGGTCAAATCCACGATTGCTTATGTGCCGGATGAGCTGTACTTTTTGCCGAGCGCCAACATGGAACGCATGGCGCAGCTGTATAGCGCCGCCTATCCGCACTTTGATAAGAAACGCTTTGGGCAGCTGACAGAGGCGTTTCGCTTGGACAGCCGAAAATCCCTGAATACTTTTTCCAAGGGCATGAGGCGGCAGGCGGCGACGATATTGTCCCTTTCCTGCCGGCCGCAGTACATTTTCTTTGATGAATCATTTAATAGATTTCTAATTATCTCTTTAGATGTTCTTATATGCCGGTATAG
>CATWUX010000071.1 GCA_958354085.1 uncultured Oscillospiraceae bacterium | reverse complement strand
CTTGCAACGCACGATGAGCGCCTTGTTAAAGAGTGTGAAGAGGTTGTTGTTCTCGGCAAGTGAGGCGTCCCATTTTCACCTTTTCTATGTAACGAGTATTAGACAAATATTATTATCGCATGGCATCCAAGCGTCTTTGTTCGCTTGGGTGCCTTTTGTCATCTCTAACAAGGTATACCTCGTTTTTAATCATTAGGCTTTCATACTAAACACTTGAGATCAACAGGCATGCAAGATTTGCGCATGGCGATTCCGTAAAAATCTTTAACTTTTTTCGCCACATTTGGAAATACGGGTACCCGTCACCGTAGTAGTGGCGAAAGGGGAAGAAAATCACCCGCCTTTGCGGTTGCGAAGGGAGGTGAGAAAATGGAACCTCATTCGCATGAAGAACACATACGGCATACCTTTGATGCATTTTGCAAAAAGGTACTGCGGAACGAAGCAAGGGACTACCTTGACGAGCTGGCACGACAAAGAAACCGGGAAATCAGTTTTTCAGATCTTCCGGTAGAAGTCATGGAGCAGCTTTCGGTTTGTGATGATTATTTTGCCGACGATCGGACATTCGACGTTCTGGGCAATACCGTCCAAATCGCAAGCGACGAACTGGCGGAAGCAATTGCGGCCCTGCCGAAGCAGAAACGCGATATTATCCTGCTGTCCTATTTCCTTGATATGCCGGACGGCGAGATCGCCAAGGCACTGAACATGGTGCGCAGCTCCGTTGCTTACCGCAGATCCGCCACCTTAAAATTGCTGAGAGAACTGATGGGAGGAAAAGCAGATGAACAATAACCTAAACAACGCACGTCTGCTGCCCTTTACTGTCATTCAGAAAGCAGCAGGCGGCGACGTGGAAGCCATCAACGCGGTTTTGAAACACTATGCGGGTTATATTGCCAAACTGTCACTGCGCGAGCTATACGACGAATACGGCAATCCCCATCTCTGTGTGGACGAAGAACTGCGACGGAGGCTGGAAACCAAGCTCATAACGAAGATCCTCACTTTTCGGGTAGATTGACCCGACTGCCGGACAAGCACTTTCCCCTTTCTGCAAGTCCGACTGACTGTTCCTTGACAAATACGCGCGTAAGATAACGACGATTGCGTCATAAAGCACAAAGGATACATCCCTTTTGCGCCGAGCCGTGCGGTGGGTGCGCCATGACCCGTATCCGGGAGGATATGCCGAGCGACAAACACTTTCACCGTAATGCAGTGTGGCAGCTTGCGGGCGAGGATGCGCAAAAGGAATAATGGTACTCCCTTGCAGCCACAGTCCGAGCGTTTAAAGCGTCGCAGGCGATGGGCAGGGCTTCGGCAGACCGTCGGAGGGGTAAAATTCCCGTGGTGCTGCGCCAGCAGCCGTCCTTTGAGCTTCTTTATTATGATTTAAGTTTTTCTATCCCATGAAAGGGGGATTTGTTTCTTATGAACACAGCAATCAATCAGAAAACAAATGTCCCCGTTGTACGAGAGTACAAAATCGGGGACATGACATATATCGTGAAGGCCGTCGTTAAGGATGGCGCAAAAGAGGACGCCGCGACAAAAATTCGCCGCATGATAAGAAATGATATGCAGCAGGCAAAGAGCCACAAATAATTTACATCTTGCCTACTGACGGCGAACAGGTTTGATGGTATAATATAAATAACCTGTTTGTCCGGCTGCCGGAACAGGAGGTAAACATGAAACAGCAGCCAGACAAGATGACCGCATACTACTATCGTGCGGCGCATATCAATACAGATTTGAACCTTGACAATCAAATGTACCGACTTCTCCACCATGCAATGACAAACGGTGTAACAGCCTATACCCTGTATGTGGATGACGGATTTAGCGGACTGAGCCTTGATCGTCCGGCATTGAATGAAATGCAGATGGCTATGGCACAGGGCAGGATCGGGAAAATCGTTGTTACCGACATTTCCCGTATCTCACGGAACACAGTACACACTTTGCTTTTTTCGGAGTATGCAGCTAAGTATGACATTGGGATTGAAACCGTAGGCGGCGAAGATCTCCGCGCCATACTGGACAAAAGCCGCAAGCTCTATGAAGCCCTAAATTTCGCGTGGCTTCTTATGAAAGGCGGTGACTGCAAATGATGAACGGAATCCAATTTCAGAGCGTGCAGACACCCAACGCTTTAAGCAGCGAACTCCGCAGCGTGATCCGTGACAATGTTCTGCAATTCTATGTGCAAGGCAACGGAATGGATGCGCAGGAAGAAGGCATAACCGCCCTGTATGAACGCTTGTCGCAGGAAGATAAGTTGGACGGTGAGAGCAACAGTATTGCCAATCAGAAGAAGATTCTGGAACGCTACTGCAAAGACCACGGGTATACCGCTATCCGGCACTATGACGAGGATGACGGCTATTCGGGAACGAACTTCAACCGTCCGGGCTTCCAGCGTATGCTTGCTGATATTAAGGCTGGCAAAATTAAGCGCGTCATCGTAAAGGACATGAGCCGATTCGGGCGCGACTATCTGCAAGTGGGTATGTATACGGATGTTCTTTTCCCGGAGTTTGGCGTACACTTTATTGCCGTCAATGACGGTGTTGACAGCACCCGGGGCGAGAATGAGTTTACCGCTATCCGCAATGTTTTCAACGAAATGTACGCCCGCGATACTTCCAAGAAGATCCGCGCCACATGGCAGAGCAAGGGAAAATCCGGCGAACATCTGACTACCATTCCCCCATACGGGTATATCAAAGACCAAGAGGACAAAAAGAAATGGATTGTCGATGAAGAAGCCGCAGCCGTTGTGCAAAAGATTTTCTCCCTCTGTGTTGACGGTTTTGGACCTACTCAAATTGCCAAGTGGCTGAAACAGCATCAGATTTTGAATCCTACTGCTTATGCTCATTCCAAAGGGCTGCCAGCTAGCAACAAGCCTACGGCTGATCCGTACAAGTGGACAAATGAAACCGTTTCCCGCATTTTGGAGCGCGTGGACTATCTGGGACACACGGTAAACTTCAAGACAACGAAGCAATCCTATAAGAGCAAAAAGAAGCTCTGGAACGATCCTGCGGATTGGGTAATCTTTGAGAACACCCAGCCCGCGATCATTGAGGAAAGCGTATTTATCATTGTCCAGAATATCCGTAAATCCCGCCGCCGTCCTACCAAGATGGGTGATATGGGTATCTTCTCCGGGCTGCTCTACTGTGCAGAGTGCGGCGGCAAGATGTATCAATGCCGCGCCACCAATTTTACGGAGGAACAGAAATACTTTATCTGCTCCACCTACCGCAAGGGGAAAGACCTATGCACAACACATTCGATCAGAAATGTGGTACTGCATGAAATCGTGCTAAAGAATCTGCGCGAAGCCATACAGTATGTGAGCCAGCATGAAGCCGAGTTTATGCAAGAAGCGGCAGACATCAGTATGCGAGATCGTGACGCGGAATTTGCGCGTAAGCGTGACACGCTGGCAAAAGCTGATAAGCGCATTGCAGAGCTTGACCGTATCATTTCCAGATTGTATGAGGACAATGTAATGGGTAAGCTGTCCGATGACAGATTTATCAAAATGTCCCATGACTACGAGCTGGAACAGAGCAACCTTAAATCTATGGCAGAGGTTTTGCGCAAGGAGCTGAAACAGCAGGAGCAGCAGAAAACCAACGCCAAGGCATTTGTCGCAGCGGTGAAGAAGTACACGGATATGCAGGAGCTTGACGCGGCAGTTCTCCGAGAATTTATTGACCGCATCGAAGTGTCCCACGCAGACAAGAAATCCAAGACAAGGGAGATCACCATTGTCTATAACTTCATCGGTGCATTTGACTTTACACGGGCTATCGAAGAAGCCCACAATACAACTCAAAAACAGCAAAAGACGGCATAGCCGTCAAGCTAAACCGCCTTTTGCTTCAATGTTTTCTTAAGTCACCGCCCTATTCGGGCGGCTGTGTAAGAAACTAAACCGGTTTTGTAAAAATGGAATTATGCTTGCGGGCGCGACTGGAAAAATACACACTGAGTACAAGTCCCATGCCGATATAGAGCGTAGCGACCGAGCTGCCGCCCGCGCTGAAAAAGGGGAGAGTAATGCCGATAACGGGCAATACGCGCAGATTCATCCCGAGATTAATGAGTGTCTGAAAACCGATATACGACATCATGCCGATGCAGATATAGGTGCCCAGCGTGTCGCGCGCTGTCATGGCGCAGCGCAGAATTTCCAGCACAATAAATAACAGAATCAGGATGACCGCCATGCCACCGATAAAACCGAACTCTTCACCGGCAACCGTGAAAATAAAGTCGTTGTTGCGGGCGTACAGACCATGGCCGCCGCCTTCCAGAAAGCCAAGACCGGTCAGCTGTCCGGAGCCGATCGCCATCAATCCTTGCTGTTGCTGCCAACCAATGGTTTCCGCGTATTCCTCCACAAAAAAGAGCGACAGAAATCGTGCTTTCTTGTCTTCGTCCAAGAAGAAGTTCCAAACCAGCGGCACAGCGGCAGCTCCCAGAATGCCGGCAATCAAAAAATAGAGCGGCTTGATACCCGCGCCGAACATCATGGCAAGAAAAATGAACAGAAAAACCAGCAACGTTCCGTCGTCGCCTTGTTTGAAAATCATCGCTGCCGGAACGATGGCGTGCAGGCACAGCCCCAGTACGACCAGCGGGCGATTCATCCGGTCGCGCACCATCACCAGATGCTTGGAAAATGTAATGATAAAGACAATCTTTAACAGCTCGGACGGTTGAAACGTAACATTGATACCGGGGATATTCAGCCACGCGGTGTCATCGGTGCCGGGCATGTTCAGGCCAAGAGGGGTAAAGGTAAGAATCATCAGTATCAGCACCACGCCGGCGTATATCGGCCAACCGGCGCAGATTATTTCGTAGTCAAAGCGCGAGATCACGAGCGCAACCAACAAGCCGACGATACACGCCAGCAGCTGAATGAGATAGCCGCCGCGTCCTTTTCCGGCGGTAACAGCAGCGGAATAGACCAGAGTAAAGCCATACGCCGAGGCTATGGCGCATAATCCAACCAAAATCCAATCGGTATAGCGTATATATGAACGGAACACATCCTGTATTTTTGCAAAAAATCTCACAAAGAACCCCTTTCCGCGGCATATACCGCTTGTCTTTATGGCTATTATACCTTTTTTCTCACAGGTAATCAAGATTAAGTCTTTTAAGATATTTATAAATATGCTATAATAAACGCTGGCAATGTAAACCAAGAGCGCGACGGGCTCTATGCGGAGAAAGGGTTGGACAAACTATGCAGGAAATTGTGACCCATTCGGTTGCGGAAACAGAGGCGGCCGGAGCGGATTTCGCCCGCCAGCTACACAGCGGCGTGATTGCGCTGCTGGGCGGATTGGGCATGGGGAAGACTGCTTTTGTCCGTGGAATGGCAGCCGGTCTGGGGCTTGACGCCGAAGTGTCCAGCCCGACCTTTGCGCTGGTGCATGAATACGGCGGACAACCGCCGCTGGTACATTTTGATATGTACCGTGTATCCGGTTGGGAGGACTTGGAAACAACCGGCTATTTTGAATATCTGAACAGCGAAGCGCTGTTGGTTGTGGAATGGAGCGAAAATATTTTGGCCGCTCTGCCGGAAGATACCCTTTATGTGCAATTTGAACGGCTGGACGATACCTCCCGCCGTATTACTATCGGAGCTCCCCCCTCGAAAGGAATGGATTCTGCTTATGAAAATTTTGGCAATTGAAACGTCGGCCGGCCCCGCCTCCTGTGCGGTCACGGAAAACGGAGAAATCCTCGCCAACTCTGTGGTCAACACCCGCCTGACGCATAGTCAAACCTTATTGCCCATGGTAGACGCTATGCTGAAAAATGCGGCGTTGTCGCTGGAGGACATGGATGTACTGGCAGTCTCTGCCGGCCCCGGCTCTTTTACCGGCGTGCGTATTGGCGTTGCTGCCGTAAAAGGATTAGCCTTTACACGCAAAATCCCGTGCGCACGTGTATCGACCTTAGCGGCTATGGCGCACAATGTGGACGGGTTGCCGTTTGACGGTATTGTGTGTGCGGTTATGGACGCACGATGCCGTCAGGTGTATACGGCAGACTTCCTGTGCGAAGGTGGAAAGGTTATACGCTTGACACCAGATGAAGCCATTTCCATTGATGATTTAAAAATTCGACTGAATTCTTACAAAAAAATGATTTTTTTAGTTGGAGACGGCGCAAATCTGTGTTATACTAGTTTGAAAGAATTCGTGCCGGACCTGATTTTGGCGCCGCCCGCCCTGCGTTTTCAACAGGCGACCGGCGTTGCAGCGGAAGCCGCTGTACTGGCTGAAAACGGGCAATGTATCGACGCCGCGGCGCTTTTGCCCATCTATTTGCGTCTACCGCAGGCGGAAAGAGAGCTCAAGCAGCGCCAACAGGCTCGGTAAGCAAAATAGGAGGAATGTTTATGTCAAACAACGCGTTTATCGCCGACCACCCCCTGATCCAACACAAGGTTACCATTTTGCGGGACAAAAATACCAGTTCCAAGGAATTCCGCGAGTTGATTCAGGAAATCACGGAATTGCTGTGCTATGAAGCCACTCGCGACCTGCCGCTTTGCGAGGTCGAGGTGGAAACGCCGGTAGCCAAAACCACCGCCAAAATGCTGGCCGGACGCAAACTGGCTTTTGTACCGATTTTGCGTGCCGGGTTGGGCATGGTAGACGGCGCGGTAGAGCTGGTTCCTTCTGCGCGCATCGGCCATATTGGTCTGTATCGCGATCCGAAAACGCTCCAGCCGGTCGAGTATTACTGCAAGCTGCCCGGCGATATTGAGGAACGAGAAGTCATCGTGCTGGATCCCATGCTGGCGACCGGCGGTTCAGCCGTGGATGCGATCACGCAGATCAAGCGGCGCAACCCCAAGAGCATTAAGTTTATGTGTATTATTGCCGCTCCCGAAGGGCTTAAACATCTTACAGAAAGTCATCCGGATGTGCAGGTTTATTGCGCGTCGCTGGATGAGCATCTGAACGATCACGGCTATATCGTGCCCGGACTCGGCGATGCGGGCGATCGCATTTTCGGCACAAAATAAAAATGCCTATAAAAAACCACCGGCGTTTGCCGGTGGTTTTTTATGCCCTTCTTGCCGATCCGGTTACAAAAATGCACGCGGTTTCCGAGGGCAGGCTATTCTTCAAATTTCACTTCGCGTTTCAGCACTTCCAGAGGATCAACATATTTTCCGTTTGCAAGAATTTCGAGATGCAAATGTCCGCCTTCCAGCGTTTCACAGGGAATTTCCGACAGCTTGCCCAGCACATCGCCCACTTTTACGATATCGCCTTTTTTCAGCCCGTTAACCGTAACGCCGTAATAAATCGATTGAATACCGTAGCCGTGATCGACTTTCACAATGCCGCCCCATAACATATCCTGCTCCACTGCCAGTACAGTACCGTCTGCGGCGGATTTGACCTCACTGCCGATTTCGCCCTTGAAATCCACACCGTTATGGGTGCGGAAATCTTTCATTGTTTTGGAATACACCGGTTCATCGCCGCTGTACTTTTGCGTTACGGTATTGCTCAGCGGCAATACAAACAGATCGGCCGGTTTGACCGTGGTGGGGGAGGAAGGCGCCGCTGTTGTGGTTCGGTTGTCCGGTATATTGGTCATCGGTTCGTTGACCGGCAGCGCGGTTGTCGTTGTCGGTTTGGCAGTGCTCTGCGTAGGCGAAGCGGAGCTGCTGCTGTCCTCTGCCGGAATTTTCGGCAGGCTGTCTATAAAGGTAACAGCTGCCACCGCGCCTACGGCTACCAAGCATAATGCCAACGCTACGTAAAAACCCCGACCGGATAGAAACTTTTTAAATTTGGACGGTTTATCAAAATTGATATTTCCCATACAGAATCCTCCATTCGTTGCTGTACATCGTTATGATTATTGTGGACAGTTTGCCAATGAATATGCCGCATAAGTGAAAATTTTTTATAACGTGCAGAAGAAACCGAAGATTTACAGTTTCTTTTCTTTTTGTTATAATCGATTTGGCAAGGAATACGCAACGCATTTGAGGATTCATGAGATTTAAAAATTTAAAATAAGAATTTGCAACAAAACGGCGATTACTCACCACTATATCAATAGAGTATCGGGGTGTATCAGGGATGACGGATGAAAATTCCAAGCGAATTTTCCGGGCGAAAAACGGCGACGTCCATGCTTTCGGTGAACTGTATGAGCAATCGTACCGGGAGCTGTACCGCTATGCGCTGTATTATTTGGGCAGCCGCGAGGAGGCGGAGGACGCCGTGCAGGAAACGGCGCTGGAAGCCTTTCGCGGGATCGCACAGCTAAAAAAAGAAACGGCGTTCCGCAGCTGGCTATTTGCCATTCTGGCTGTCCGGTGTAAACGTCACGTGGCGGAATTGATCCGATTGCGCAATCAAACCGACATCACCGAACTGGATATAGCGATCGAAGGCGGATCGGCGCAGCAGGAACAAGCGATTCTGCTGTGGCAGCTCATCGCCGCACTGGATGAAGAGGATCGGCAGCTGGTGCTGCTGTCGGTTGTCGGCGGGTTTTCCGGCAAAGAAATTGCGGCGCTGCTGCACCGGCCGGAGGGAACGCTGCGTTCCCGTTTGCATCGCACACTGAAAAAATTGCGCAGTCAACTGGAAGAAACCGAGAAAGGGGGAGACGATCATGGAAAAGCGTGATCTACATGAGGAACAGGAAACGCTGGATAGGCTGAGAACCACGTTGAACGCATGGGAACCGGAGCCGCCGGAGAGTCTCCGGCCAGCTGCTATTGTGGAAATGCTGGAGCAGAAGGCACAGCCCGCTCAAAAACCGCATCGCCGCCGTTCCGTGGCAAGATGGCTTATACCGTTAGCGGCTTGTTTGGTGCTGACAATTGGCATATGGCCGCTTCTGGCGCCCAATTTCATGCGTAAAGAGATGTCCGACGGCACGGCAGGAACGGAGACATTGGAAAAGGTTCCGGATGCCGACAATGCGCTCGCGTCGGCCGAGCCGGGAAACAATAGCGACGCGCAGAATTCCCAGGATTTGATACCGGAACAGCAACCGATTTTTACACCGGATACGCTGCAAAATATGCTGAAAGACGGCGCGCTGCTGATTGATGTGCGGGAACCGTATGAAGTGGCAACCGGTTATATTGAGGGAATGGTGAATATCCCGCTCGGCAGCTTGGCGGACGCCATTGCCCGGTATGCGCCCGATCACAAGCAAACGATCATCGTATATTGCCGTACCGGGAACCGCAGCGGGCAGGCACAGCGTTTGCTGCAGGAAATGGGCTATACCACTGTATATAATTTAGGAGGAATCCAAACCGATTGGCCTTACCCAACGGTTAAATAGTGGAGGAGGAAGAGTGGATGAAAAAGTTGTTTTCACTTTTTTGGCAAATCTTGCTGTTTCCCTTGCTGTGTGTGCCGTATTCGGCGCTTAATCAAGCGGTGATCGTCAAGTGGCTGGGGTGCGGTTGCCCTCAGCTGGACGCTGAGGGCAATGAGATTGTCCGCGTGTTTAACGCCAACGACTTCACACGGCTGTTCTGGCTGGGAATCGCGGTTATTGTGATTGTCCTATCCATTTTCTCCATGCGGAAGATTACAAAATGGCCCGGCAAGCTGGCATATATCGGCGGGATGACCGCTGTTAGTTTGTATCTGGCGAGTTATTTTACCACGATGATGATGTGGCGCTGACAGATACGCAACAAGGGCGATGACCGGTTCGGTCATCGCCCTTGTTGCTTCATATACGTTTATTTTACCGTCTCACGGAATTCCAAAAACTCATCGTAGGTCATCGTCTTGTCCAGAATCGTACCATCCTCGCGGATTTCAATAATACGGTTGGCAACCGTTTGGATAAACTGATGGTCGTAAGAGCTGAACAGGATATTGCTGTTGAAATTGATCAATCCGTCGTTGACCGCCGTGATGGATTCCAGATCCAGATGGTTGGTCGGTTGGTCAAGCAACAGCACGTTCGAGCCGAACATCATCATGCGGGACAGCATACACCGCACTTTTTCGCCGCCGGACAATACGCTGACCGGCTTGTATACATCCTCGCCGGAGAAAAGCATTTTGCCCAGAAAGCCGCGCAGATAGGTTTCCGTGTTGTCGCTCGAATATTGCAGCAGCCACTGAATAATATTCAGCGGACAATCGTCAAAGAATGCGGAATTGTCTTTTGGGAAATAGGAACGAGAGGTGGTGCCGCCCCATTTTACGGTGCCGCTGTCCGAGGGAATTTCTTCCATCAGAATGCGGAACAGCGTTGTGATTGCAATCTCATTTTCGCCTACAAACGCGATTTTATCGCCCTTATTGACGCGGAAAGATACGTTGTCCAGTACCTTTACGCCGTCTACGGTTTTGCATAGATTTTCCACAGCCAGCACTTCCTTGCCGACCTCGCGATCCATCGTAAAGCCGACGAACGGATATCGGCGGGAGGAGGCAGGCATTTCCTCCACAGTCAGTTTTTCCAGCAGCTTTTTGCGGGAAGTCGCCTGACGCGACTTGGATTTGTTTGCAGAAAAACGTTCAATAAAGCTTTGCAGCTCCTTAATTTTATCTTCGTTTTTCTTGTTCTGATCCTTCATCACACGCTGCATCAGCTGGCTGGACTCGTACCAGAAATCGTAGTTGCCCACATAAATCCGGATTTTGTTGTAGTCCACATCCACGATATGGGTACAGACGTTATTCAAAAAGTGACGGTCGTGCGAAACCACGATTACCGTGCCGATATAATCCATGAGAAAGTCTTCCAGCCATTTGATCGAGGCGATATCCAGATGGTTGGTCGGTTCGTCGAGCAGAATAATATCCGGCTGGCCAAATAACGCCTGCGCCAACAGCACCTTGACCTTTTGCTTATCCGCCAAAGTGTTCATCTGGTTATACAGCAACCCATTATCCACGCCCAAGCCCTGCAGAATACGCGCGGCTTCGGTTTCCGCGTCCCAGCCGTTCAGCTCCGCGAATTCTCCTTCCAGCTCCGACGCAAGAACGCCGTCTTCCTCGGTGAAGTCCTCTTTGGCGTACAGTGCGTCTTTTTGCTGGATAATTTCATACAGGCGCGGATTGCCCATGATAATCGTGTCCAGCACCGAATATTCGTCATAGGCATAATGGTTTTGCTTGAGCACCGACATACGGGTTTTGGCGTCCACCGTCACCTCGCCGGTGGATGGCTCCAGCTCACCGGACAGAATTTTCAAAAAAGTGGATTTGCCCGCGCCGTTTGCGCCGATAACGCCATAGCAATTGCCG
>CATWUX010000070.1 GCA_958354085.1 uncultured Oscillospiraceae bacterium | reverse complement strand
CGCTTGTTTTTGATTTTGCAGCCGGACATGGTTTCGATCACCTTATCCGGGTACCCCATCTTTTTCGCAGCCAAATACAGTTCGTCGGACAGCTTGCCGCCGGCAAGCTCCTTCTCTATCGCGACCAGCTTGCACAGCTTGTGCAGGAACCACAGGTCGATCTTGGTGATGTCGTGGATCGCCTGCGGCGTTACGCCGCGCTGCAGCGCTTCAAAAATATAGAACAAGCGCTCGTCATCGCATACAAACAGATGAGAATGGATCTCCTCGTCGGACAGCGACTTGAGCTTCGGCGTATTCAAGCTGCTGTGTGAAATTTCCGCACCGCGGACGGCTTTCATGATGGCTTCTTCAAAGGTCTGACCGATCGCCATAACCTCGCCGGTAGCTTTCATCTGCGTCCCCAGTGTCCGCTTCGCATATACAAACTTGTCAAACGGCCATTTCGGCAGCTTCACCACAACATAATCCAGCGCCGGCTCAAAGCAGGCATACGTACTGCCGGTAACGGCGTTTTGGATTTCGCTGAGCGTATAGCCGATGGCGATTTTGGCCGCTACCTTGGCAATCGGATAGCCGGTTGCCTTGGACGCAAGCGCGGAGGAACGCGACACACGCGGGTTGACCTCGATCACCGCGTATTCAAAGCTGTCAGGATGCAGTGCAAACTGACAGTTACAGCCGCCCTCGACCTTCAGCTCCGAAATAATGCTCAGTGCCGCAGAACGCAGCATCTGATATTCCTTGTCCGCGAGCGTAACCGCCGGAGCAATAACGATGCTGTCGCCGGTGTGTACGCCGACGGGATCAAAGTTTTCCATGCTGCACACCGTGATCACATTGCCGACACTGTCGCGTATGACCTCAAATTCGATCTCTTTCCAGCCGGAGATGCACTTTTCGATCAGCACCTGCGTGATCGGCGACAGGCGCAGACCGTTGGTGGCAATCTCGTGCAGTTCCTCCGGATCGGCGGCGATACCGCCGCCGCTGCCGCCCAGCGTAAACGCGGGACGCACGATAACCGGATAGCCGATCTCCTCCGCAAATGCCAGAGCGCTTTCTACATCGTTAACAACCAGCGACGGGATAACCGGCTGCCCGATCGACTCCATCGTATCCTTAAACATCTGGCGGTCCTCCGCCTTATCGATCGTTTCCGGGTTCGCGCCCAGCAGCTGAACGTTGTGCGCCTCCAGGAAGCCCTCCTTCGCCAGCTGCATGGACAGCGTCAGGCCGGTCTGCCCGCCCAGCGTAGACAGCAGACTGTCCGGTTTTTCCTTTTCGATGATGCGCTTGATGGTTTCCAGCGTCAGCGGCTCAATATAAATGTGATCCGCCATCGCGTTGTCGGTCATAATGGTCGCCGGATTGGAATTGATCAGGACGACCTCCAGTCCTTCTTCCTTCAGCGCACGGCACGCCTGCGTACCGGCATAGTCAAACTCGGCGGCTTGACCGATCACGATCGGGCCGGAACCGATCACCATGACTTTATGGATGGTAGGATTCAACGGCATACCTTATCCGCTCCTTTCATGCTGTCAATAAAGGCATCAAACAGAAATCCGGTATCCAACGGACCGGCACAGGCTTCCGGGTGAAACTGCACCGAAAATGCCGGCATATCCGTATAGGTCACGCCCTCACAGGTACCGTCATTGGCATTGATAAAGCTCATACGGGCGTGTTCCGGCAGCGTATCCCCGATCACGGCGTAACCGTGGTTCTGGCTGGTGATATACACCCGGCCGGTAGCGGTCTGCACAGCGGGCTGGTTTGCGCCGCGATGACCGTATTTCAGCTTTTCGGTTTTGGCTCCCTGCGACAGGGCCAACAGCTGGTGGCCGAGACAGATGCCGAAGGTTGGCAGCTTATGCTCCATAAGCCGGCGCAGCTGTTCAATGATCTCCACATTTTCCGCGGGATCACCGGGGCCGTTGGACAGCATAACACCATCCGGTTTGAGCGCCAAAATATCCTCCGCTGTCGCCGTACTCGGCACGACGGTCACCTTGCAGCCGCGCTTGACCAACTCTCGCTCAATATTTTTCTTTGCGCCGAAATCCCACAGCACCACATGATGCTGCGCTTCTTTCTCCGGCAGAAAAACGCTCTCCGTTTTCGTGCTGACCGACGCAACGGCATTTTCCACGCGATAGGCCTTGATCTCCGCCATGACCGCATCGGTCAACTGCGGGTCGCTCGTAATCTTTGCGTTCATCACGCCATATTCCCGCACAATTTTTGTCAACGCGCGGGTATCTATATCGTACAGCCCCACAATTCCGCTGTTTTTTAAAAAAGTGTCAAGATTACCCTCGCTACGAAAGTTCGAAGGCTCTTGACACCAATCACGCACGATATATGCCCGAAGCGCCGGGGCTTTGCTTTCAAAATCGGAAGGAATCACACCATAATTACCAATGAGCGGAAATGTCTGAATCACGACCTGGCCAAAATAACTGGGGTCGGTCAGCGTCTCCAAATAACCGGTCATTGCGGTTGTAAAAACGATTTCGCCGATCATATCACCGGCGGCGCCAAAACGCTTGCCCTTGAAAACTTTGCCGTTTTCAAGAATCAAATAGGCTGTTTGTTCCATGCTGTTCCCTCCATGTAGCTTCTGCAAATGCAGGATGGCGATCGCCATCCTGCATTTGCCATCTTGTTTATTGTAACAGAAACACCGGCTGCCTGTCAACCGTTCCGACAAAAAAATCGCTGTTTTTTTGTCGTCTGTGATCAACGATCGCGCTCAGGCATCCGTCTTTCCCCAAATGACCCGATTGACGATTTTGGTGTAGCTCTGAATCAGCTTGACGACTTTCACCGACACGTTGGTATCGGCGTAATCCTCGGCCATGACTGTTTCCTCGTGATTGGCGTGCATCGCCACCGCCAACTCCATCGCCTGCTGCACCTCCTCGCCGGTGATGCCGCCGATCACGACCGTCCCCTTGTCCAACACCTCCGGGCGTTCGGTGGAGGTGCGGATGAGTACCGCCGGAAAGTCCAACATGGCGCTCTCTTCGGACAGCGTACCGCTGTCTGACAGAACACAATAGCTGTTTAGCTGCAGCTTATTGTAATCCAGGAAGCCAAACGGCGGGCAATTTCGTACTAGCGGGTGAAAAACGAACTGCCGCTGCTCGATGAATTTTCTCGAACGCGGATGGGTGGAATAGATCACCGGCATCTGCAGATTTTCGGCAATGCGGTTGATGGCCGACATCAGCGACAGGAAATTCTCCTCATTGTCAATGTTCTCCTCCCGATGTGCGGACACCAGTACGTACCGCCCCTTGTCCAGGCCGAGCCGTTCCAGCACGTCGCTGGCCTCGATCTTGGCACGGTGCTCACGCAGCACCTCCCGCATGGGCGAACCGGTTACGAATATCATTTTGCCGTCGATGCCCTCGGACAGCAAATAGCGGCGGGAATGCTCGGTATACGGCAGGTTGACGTCCGAAATATGGTCCACGATCTTACGGTTGATCATCTCCGACACATTCCAATCCCAGCAGCGGTTGCCCGCTTCCATATGAAAAATCGGGATTTTCAGGCGTTTGGCGCTGATAGCCGAGAGCGCGGAGTTGGTATCGCCCAACAGCAACACGGCGTCCGGCTGTTCCTTTTGCAGCACATCATAGGATTTGGCAATAATGTTGCCCATCGTCTCGCCGAGAGTCGCGCCGACGCTGTCCAGATAATAGTCCGGCGCACGCAGCCCCAAATCGTCAAAAAACACCTGATTCAGCGTATAATCCCAGTTTTGCCCGGTATGCACCAAAATATGTTCGAAATACCGGTCGCACGCCTTGATACAGGCAGACAGCCGAATAATTTCGGGACGTGTGCCGATAATCGTCATGACCTTTAGCTTTTTCAAGGATACATGCACGCCCTTTCCCTTTACACCTCAAGATAATACGTATCCGGCCGTTCCGGATCAAACGGCTCGTTCGCCCACATGACCGTCACCATATCGGTATCGCCGGTGTTGACGATGCTGTGTGTGTAGCCGACGGGAATATCCACGACCTCCAGCTTGTCCCCGCTGACGGGATATTCCAGTATTTCCGTGCTATCCGGCTTGCGGAAGCGGATAACACCGCGTCCGCTCACCACCAAAAACTTTTCGTTCTTCGTGTGGTGCCAGTGATTGCCCTTGGTAATGCCGGGATGGGATACGTTGACGGATACCTGTCCCCTATCCGGCGACCGCAGAAACTCGGTAAAGGAACCGCGCGCGTCCACGTTCATTTTCAGCGGATAGGCAAACGCCTCCTCCGGCAAATAACTCAGATAGGTGCTGTACAGCTTCTTGCTCAGCGGATCCCCCACGTCCGGCGTTTCACGGTTGACGCGGCTCGCGCGAAACGAGCGAAGCAACGCCGCAATCTGTCCGAGCGTCGCCCGATGGCTGACCGGCACGCGGCAAAAAGCGCCTTCTCGAGTCGGCTCCCCCTCCAATGCACGCAAAAATTCTGCCGCTACATCGTCGATATAAACCAGCTGCAATTCCACGGCGGGGTCATGGATCTGAATGGGCAGATCGCGGGCAATATTGTAGCAAAAGGTCGCGACCACGCTGTTATACTGCGGGCGGCACCACTTGCCGAACACGTTCGGCAGGCGGTAGATCAGCACCGGTGCGCCGGTTTCGCGTGCATAAGCCGCCAGCATTTCTTCTGCGGCGCGCTTGCTGTTCCCATACGGGTTATCCCGCTCCGCCTGAATGGAAGAGGCGAACAACACCGGCGCAAGATTACCGTTTCGCCGGAGACTGTCCAGCAGCGCGGCGGTAAAGCCGCAGTTGCCGGCCGTGAACTCCGCGGGATCCTCCGGACGGTTCACTCCCGCAAGATGGAACACAAACGTGCAATCCGCCGTGTACGCATCCAGCAGCGCGGGATCCGTCGTTTTATCATAAGTATAGACAGCGGTATAGCTGGCGCCCCGCAGCTGTGCAACCAGATTTTTCCCGATGAAGCCGGCGGCACCGGTCACCAGAATTTTACGGTCTTTTTGACTGTTCAGGTTCATCGCGCGTTCCACTCCGCCAGTTCGTTTTGAATATAGTCGAGCTTGAGCAAAATCTGCTTGACCTGCTCCACGCTGAGCAAATCGGTTTCATCCGAGGTAAGCTCACGAATATGTGTACGCTGTGTGTTGCCGTCTACAAAATATTTTGCATAGTTGAGGTCACGGTTATCCGCGGGCACGCGGTAGAAATTCCCCATATCGATGGCGTGCGCGCATTCCTCGTTGCTCAGCAGGGTTTCATACATCTTCTCGCCGTGCCGGATACCGATGATCTTGATGGGATTGTCCGCATGGAAAAGCTGCTTGACCGCTTCTGCCAACACACCGATCGTGCAAGCGGGTGCTTTCTGCACCATGATATCGCCGCTTTGCGCGTGTTCAAAAGCAAACAGCACCAGCTCGACCGCTTCCTCCAAGCTCATGATAAAGCGCGTCATATCCGGCTCGGTCACGGTCAGCGGTTGGCCGTTCTTGATCTGCTCAATAAACAGAGGAATCACGCTGCCGCGCGAACACATCACGTTGCCGTAGCGCGTACCGCAAATGATGGTCTTATCCGGCGATACCGTGCGCGATTTGGCGATAAACACCTTCTCCATCATCGCCTTAGAGGTGCCCATAGCGTTGACCGGATACACCGCCTTGTCAGTAGACAGGCATATTACTTTGCGAACGCCCGCGTCAATCGCCGCGGTCAGCACATTGTTCGTGCCGAGTACGTTGGTATTCACCGCTTCGATGGGGAAAAATTCACAGCTGGGCACCTGCTTGAGCGCCGCGGCGTGGAAAATATAATCCACGTCGTGCATCGCATTGCGCACGCTTTGAATATCCCGCACATCACCGATATAAAACTTGATCTTATCGTTATTGTAATGGCGGCGCATGTCGTCCTGCTTTTTCTCATCACGTGAAAAAATGCGGATTTCCCGAATATCCATATCCAGAAAACGACTCAGCACCGCGTTGCCGAACGAACCGGTACCGCCGGTGATCAACAATGTTTTTCCTTTGAACATACCGTTGACCTGCCTTTCTCGATTAGGGCTTGTCCGCCAACTGCCGCAGCAAGCCGTTCAGTGACTGCATAAAGCGCGTCTTTGTGTAATTCCTCTCATAAAATTGCCGGCCGTTCTGCCCTTTTTCCCGATACAGCGCCGGCTGTGCCAGAACCTCCCGCATCGCCTGCGCCAGCTGCTCGGCGTTGCCCGCGGGGACGCACAGACCGCAATCCGCCTCACGGATCATATCCGCCGCCGCACCGTTGATAGCGGCGACGATCGGCTTTCCGGCACTGATATAGCCCTGCGCTTTGGCAGGAAGCGTCATGCCGATCGCCGTATCCCCCCGCAGCGTCAGTAAAAAGCAATCCGCCAATAAGTAAAAGCGGCGCATCTGTGCCAAAGGGAATTTTCCGTGGAACAGCACGCGCTCTCCGACGCCCAGCTCTGCCGCCAGCTGCTCGCAGGCGGCACGCTGCGAGCCGTCACCGACTATATGGATGCACCATCCCGTCTCCTCCGGCATAAACGCGGCGGCACGCACGATACATTCGACGTCCTGCACAGCGCCGATGTTGCCGGCGAACAAGAAATCCACACAGCCATTGTCCTCGTATTGCCCGCAAATATCGGCGTATATATCCTCGGCATGCTGCGGAAGATAGACGATTTTTTCAGCAGGCACGGCGTTGACTTCCCGCAAATAGGCGGCAAACGGACGGGACGTGACCGGCACAAGGTCCGCCTCGTTGTAGATCCAGCGGCTGAGCGCATACATGCTGCGAAACAGCGCGCTGTTTTCCGCCACGTTCCACGCTTTCAGACATTCCGGCCAGATATCGCAGCAATACAGCAACAGCGGCACTTTCGCACGGTTTTTATACGCAACGGCCGGAATACTTTGCATGATGGGCGACGTCTCATACGAGATCACCACATCGTATTGCTTTTTGCAGAATTTCGCATACAGCCAGCCGGTCACGGCAAAGGACGCATAATTCAGCGCGCGAAAAAATTTGCCGTCGCGGCGCGCAATGATCGGCACGCGGACGATATCCACCCCGTTCCAACGCTCTTTGCGCCGGCGAAACCAGCTGAATTCCTCCGGTACGCGCGACGTGGCATAATCCGGCAGACCGGTCAGCACCCGCACCGTATGACCTTCCTCCGCCAACGCCGCCGCAATGTCGTTGATGCGAAAATTATCCGGCCGGAAATACTGCGATACAATCAAAATCCTCACAGGAGAAAAGCCTCCTCGCCCAAGCACGACCATTTCCGGCCTGCCGCATTTTAAAAAAACTATACAGCCGGCTGCAAACAAAGAACAAGAGATACCGTCGGGATGCCCCTGGTAAGTATCTCTTGCGCGCGGCACTCTTTATTATTCAAGCGATTCGCCGTTTTCCAGCGCCGTGATCATCCCCACGCGGCGGGCATGGCGGCCGCCCTCAAAATCGGTTTCCAACCAGATGCGGGCAATCATGCGCGCCAGCTCGGAGCCGACCACGCGCGCACCCAGCGCCAGCATATTGCTGTTGTTGTGCATACGGGACAACTGTGCCGAGTACGGCTCGCTGCACACAACGCAGCGAATGCCTTTGATTTTATTGGCAACCAGCGACATTCCGATGCCGGTGCCGCAAATCAGGATTCCGCGGTCGCATTCGCCGGACGCGACCGCATGCGCCGCACGCGCGCCGTAAACCGGATAATCGCAGCTGACGGGCTCATACGTACCGAAATCCTTGTATTCCAGCCCCATTTCCTCCAGGAGCTTGATGATTTCCTTTTTCATTTCCAATGCCGAATGGTCGCATGCCAAAGCTATCATGTATTGATTCCTCCGCTGTATGACGTTCTTTTCCGTTTAGTATACCACACATTTCCGCAAAACGCAACTAGCGGAATAACGGCAATTGCCGTCCCTCCAGCGCCGCTTGTATCGCCGGCTCCAACTGGGAAAAGTCCGCCACAAGCGAGTTCGGCTTTTCGGTCGGATCGTCCTGCGCCATCGGTACGAAAAAGATATTTTTCGCGTTTTTCAGCTGCGCGATATTGCGCATGGACGCCCCCAGTGCATCGTTGGTGGAAACCGCCAGCACCACCGGGCGTCCGCACCGCAAATGCGATTTTGCCGCGAGCGTAACCGGGGTATTGCTGATGCCGTTTGCCAGCAGCCCTAACGTGGTACCGGTACAGGGGGCAACCGCCAGCACATCCAACCATCCCTTCGGGCCGATCGGCTCCACATCCGGAAGCGTACAAAGCGGTTCCCGTCCGGTGATCTCCCGCAGCTGTTTTTTCCAGGAATCCGCCGTCCCAAATCGGGTATCGGTCTGCGCCGCGTGAAAAGATAAGATGGGAATTACCGTATGTCCCCGCTCGGTCAGGCCGCGAATCTGTTCCAGCAGACGGGAAAAGGTGCAAAACGAGCCGCACAAAGCGACGCCGATCCTCAGATTTTCCATTCGCCCGCCTCCCGCAACATATTCAAAATGGCCGTGCGGATGATCGCGCCGGCTGTTTTCGGCGCCACACGCCCCGGAAGCGATAACGCCCAAATTGTTTTAATCCGCAGCTCCGCCGCCGCGTCAAAATCAATGCCGCCCGGACGGGACGCCAAATCAATCAAAAGCGTGCCCTTATCCAGTTTTTTTAACCGTTCCCGATCGAAGAGCAAGGCCGGCACGGTATTAAAAATCACATCGAATTCGCCCATGTCGTTCAACTGGGCAAAATCGACCGTCGTACACCCCTGCGTGTCCGCCCATGCGCGATCGGCACAATTGCGCGCGGCAACCGTTACTTGTGCGTCCAGCGCGACCAGCAGGCGGGACAGCACCCGTCCCAACCGTCCGTAACCGGTGATCAGACAGCGCGAACCGGCAATCGTAATGGGCAATTCCTCCATTGCCAGCTGGATCGCGCCCTCGGCCGTCGGAACCGCGTTGTGGACGGCCAATTCTTCTCGGCGGAAATAATCATGGATCTGCAATCCGCGCGATTCCACCTCCGCCCGCAGCGAATCGGGAACCGCGCCGCCGACCAGATACTGTGCCGGCTGTAAACCGCCCAACACCTGATCCAAGGAAATGCGCATACGGGAAAACGGCGCGTTTAAAGTGGTACCGTCCAGCGTGACCGGCAGCGGTAGAATGACGCAATCGGCCAGTGAAATCGCCTGTGCCGGATTGGTACAGCCCGTTACGCAAGGAGGAAGATCCGTGCTGTCAAAGCCGGAGGAAATGACCTTATATCCATCTGCCGCCAGCAGCCCCGCCAAATAGGCGCAGCGAAGATCGCCGCCGATGACCGCAAAGGTTTCTATGCTTCGCATTTTATGACCTCCTAAGGATAATCTGAAAAAGCACGGCAAAGACCTGTGTGTCCGTACTTTCCTTGCTCTATCCTATGAAGATCCGACCCATTCGGTGCGTGTTTGTACATATAAGAAAAAGGTACTGCAAACCTTCTAAACATCCCCGCCGCTGAATATAATCGCGGTTTTTGCATCTATAAAACGCGAAATGCGGGCCACTGTCCGTGACCCGCAAGCGCTTTTTCAGGAGGACACTGCAAAAGGCTGTTTTGCAGCGTCTTCCCTGTTTCCTATTCTATGGCGATGATATACGGCGCATAGTTCTGCACCGCCTGCTTGAGCGCGGCGGTAATCGGCAGGTTCTGTCCCGACAGCACCACCAGATGGTTGACAGCCGTTGTTTCGCCATGCCACGGCGTCACCTGCACGTCCTCGGCCACCACATTGACAAGATACGTCTGCCCGCACAGCCGCACAAAGCCTTTGATGCGATATGCCGCCGGCGCAATCTCCTGCAAAAAGGCCAAAAGGCGCTCATACGGACACGATTCCTGCAGCACGACACGGCGGCTGACCAGTGACACATCACGTGTCTGGATACCGGCGGGCAGCTCGGTTGCTTCCGGCTGCCGCAGTACAGGCAGCCATTCCGGTTCCACCTTGCCCCGTACAGTCGAAAATATCGGCACGTCGGGCCGCCAAGCATGGATCTGTTCGATCACACGCTGCCGCTGTTCCTCCCCGACCAAATCGGTTTTATTCAGAATCACCACATCGCAGCTATCCAGCTGCTTGCGGCATACGCGCGCCGTTGTCGCCACCTTTTCAAAATGGCACGCGTCCGCCAAGCACACACATCCCATATATTGAATGCCGCGAAAGCGTTCTCGATCAGACAGCAGCCGCCGCACATTGGTCGGATCCGACAAGCCGGAGGTTTCCACCAAAATCACATCCGGCTCATCCTCTGCCAGCTGTGCCAGCGTATCCACGAACTGTTCCAATCGGCAGGCGCAGAAAATCGAGCCGTTATGGATTTCGGCAAGCCGCGCATGTACCTCGCGCAGCAGCACACCGTCTATATCCTCTTTGCCGAACTCGTTCACCAGCACCGCCAGCCGCTGATCGGGGAACAAACGCGCAAACTGCTTGAGAAACGTTGTTTTTCCCGCGCCGAGGAAGCCGGTGATGACATAGAGCCGGCTCATTTCTTCAGATCCGCCAACGCCTCGTCAATGACGTCCGCCAGCTCGGTTTTGCTGGGAATGATGGAAGAAAATTTCAGCTTGCCGTTGACATAAATAGACGGCAGATGCGCCACGCCCATCTTCTTACAACGGGCGATATTTTCTTTGAGCGTAAACTTGTATTCCACCATGTCGATCGCATCGCCATAGGTTTCCTTGGCAACGTTAGCCGCTCCCATCATATAGGTACACGCCGCGCAGGTCGCGGAATCCAGCGTGAACACCTCAACCAGCGGCTTGGTCAAAGCCGCATAATCCGGCAATTCTACGTCGATATCCTCTTCCGCCGCCACATAATTTTCCAGAATGGTACGCGCTTCGGCCGGGTTCCACACTGCCTGCGCAACGGCAATACCGTTGTCCACCGGCACGTCGTATGGCATATCGCAGCCGGGTGCCAGCAGGAAATTGCGCAGATCCCCGACTTTGTCGATCAGCTCAATGGCGTATTTCATGTTGTCCTGCTGCGTGCCGTGCAGCATAATGGAGGTCAGCGGGATATTGCCGCCGATCACGACGTTATAGCGGTCGGTAATGGCTTTTGCCGCCACCAAATCCACATTTTCATCCACGGAAATCGAATCCGGATTTGTCTTGCACATTACTTCGATATTGCGGGTTGCATCGCCGCAGACAAAGAACGAGGAAAACGCCCCTTTGTCCCGGATATGTGTAAACAGCTCGGTAAACGGCGCGTG
>CATWUX010000069.1 GCA_958354085.1 uncultured Oscillospiraceae bacterium | reverse complement strand
ACGCCGATGACCGTATCGGTCGAGGACAGGCGGGAATGCCGGATGCGGTTCATCAGCAGCGCAAACACGATGGCAAATGCGATCATCGCAACGCTGTATTCCGACAACCCCAGCAACACGCCGATCCCTACGCCGGTGAGCGCCGAATGGCCCAGCGCATCGGAAAAAAACGCCATGCCGTTGTTGACCACCATGGTTCCCAGCAGCGCAAACAGCGGCATAATCAGCAGCACGGCAAAAAACGCGTTGCGCATAAAGCCGTACTGCCACCATTCCAAAAGCAGCTCCATCATTCCGCCCACTCCCTTCTGCCCGGAAACGCCCGGGCAAAGGCCGGCTCTGCAAACACCTGCGCCGGTGCGCCTGCCGCCTGCACGGTTTTGTCCAACAGCACAACCCGGTCGGCAGCGCGGTACACATAGGCCAGATCATGCGATACCAGCAAGATCACCATGTCGTCGGTTGCTTTCAGCTGTTCCAAAATTTCATAGAACCGCTGCAAGCCCGCGTTATCCACGCCGGAAACCGGTTCGTCCAGCACCAACAGATCCGGCTTCGGATACGTCGCGATCGCCAGCAGCACCCGCTGCAGCTCGCCGCCGGACAGCCGGCCGATCGGCTTGTCCAGTAAGGTATCCGCCGCAAAACGCCGGAAATGCTGCGTCAGCCGCTCCGTCAACCGGCGACGGCGCGGCAGAAACGCCGGATAGGTCGAGGTATAGGACAGCGCCACATCGTATACCGTCGCGGGTGAGCCGACATCCACATTCAGCGACTGCGGTACATACCCGATGCGCGGGCGCTTTGGAGTGGGGGCGCCGTCGTGGCCGCTGAATTCCACCTTCCCCGTGTGCGCGATCTCACCCAGAATGGCTTTCAGCAAAGTGGATTTTCCCGCGCCGTTGCGCCCGATAATCGCGGTCAGCTCCCCGCAATGCGCGTGCAGGTTCACATCCCGCAGAAGCGTTTCCCCGCCTCGTTCCACGCCGATATGCTGTATTTTCAAGCAATGCAGTCCGCATGCCATAGACATCCCGCTCCTTTCACCGCACCTGCTCAAGCAGGGCGGCATTCCGCCGCATAGCCTCAAGCCACGCCGATTTTTCCCCGCTGCCCGTTACCGCCATGTCCAGTGACAGAGTGCAGCAGCGTGTTGCCGCCTGTTCCAGCGTTTTATAACCGGACGCATCGTATTGACTGTCGTGCAAAAACAGCACCTCGCCCGTCGCCCTCACCGCGTCCCATGCGGCGGACAAATCGGCAGCGGAAGCGCCCGCTTCTTCCCCGACCGGCACAGCCGCCACCACCGGCAGTCCCAGATCCTGCGCAAAATAGGCCAGTGAATCATGAAAAATCACGCTGTTTTTATAGGGAAGCGCCGCCACCGCCGCCTTCAGCCGCGTCTCCACCTCGTCGATGGCGGTCAGATAAGCGGCCGCATTGGCACGATATTGTGCTTCGTGCGCCGGATCCCGCGCACACAGCGCCTCGCGCAGATTTTCGATTTCCTGCCGATAGCGTGCCGGGCTTGTCCAGATATGCTCGTTATCCGCGCCGTGTTCATGGCCGCTGTGGTCGGTATGCCCCTCTTCCTCATGGTCATGCGCAGCGGAAGCCGTCAGCAGCGGGATTCCCTGCGCCAGCTCCACCACCGCCAGCTCCGGCATTTTTCCCAGCGTCGGCGTCAAAAAGCTCTCCGCGCCCGCGCCGTTGAGCACTAGCAGATCCGCTTCCAGCAGCGTGCGCATGTTATCCGGCGACAGCTGATAATCATGCAGACAGCCCGTCTGCGCCTGCACCAAATTGACGACCTCCACATCGTCCACGCCGTCCGTAACATTAAGCACCGCTATATAAACCGGATAAAAGGAGGTGACGATCTGCCATTTATCCGTTTGCGGACGGCGCACGCCGGTAAAGCAGGTGAGAATCACGCAAAACGCCAGAATTCCCGCCATCACCAATGCCACGCCGGTATATTTTTTGCCCGTTTTTGTCATTCCGTTTTCTCCTTATTGCGAATCAGTTGCAATAATTGTACACTGCTTCCTACCGCTTGTCAAGCAGAATCCGTCGATTTGACTTTTTTATCTAAGTCGGGTAAAATAAAGGAAACGCAGGAGAGGAGGCTCCGTCATGGAAAAAACGCGCGTTACGCGGCAAAAGCAAGTCATCACCGATATTTTGCATCATGCGGGCACGCCTCTGACCGCCCGGGATATTTATGCGCGTGCCGTGGCGGATCAGCCGTCTCTGGCGAAATCGACCGTGTATCGCAACCTGGACGCGATGGTCGCGCGCGGGGAATTGGTACAGGGCAATCTTGAAACCGGCGAGCGGTTTTACGAGCTGCCCTGCGGACACGGTCATACCCATTACATGGTATGCAAGCAGTGCAGCCGCCGCGTGGATCTGCCGGACTGCCCGCTGGAAAAATGGCAGCAAGAGTTGGCGGACGCCGCCGATTTTACCATCACGGATCATGTGCTGCAATTGTACGGCTATTGTCACGATTGCCGGGAGGCCGCCGCAAAAAAGTCCGCAAATACGAAAAAAACACGTTGACAACCCTGTCGTCTCGTGCTATAATGTATCACGCATTCGACAGTGTGCGGCTTTAGCTCATCTGGTAGAGCGCCACCTTGCCAAGGTGGAGGTAGCGAGTTCGAGCCTCGTAAGCCGCTCCACGAAAAAAGCCTGATTTGTCCGCCAGACAAATCAGGCTTTTTTAAACGAAGTGTGCCTTGCGGCGGACTTCACAAGGAATATAGATGCGGCGCTTCCATCTCGGTTGCAGCAAAAGTACGCTGCCTGAAGCAGAGCCGGAATAGCAAGTGCAAATCAATATGGATCAGCGACCTATATGTCAATTTTATGGGAAAACATTTGAATAATACTATTCTTTTGCCTCATCAATATTAATGCCGGGAGTCCAGTTTCCGTCTCCCCAATACGCAAACCGAATATCAGAATGCTCTGCCCTCATAACATAAAGCGAGTATACGCCGATATTGTTCGCATCAGCGCTATCTTTCAAAAATGTTTTAATTGCAAAACGATAGATGCCGCCATTCGTTTCAACATCATAGGTTGACTGAATATTTTTCCAATTGCGTCCGGTACCGTCATCGTTTATTCCGTCGTTAGTATTAGGCCCTCCCCAATCGTTATACGATGTCATTTCACCTTTATAAAAATCAAATAAGGCAGTTATACTTCCATCGAAATCATCTGAATCAGCTATAGATCGTTCGGAAAACAAATTCGTCAGCTCATTTTTATCTCGACTCTCGATAGCACGAATAATTTTTTCAAAACTCTCATTGGCGATTTCCCTATCGCTTCGAAATATTTTTCCAAACATATAGGTATCTCCCAGCGAACAGGAAGTTAAAAGCAAAATAGTTGCAACCAGCAATGGTATAGCTTTCTTCACAACTTTCCTCCTATCTAAACTAAAACCGCCAACACGGCTCCACACTCACCGGAGCTGTAACTCTTTTTTCAATCTCTGCCTACATACAGATGCTATAAATATTATCCCGATAATCAAAAAAGATAAATCACCAAGCGCCATCAATGAATACGTAGCAATCGACAATATTCTGCTTGGATATTCAATCGTACTTATCGCCTTTATAATGAAAAAACAGTTTCTAGCCAAGTCGATTGTATACAATGAAAAAGTAAGAGCCAATAGCACGTGAAATAGACGTTCTTGCCATTTCCCTATACGTATCATGATCACGGTTAGTAACATAATAAAAACAGCAATTAAAAATAGCGCTAGAATCCATATCCTATGTTTCTGCTGATAATAAAACCAATACATTAGATTAGCTACAATAAAGTTTGAGGAAACCAGTGGAACAAATGGTATAAGAAATCCATTGAACAAAGTCATTACAGTCGATATAAGTAAATACCAAAATAGTCCCCTGTGAATTTTCACACTATCGCTCCTCATCTAAGCACAAAATTCCGAAAACGGTTCCTTCCTCGTTATTATCAAAATCAACGTTCGCTGCTCGTAATTGTTTTTCTGCATTCCAAAAGTAGAATAAATAGGCCAGATTATACATCGCGGCAGGAGGGCTCCCCCTTCCTGCCGCTTGTGTTATCCTATCCGGGTTTTGTGCGTTCAGACTTGACAGAATAAATTTTCCACTGGAAACAAAGATTCCGGATACTGTACACGGGGCTGCATTTACTCGTCTTCGTCTGCGGTCTTGTATTCCTCGATCACCTTTTGCGCCACGTTCATGGGCGCCTCCTCGTACCGTTCAAACGTCAGGGTAAACCAACCGCGCCCTTGCGTGAGCGAGCGCAGCATGGTCGAATAATCGCCCATCTCGGCCATCGGCATTTCCGCTTCCACACAGGTCATGCCGTCCTCGTCCGGATTCATACCCAGCACGCGTCCGCGCCGTTTGTTGACGTCGCCCATGATATCGCCGGTACAATCGTTCTGCACGACCACCTTCAGGTTGCCGATCGGCTCCAGCAGGACCGGCGACGCCTGCGGGATACCGGCCTTATACGCCAGCGACGCGGCGGTTTTGAACGCCATTTCCGAGGAATCCACCGGGTGATACGAACCGTCAACCAGCGTTGCCTTGAACCCGACCATCGGGAAACCCGCCAGCACGCCGCGCTTCGCGCTTTCCCGCAAGCCTTTTTCTACCGCGGGGAAGAAATTCTTCGGCACTGAGCCGCCGAACACGGTTTCCTCAAACACCATTTCCTCGGTATCCCACGGCTCAAATTCCACCCATACATCGCCGAACTGTCCGTGACCGCCCGACTGCTTTTTATGCCGTCCCTGTACCTTGACCTTTTTGCGGATGGTCTCACGGTAGGGTACACGCGGCGTTTTCAGCGTTACCTCGACACCAAATTTGGTTTTCAGCTTGGATATGATCACATCCAGATGCTGCTCGCCCAAACCGGACAGCACCTGTTCGCGCGTTTCTTTGTTGGTCTCGAACGCGATGGTGGGATCCTCCTCCATCAGCCGTCCCAAGCCGAATGCGATCTTTTCTTCATCGCCCTTGTTCTTGGCGAACACCGCCATGGACAGGCACGGTGCGTCAAATGTCACGCCCGGCAGCACCACCGGACGCGCCGGCGAGCAAAGTGTATCACCCGTATTGGTAGAGGCGAGTTTGGCGACAGCGCCGATGTCGCCGGCGGTAATATACGGCGCTTCCTCCTGCTTTTTGCCCCGGACGTAGAACAGCTTGCCGATCTTTTCCTGTACGCCGGTGCGCATATTCAGCAGCGTGCTGTCCGGCGTCACCTTGCCGCTGACGACTTTGAAGTACAGCAGCTTACCCACAAAGGGATCGACCACGGTTTTGAACACGATCGCCGCCGTCTGTGCGTTTTCATTCACCGACAGCGCCAACTCGTTACCGTTCGTGTCCACACCGGTTTCACCCGCTACGGTTTCCGCCCACGGCGCGAGCCAGATCAGGCCGTTGAGCAGCTGATCCACGCCCTCCAGCGTTGTGGCGGAACCGCAGAACACGGGCGCGATATCCCCGCGCCGCACGCCGGTTGCCAAGCCCAAAATCAGCTCATCCGGTGTGAAATCCTCACCGGAAAAATATTTTTCCATCAGCTCTTCGCTGGTTTCCGCCACGGCTTCATAGATCGCCGTGCGCAGCCCGTCCAGACGATGCCCCATATCCGGCAGCGGTACGGACGTCGGCTTGCCGTCTTTATAGGTATACGCCTTGTATTCCAGCAAATTGATATAGCACTGCACCTTGCGATCCACGACATACGGCACGACCAACGGGCACACCATCGGGCCGAAGGTAGCTTTCAAATCCTCAAACACCTTATAAAAGTCGGCGTTTTCGTGATCCAGCTTATTGACAAAAAACATCTTGGCAATGCCCTTTTTCTTGGCGGCTGCAAAGCCCTTTTCCGCGCCGACGGTCACGCCGCTTTTGCCGGAAACCACGATCACGGCGCTGCCCGCCGCCCGTATACCCTCGCGTACGCCGCCGACAAAATCAAATAAGCCGGGGGTGTCCAGCAGATTGATTTTCACGTCTTTCCATTCGACCGGCAGCAGCGCCGTTGCCACGGACGCCTTGCGCTTGATCTCCTCGGGGTCAAAATCACAAACCGTATTTCCGTCCGGAATACGTCCCAGCCGCTCGGATTTCCCGGATAGGTAAAAGGCAGCCTCAGCCAGCGAGGTCTTTCCCGAACCGTTATGGCCAACCAAGGCGACATTGCGGATATTTTTTGCGCTGTACTGTTTCAAGTGTGAACTCCCCTTTCATATATGCGGCGCCGGTTCCTTCGGGAGGAAAAAGGCGTCTTCTGCCCAATTGGGCAGGCATTGCCGGAATGAATCGCTTTTTTCGCCAAAAAGCAAGAGAATGCGTGAAAATATGTACAAAAACATTTCAACAGGACATTCTCTCTTTGATAAGTATACCCTATTCCGTTTCAGATTTCAACTGCAAATCCATCAAAAAGAAAAAATCACCCGGTAACACAAGTTTACGCGAGTGATTTTGTGCATATTAACTGTATTGTGGAAAAACAGCTGCTTAAATTCTCTTAAAAAGAGGCAAAAGCAATGAGAGGAACGTGCATAACGCGCTATAACCCAGCACATACAGCGGCGGAAGGAAGATCCCGGCATACAGCCCGGTCACCGCGGCCAGCGCCAGTCCCAATCCGCCGCAAACAATCACCAACACCACCGCCAACACGGCCGCGGTGCGCAACCGTCTGCAACAGGTCAGCGCCGTTGCCATGCCGGACAGACGCCCGTTGGAAGCCAGCACCGCCTCTTCCTTCTCGGTCTTTTCCGCCGTCAGCTTTTCAAACAGCCGACCGGCCGGCGCGGGCAGAACCTCTATGTAATACGGATCCAGCTCAAAAATATCGCAGATCAGTTCTTCGGTCACATTCGGCTCGCAGGTATGCACCAGCAGTGTGATGTCCGCCTTCTGCAGGTTGTGCAGCGCGTCCCAGATGCCCTCTTCAGCCGCATATCGGATGACAAACATGGCCGACAGCTCGCCTGCCGTAGACAAATACACCAGCTGCCGTCCGTTTTTGGCATATTTTGCTTCATACGCCTTGGAGGGCACATCCACGCCGTGATTTTCCAGCAAACGGCGGTTGCCCACCAGCACACGCCGGCCGCCGACCCAGCCGGACAGTCCCATATCCTGCTCATATACCAGCGTTTCCACTTTTTGCAGAATATCCACCTTGTCCGCAATGATGCGGCGGAACACGCTGGACAGCGGCCCGCCCGCCTGAATGGATACCGCGGCTGCGTCCAGGATCGCCTCATCGATACGCGCACCGGAAAACGTTTTAATACCGTGCAGCATCACACTCTCGCTCGGGAACAGATCCAGCGCGTCCACCGCCAGCGCATTCATACCGCCAAACGTATCCACCGCCGTCCAGCCGGCGAGCATCGCGCCGCTGCGCAGGGCGCGCCGAACGGCACGATGCAGCGGGAAATCCGCCGAAACCGCTGCCGACAGCGGCGCAGACAGGCAAAAAGCCGTCACGAACAAAGTGATCGCTCCCCATATCTGCGTGGGATGCAGCAAGCCATAGATAAGTCCCAACACCGCGGACAATACCAGCGAACACCCCAGATACCGGCGGATTGCACGGACGCCGGATTCCTCCGCATGCGAGTTTTCCAAAAAGCGGGTGAGGAATCCGGTGCGCCGGAAATACGTCACTTCCGGATCGCCGATCGCCACAGCCGGGCGCCCGATCTCAATCGCCTGCTCCCGGTCAGCGATGCGGCAGGCGGCAAATTTCTCCCCCGGATACGAAACAAATCGAAAATTGTCGTACACACGGCAAAGCGAAAACTGCCGGCTGATCGCACCGAGCAGCAGCCCGAAACCCGCCGCAGCCGTCAGCAAGCCGGTGTTTCCCGCCACCAAGTCCGCCGAATAAAACACCTGTATCGCCGTATGCAGCAACGCCAGCAGCACCGCTGCTGCCGCCGGGCTGTCCGTATTCGCCTGCAAACGTACCAGCTGCGCCAGTCCCCCGCCGACGATCCGGTGATTCATCAGCGCCATGACGCCCAGCACAAAAAGGTGCATCAGAACATACCCGACCGCATCAAACGGCAGATAGCCCGCCAGATGATGAATGAGGGTAAAAGCAATCAGTATCAGTTCCAATACCGCGGTCAGCGCCAGCTGCAGCCAGCCGATCCGGCGGCGGTATTGCAGTTCGCTGAACACCGCATCGGTTTCTTCATAGCTATCGTAATCGTCTATCTCGCTGTCCTCAAAAACCTCCGGTTCTTCCGCCGGGTCGTTGGTCTCCTCATCGTCTCCGGACAGCTTAAAGCCCTCCTGCGCCTCCGCTTTCAAACGGAACTGCCGCACCTTCTCCTCGCGTGCCTTTTGCAGCCGCTGTTCTACGCTCTGGGCAGCATCCTCCTCCGGCACAAAGCTGTCCCAGCCCATTTGCCCCTCCAGTTCCTCGCTATCGTCGGTGGAAACCGCAGCGGGCGCCGGAGCATCCGGCTCCGGCTTGACGGACGGGAAAACCGCCGTACGCGCTTCCGCCTGCACCGGCTTTTTCTCCGGTGTCTTATCCTCCTTCGGCGGCTGCACCGGTGTCGGTTTCGGCGCGGGAACGGGCGCAAGCGGAACCGGCTGGGCCGGCGTTTTCGGCGGCGCCAACGGCACCATCTTCGGTTTGGGCGCAAGCGGCTCTGTTGGGGTCTTCACCGGCTCCTTCGGTACCGGCGCGGCCCCGGCCGACGATTGCGCGCGCTGCCGCTTATGCGCCATTGCCTCGGCCAGAATATCGTCAATATTATATTTCGGATCCTGTTTATCCATACCAGAGCCGCACCTTTCGTTGTAGTAAAAAGTCGCTTATTTTGCCCGGATACCCTGCCGCTGGCGAGCCGTCTCGTACAGCAGGATGCCGCAGGCAACCGAAGCGTTGAGCGAATTGACCTGTCCGAGCATGGGGAGCGAGAGGACAAAATCGCACTGCTCGCGCACCAGCCGGCCGATACCGTTTCCCTCGGAGCCGACCACCAGCGCCACGGCGCCCTTCAGATCGGCGGCGCACCACGGTTCGCCGTCCATATCCAGCCCATACACCCAGACGCCGCGCTTTTTCAGTTCCCGCAGCGTTTCGGTCACGTTGGATACACGGGCGACCGGCAGATATTCCACTGCGCCCGCCGATGCTTTATACACCGCGGAAGTCAATCCCGCGCTGCGGCGCTTGGGGATAATCACGCCGTGCGCGCCGGCAGCTTCGGCCGTGCGCACGATCGCACCGAGATTGTGCGGATCCTCTAGTTCATCGCAAACAATGAAAAAAGGCGGTTCCTGCTTTTGCTCCGCGCGTGCGAACAGGTCTTCCAGCGTCGCATATTCCTTACAGGCGGCGACCGCCACAATGCCTTGATGATGCGGGCCGCACAGTGCGTCCAGCTTGCGGGCATCCACTTCCTTGATCAAAATGCCGCGTTCGCGGCATTGCGCCACCAACGGCCCGATACTGCCGGCGCGTTCTCCGCGCGCCAACAAAACACGGTCAATCGCACGCCCGGCGCGCAGTGCTTCGCTCACCGCGTTGCGTCCGGCAATCAGATCCTCTTCCGGGCGTTTGGTTTCTTCGCTATTCATAGAGAAAAACTCCTTATTTCGTCTTTTCCTGTATGCCGCATAATATACAAAATTCAGTATACCATATTTCGCGCCGAAATAGAAGAAAAAAATCGATAATTTACAGCTTTCCAGCCCATAAGACGTCGGATCTTATTGAGACGATTCGTCCGGCAAGCATCATGACCGCGTTTCATATAAATCAAACGACGGCGCAGTTTTGAACTGCGCCGTCGTTTGATTTATATCTATATTCCCAAATCATAGCGCAGCCGGCTGGCCGCGTCATCGGCCTCCGACTGCCAGGAGGCCAGCAAGCGGCTGCTTTCCTGCATTTTTTCATCCAGAAGCGTGACCATGTGGCGGCGCAGCGTTTCTATATGCGCTAAATTTTCCAGCATTTTCAACCGATATTCGCGCACTTCTTTCCGTTCCTGCTCCAGCTGCTCATTCAGGCGGCGATTTTCCTCTTCCACGCGCGCCATCGCTTCTTCGGCCTGTTCGGCTTCCGCTTGTATCGTCCGGCATTGAGCCTGCAAAGCACCGCGCTCTTCACGCAGCGCGGCAATCTCCTCCGCCTCGCTTCGGCAGCGCGCCAACGCCTCCTGCAGCGACTGTACGGTTTCCTGACATTCGGCCAACCGAGCGGCTGCTTCCCGCTCCTGAACACGCGCCGTTTCGATTTGTGCCTCCTGTTCCCGGAGCACCTCTTCATAACGGACATTGCGCTCTGCGGCACTGCGCAGCTGCCGGCTCTGCTCCTGCGCATCGCGGCGCAGGCTATCGTTTTCCCGCATCAGAGCTTCGCGTTCTGCGCGGAATTCTTCCTCCTGACCTGCCAAAAGACCGCGCAGCTGCGTGATGCTCTCATCCACGCTCTGCGTTTCATATCCATACAGTACGCGGCGAAACCGCGTTTCGCGATCCACCCTTTCGCGCAATTGTGTTACGCCGTCGACCTGTTGTGCCGCACCACCCGTTTGTACCGGCTGTGTTTTTTCCGCTGTCGCTTGCATAGGCTCAATCCTTTCCGCACTTCCAAAATTCGCCCGGCGTTATCCGCCGCGCCGCCGCCTCGTTTGCCGGCAGTTCCAGCACACGCCGCGCTCCCTTGACCGCTCCCAAGGCTCTCCCCGGCGGCACGGCGCGGTCAATGTGCAGTACCTTCCCCGCCGCGTCCAGATATACCGCATCGATCGGGAAACGCATAAAAAATGTATGAATCTGCGCGCAGGGTGTGAGCAGCAAGCCGTCCACGCCCTCCAGCGTACGCCCGATCAGCCCGCGCAGCCTCAGAAAGTATCGTGACGCGTTATATACGGTAAGCGGCGGTCTTCCCGCGCAGTGCAGTTGTATGGTCTTCATGATGGCTTCTCTCCCGCTTCGATCCTTGGATAAGCTGCCGGATCAAACCTTTCGCAGCTTATCTTTCTACTTAAATATCTCCATCAGATTCATCATCGCCGGCCCCAGCAAAATGATAAACATGACCGGAAAAATAAACAGCACGGTGGGCAGCATGATTTTCACAGGCGCTTTCAGCGCCTTCTCTTTTACACGCTGGCGGCGTTCCTCGCGCAGCCGATCCGCCTGCGCGATCAGCACATTTTTCATCGCCACGCCCAGCTGCTCCGCCTGTATCAGCGCGGTCACGAACGAAGTCAGCTCCTTGACGTCGCACCGCTCCGCCATTTCCCGCATCGCCAGCTTTCGGGGCACGCCGCGCTGCATATCCCGCACCGTTCCCATCAGCTCCTGCA
>CATWUX010000068.1 GCA_958354085.1 uncultured Oscillospiraceae bacterium | reverse complement strand
AGGTGTGCTTGTCCCGTGCCGACCGCCGGCTGGCGGCCGTGTCCGGCAAATTGGACGCGCTCAGCCCGCTGAAGGTGCTGTCCCGCGGTTATTCCATCCCTTATAGCGGTGAAAAAGTGGTCAAAAGCGTAGCGGATGTCCGCGCCGGCGACGAATTGACTTTGCGCGTGGCGGACGGCGCTATCCACTGCGCCGTGACCGCGACCGAATCGAAAGCGGAATAAGAAAGGACGGGTCAACTGCATGGCAACCGAATGGACATTTGAAATGGCGATGACGCGGCTGGAGCAGATCGTCGGTATGCTGGAAGGCGGGCGCTGTACATTGGCCGACTCGCTCAAGCTGTTTGAAGAAGGAACCAAGCTGACCGCATTTTGCTCCAAGGCACTTAAAACCGCCGAGCAGAAGATTATCAAGCTGGCGGCGGTTGAGGAGGCTTCTGCTGCTGCGGAGAAAACGCCGGCTCCCGCCGAGGAGTGGCACGACATGGGCGAAGAGTTGTCCCGCTGAGCCGGGAACGGATAGAACATATGCGGCAAGGTCAGGATAATAAGGAAAAGGACGAGGATGGTATGGAGCTTTACACTCCTGTATTGGAGCAGCATTTGACGGCGGTGGAAGCCGCGCTGCCGAATTTTTTGCCGTCGGCAGGTGGCTTGCAGGATACGGTCGTGCGCGCGATGGCGTATGCGTGTTCGGCGGGCGGAAAACGGCTGCGGCCTGTGCTGACGCTGGAATTTTGCCGGCTGTGCGGCGGAGAGCCGGAGCGGGCGCTTCCCTTTGCCTGTGCGGTGGAAATGATCCATTCCTATTCGCTGGTGCATGACGATCTGCCCTGCATGGATAACAGCGCTTTGCGGCGCGGTAAGCCTTCGACGCACGTTGCTTACGGCGAGGATATGGCGCTGCTGGCAGGAGACGCCTTGCTCAACCGTGCGTTTGAAACCATGCTGCGCGTGCGGGATCTGCCTGCCGAGCGGGTACTGGCGGCTGCCGGCGTGTTGGCGGACGCTGCCGGTATCGAAGGAATGGTGGGCGGTCAGGTTATCGATCTGGAAAGCGAGGAAAAGACCATTCCGCTGGAGACGCTGGAGGCGTTGCAGATGGGAAAAACCGCCGCGCTGATTCGGGCGGCATGCGAGATGGGCAGCATCGTGGCGGGCGCTCCCTCTGAACAACAGGAGGCGGCGCGGGCGTATGGAACGGCATTGGGGCTGTGCTTTCAGATCGTCGATGACATTCTGGATGTGACCGCGACGGCGGAACAGCTGGGGAAGCCGACCGGCAGCGACAGCGAAAATCAGAAAAACACTTATGTCTCTTTGTTGGGACTGGACGAGGCGCGGCGGCTGGCACAGCAGCGCACCGAACAGGCGCGGCAGGCGTTGTCTCTCTTTGGAAAACAGGCGGAAGATTTGCGGCAATTGGCGACCGCGCTGCAAAACCGCAGGAAATAAAAAGTAACCGGAAAGGCGGGAGTGTCGGATGGCATTGCTGCGAGAATTTTTTGCAAACCGCATATTGCTGGCGGCAGGCTTTGGCTGGCTTTTTGCTCAGCTGTTCAAGGTCTTGCTGACATGGTTTTTGACAAAAAAATGGAGTACGGAACGGCTGTGGGGTGCGGGCGGTATGCCCAGCGCCCATTCGGCCATGGTTTGTGCGCTGACCATTTCCATGGCGCGCTTTAATGGAGTGAATACACCGGTTTTTGCGCTGACCGTGATGTTCGCATTTGTGACGATGTATGATGCGATGGGGGTGCGGCGGGAGGCCGGCAACCATGCCAAGCTGCTGAATAAATATCTGAATCAGATGGAAAATGAGAAAGCGGATATTGACGGAGACGGCATTCCGGACAGAGAAGTGGACGAGATCGAACTGAAAGAATTTATCGGCCACACCCCGCTGGAAGTGCTGGGTGGTGTGCTGCTCGGCATCCTTGTCGGCATACTGATCCCCGGCTGAGATTATCGTGGAAATGAGGCTTACTGAATGGCGCAGGATTCTCTCCTGAAGCAGATACATTCTCCGCAGGACGTCAAGGCCTTGTCGCCTGAGCAGCTGGAAACGCTGTGTGAGGAACTGCGGGAAGTGCTGATCGAAACCGTCGCTCATACCGGCGGCCATCTGTCGTCCAATCTGGGCGTGGTGGAGCTGACCGTGGCGATGCATAAAGTGTTCGACCTGCCGACCGATCAGATCGTGTGGGATGTAGGACACCAATGTTATGTGCATAAACTGCTGACCGGGCGGCTGGATCGCTTCGGCACACTGCGGCAGCAGAACGGTATTTCCGGCTTTCCCCGTCCCAGCGAAAGCGAATATGATACGTTTATCGTCGGGCACAGCAGTACCTCCATTTCGGCGGCGAACGGCATGGCCAAGGCAAAGACGCTGCGCGGCGAACCGGGCTGCGTGGTCGCCGTGATCGGCGACGGCGCGTTGACCGGCGGTTTGGCGTATGAGGGCTTAAGCAACGCCGGACGAAGCACCGACCGGCTCATCGTGGTGCTCAATGACAATCACATGTCCATCAGCAAAAATGTCGGCTATGTTGCGCGACATTTGGCCAATTTACGTTCGCGCGCCAATTACGTGCGGGCAAAAACGCGGTTTTCCAATGCGTTGCTGCGGATTCCGCTGATCGGCCGGCCGCTGCATCGTTTCTTTTTGCAGGCCAAGCTGAGCCTCAAACGCGCCTTGTATAACCAGAGCACGATGTTTGAGGAAATGGGATTTTATTATCTTGGCCCCATCAACGGACACGACCTGAACGATTTATGCCGTGCGCTGCAAACGGCACGCAAAATCGACCGTCCTGTGCTGCTGCATGTGGAAACCGTCAAGGGGAAGGGCTATCCATTCGCCGTGCAGAGTCCGGACACCTATCATGGCGTCAGCGGCTTTCATGTGCTGACCGGGCAAACGCCGCCCGCTTCCCGTTCTTTTTCTACGGTATTCGGTGAGACGATGCTCGCGCTGGCACGGGACGACGAACGGTTGTGTGCCATTACGGCGGCGATGAAGAGCGGTACCTGCCTGACCAACTTTGCCGCCGCTTATCCGCGTCGCTTTTTTGATGTGGGGATTGCGGAGGAGCACGCGGTCACGTTTGCGTCCGGTCTGGCGTGCAATGGGATCATACCGGTGTTTGCCGTGTACTCGACCTTCCTCCAGCGCGCCTATGACCAGCTGCTCAACGACACCGCGATTATCGGCAACCATATTGTGCTGGCGATCGACCGCGCCGGCATCGTGCCGGATGACGGCGAAACGCATCAGGGAATTTTCGATGTGCCGTTTTTATGCACAATTCCGGGCGTGACCGTGTTTTCCCCCGCCACTTATGCGGAGCTGGAGCTGCAGCTGCGGCAGGCGGTGTATGATACGCCGCGCATTGCCGCGGTGCGGTATCCCAAGGGGGCGGAGCTGCCGCTGCCCGCTGCCTATGAGCCGGACGGAAAACCGTTCACCTTGCTGGAGCAGCCGCAGGCCGGTGTCCTGCTGGTGACCTACGGGCGGATTTTCGCCAATGTCTGGACGGCCGCACGGCGGCTGACGCAGGCGGGGACGCCCGTGTCGGTGCTCAAGCTCAACCGTATCTGCCCGCTGGATGAGGGCAGCATTGCGGCGGTACAGGAATATGCGCGGGTGCTCTTCTTTGAAGAGGGAGAGCGCACCGGCGGCGTGGGTGAACGTTTTGGCGCGCGGCTGCTGGATGTGCATTTTGCCGGGCAATACACGTTGCACGCCATCGACGGTTTCCTGTCCACCTGTACGACTGAGGAAGGTCTGCGGCAGGCGGGCTTTGATGTAGACGGCATCCTGCGTGCCGTCGGAGGATGCGAAGCGATATGAGCGCGGAGAATAAGCAAAGGCTGGACGCTGTGCTGGTCGCGCGCGGATGGGCGAGCGGTCGGGAAAAGGCCAAAGAACTGATCGCGGGCGGCAGCGTGCAGGTAAACGGACGCACCGTGACCAAAGCGGCGCTGTTGGTGAGCGATACGGATGCGCTGACCTGCGACAACAGCCGTCAGCGTTATGTCGGACGCGGCGGCTATAAGCTGGAAAAAGCCATTGCGGAAGCCGGTCTGACGCTCAGCGGCGTTTGCGCGATGGATGTCGGCGCTTCGACCGGCGGATTCACCGACTGTATGCTGCAGCACGGCGCGGCACGGGTATACGCGGTGGACGTCGGGCACGGTCAGCTGCACCCGTCGCTGTGCGCCGACGAGCGTGTGACCGACCTTTCCGGCACCGATATCCGCGATGCCGAGAAAACCGGACAGGTGATCCCGCGCGGCACGGTGAATTTTTGCAGCGTGGATGTCTCCTTCATTTCGATTCAATCGATTTTCGCGGCGATTCTGCCGTTTCTTGCGCCCGGCGCGACGCTGGTGTGCCTGATCAAACCGCAGTTTGAAGCGGGACGCGCCGCCATCGGCAAAAACGGCGTGGTGAAGGATCCGAAAGCGCATCGGCGGGTGTTGGAGGAAACCATACGGTTCTGGTCGGCGTTCCCCTGCCGTCTGGAATATCTGACGTTCTCGCCCATTGCCGGCGGCGAGGGGAATGTGGAATATCTGGCTGTCCTGACCTATCAGCCCGCGCAGAATCGCGCGCCGCATGCATTTGATATTGCTGCGCTGGTGCGGCAGGCGCAGGCAACGGTCGGGAAAAAATAAAGCGATCGATTGCCGCAAGACAGTCAAACGGAGGGATACCATGCGGGTGGCAGTGATTCCAAATGAAAAGGCGGCGGGCGTATGTATGTCGTTTGAGCGCGTGTGCGAGGCGCTGGCCGATCTGGGTGCGGAGGTTGTGATTCCGGCACACGCGGAGCAGTTTCCGAGCAGCGCGACGGATGATGCGATCCGGGACAGCGATGTGACGGTCGCGCTCGGCGGCGACGGCACGATCATTCACGTGGCTAAGCGCGCGGCGCGGTTTGGACGCGCGGTGCTGGGCGTGAACGGCGGGCGGCTGGGCTTTATGGCCGGGCTGGAATCCAACGAGCTGGAACAGCTGTCCGCGCTGATACAGGGAAACTATACCGTGGAACAGCGTCTGATGCTGGATATTGAGGTGCGGGATGGGCAGAAAACGCGGACGTTTCATGCGCTCAATGAAGCCGTTATTTCGCGCGGCGCGCTGTCGCGGCTGATTGAACTGGACGTGGCCAATCATGGGGAACCGGTGGTGAACTATCAGGCGGACGGTGTGATCATTGCCACACCTACCGGCTCGACTGCTTATTCGTTGTCCGCGGGCGGGCCGATTGTCGATCCGTCGGTGGGCTGTATGGTACTTACGCCGATCTGTCCCCATTCGCTGTATGCGCGGTCTTATGTTTTTGCGCCGAGTGCGGAACTGAACGTAAAAGTCGTGCTTCCGGCGGAAACCGAAGCCTTTTTGACGCTAGACGGGGAAGAGGGGATCGCGATTTCCGAACAGGAAAGCATCGCGGTGCGGGCGTCCGACGTCTGTGCCCGTTTGATAAAAATAAAATCGCAATCGTTTTACGACCTTCTCAGCCGTAAGCTGATCAACCGAAGATAACCGAAAGGCAGGGACCAATCGTGAAAACCAAACGACACGCCAAGATCCTGGAAATTATCCATAATACGCCGGTGGACACGCAGGAGGAGCTGCTGCGGCAGTTGCGGGAGAGCGGCTTTGAAGTGACGCAGGCGACGGTTTCCCGCGACATTAAGGAGTTGCGGCTCATCAAAACGCTGGGACCGGACGGCAATTACCGCTATTCCACCGTCCGGCAGGAGACGGACAATATTTCCGCAAAATTTCATTCGCTGTTTGCGGATTCGGTGCTGCATATGGATTTTGCGCGCAATATTGTGGTGATCAAATGCCTTTCCGGCATGGCACAGGCCGTTTGTGCGGCGATGGATTCGATGCATTGGAGCCAAGTGGTTGGCACGCTGGCCGGCGACGATACCTTCTTGTGCATTACAAAGGATGAGGATCAGGCAGTCGATCTGGTGACCGAACTGAAAAAGCTGTTGCGCAAGCAGGAGCCGTGAAAGGTGCGGACGGGAGATGCTGGTAAGCTTACACATCGAAAATATTGCGGTGATCGAAAAGGCGGATATCGATTTCCATCGCGGTCTGAATGTGCTGACAGGTGAGACGGGCGCGGGTAAGTCGATCGTAATCGACTCCATCAACGCCGTGCTGGGCGAGCGTGTGTCGCGCGATTTGGTGCGCACCGGCAGCGAGCAGGCCAACGTGACCGCCGTGTTTGCGGAGCTGTCGGAGGAGATGACCGCCGCCATCGAAGAATTGGGATATGAGTTGGAGGAAGACGGTACGCTGCTGATTCAGCGCAGTATTTCGGCGGAGGGAAAGGGCGGCTGCCGCATCAACGGCCGCCCGGCGACCGTGACGATTTTGCGCACGATCGGGCGGATGCTGGTGAACATACACGGGCAGCACGAGAACCAAAATCTGCTGCAGCCCGAACGCCATGTGGAATATCTCGACCGTATCGGCGGGCTGCTGCCGCTGCGTGAGCAATACGCGGCGGCTTATCATACGTATTGTGATATCCACCGGCGGCTGAAAAAAGCCGACATGGACGAAACGCTCAAAGCGCGCCGTCTGGATTTGCTGCGCTATCAGATTGAGGAGATCGAAGCCGCCGCTCCCAAAGTGGGCGAGGAGGAAGCGCTGACCGCCCAGCGGCGGGTATACCGCAACGCGGAGAAAATTGCCGGTGCGCTGCAAACGGCGAAAACCGCGCTGTCCGGTGAGGAGGATACGATCGGCGCTTTGGCGGCGCTGTCCGCAGCGGCGGATGCGCTCACGGACGCAGGACGCTATATGGACGAGGTTGCACAGCTGGCGCGCCGTGTGGAGAGCTTGCTGTACGAGCTGGAGGAATGTGCCGGCGATGTGCGCGAATACGCGTCACAGATGGATTTCGATGAGGGCGAGCTGGAGGCCGTGGAGAATCGTCTGGATGTGCTGCGCCGCCTGACCGCCAAATACGGCGGCAGCGAGGAGGCTGTGCTGCAGCAGCTGGAGGAAGCGCGGCAGGAATTGGATGAAATCGAGATGTCCGATGTGTTGGTGGCGAAGCTGACGCAGGAGCTGGAGCAGGCGGAAACGGAGACGGTGACGGCGGCACAGGCGCTGACGGCGGCACGGCAGAAGGCGGCGGTTGCCTTCGCGCAGGATGTCATGGAGCAGCTGGCATTTTTGGATATGCCGGGCGTGAAGCTGGAGGTTTCCCTTCAGCCGGTTTCGCTGACCGCAATCGGCGGGGACAAAGTGGAATTTCTGATTGCTGCCAACCCCGGCGAGCCGCCGAAGCCGATCGCCAAAATTGCTTCCGGCGGTGAATTGTCACGGATTATGCTGGCAATTCAGTCGGTGCTGGCCGATATTGACGATACGGATACGCTGGTTTTTGACGAGATCGATACCGGCATCAGCGGCCGTGCGGCGCAGAAAGTGGGGATTAAGCTGCGGGAGACGGCGACCGGCTGTTCCCGTTCCCGCAGCCGGCAGGTGCTGTGCGTGACGCATCTGGCCCAGATCGCGGCACAGGCGCACCATCACTTATTGATTGCCAAAACCGTGCGGGATGGCCGCACCTATACGCAGGTGACCGGATTGGACGCGGACGGACGCGAGCAGGAGCTGGCGCGGATCATCGGCGGCGAGGTCACCGAAGCCAGCCGCCATGCCGCTCGCGAAATGCTGGAGCGTGCAGCGCAGACCGGAGCAACCGGGGCGGAGTGAGCAGCATCAATTTTTAAAGGTTATGGATATAAATGCGCCGGACAAGGCTATGTGTCCTTGCCCGGCGCATTTTTATGACAGACCAAAAGTTGTGAATTATGATTTTGATTTTAACGCCGCCTGCACGCGGTCAGGGACATTGGTGATAATACCGGTGGGATCGAGAGCGATCGCCCGTTTAATGTCGGCGGGTTCGTCTACGGTCCAGACATTGACCTCAATGCCGTTCTCCTTGCAGGCCGCCATAATTTTGGGCGTCAGACAGCCCAGCATCGGATGAATCGCATCCGCCTTGCGGCGCTTGACCATGGCCACGGTTTCCTCCGGTGTATAGTTGTTGCTGTACAGCAGGCCCGTGCGCAGATCCGGGTGGCATTCCTTGAGCAATTGCAGCCAGTCGTGCCCAAAGCTGGAAATGATGGTGCGCGATACGCAGTCGAATTTTTCCAGCTGCGCATACAGCTGGTCGAAGGCGGCGCGCAGATCGGTGTCGGGACGGAACGGCCCTTTGATCTCAATATTCAAAATATCCATACCGTGTACCAGTTCCAGCAGCTCATCCAGCGTTGGGATGCGCGTACCGGCAAACTCCGGCGAAAATTTGACGCCGAAATCGAATTTTTTCAGTTCTTCAACCGTCATTTGCGCGATACTGCCGCTGCCGTTGGAGGTGCGCTGGATTTCGTCGTCGTGGCAGACCACAAAAACGTTGTCCAGCGACAGGTGGATATCGGTTTCCATTCCCTCGGTGTGAAAATCCAACGCTTTTTGAAAAGCAGGAAGCGTATTTTCCGGCGCATAGGCGGACGCGCCGCGATGAGCATGAATCACAGGCATGCAGCAACCACTCCTTTAGTTTATGTACTGGTCTCAGTATACCGCGCCTGTTCGGGAAAAGCAATGTGCATTTTGTGCTTTTATTGCGTATATTTTGCTCTTTTTCGGGTATCCTAAAAAGATAGAACCGAACGGAAAAGCCGGCCGCGGTTGCTTTTCAAAAAACGCCTTGCAAAATATAAGTTCTTTGTATATAATAAAAAACGGCGCATTTTCTCCGAAGAAAATTAGCGAAATTTTCCGGAATGAAAACGGAAATAGGCAGAAAGTTTCATTTGATTTTTTGGCTTTTCGTGATATAATAGAAATGTTGAGGATATGAAAACGCGATTAGCGTATCCGTATTGAATCGCCGGTGATGCCGCCGGCGACACAAGGAGAGTGGAATCCGTTTGGAAAAATATATTATACAGGGCGGGAACCGGCTTGTTGGTGAAGTAGAGATCAGCGGCGCCAAGAATGCGGCGGTTGCCATCCTTCCGGCTGTGATTTTAGCGGACGGTGTTTGCCGTATTGAAAATATACCGAATATTGCCGATGTTACGACGACATTGGAAATCCTATCGACCTTAGGCGCGCAGGTGCGCCGTATCAACCGCAACACGGTGGATATCGATCCCCGTACGATCCATACGCACGTTGTTCCGCATGACCTTGCGCGGCATATGCGGGCTTCTTATTATTTTCTGGGCGCACTGCTCGGTCGGTTTGGCACGTCCCGCGTTTCCATGCCGGGCGGCTGTAATTTCGGCGTACGCCCGATCGACCAGCATCTGAAAGGCTTCACCGCGCTGGGAGCAACCGTGTCCCCGATGGAAAGCGGTATGATCGAGGTCGTCGCGCCCCGTTTATTGGGCAATTCGATTTATCTGGACATGGTGTCGGTTGGTGCGACCGTGAATATTATGCTGGCGGCGGTAAAAGCGCGCGGTACAACGATTATCGAAAACGCGGCAAAAGAGCCGCATATTGTGGATCTGGCAAACTTTCTCAATTCGATGGGAGCGGATATACGCGGCGCGGGTACGGACGTGATCAAGATCCGCGGTGTGGATCGCCTGTTCGGCACGACCTATTCCATCATCCCCGATCAGATCGAGGCGGGAACGTATATGGCGGCGGCGGTCGCGACCGCCGGCGATGTCGTGATTCGCAACGTGATCCCGAAGCATCTGGAATCCATCACGGCCAAGCTGCTCGAAATGGGCGTGGAGATCGAGGAATACGACGACGCCGTGCGTGTCTGCCGGAAAGCGCCGATTGCCCATTGCAACATTAAGACTATGCCGCATCCGGGTTTTCCCACCGATATGCAGCCGCAGATTGCCGTGCTGCTGGCGCTGGCGGACGGGACAAGCATCATCACGGAGGGCATTTGGGAGAATCGCTTCCGTTATGTGGATGAGCTGCGCCGCATGGGCGCACAGGTGCAGGTGGATGGCAAGGTCGCGGTTTTTCAAGGCGTCGAGCAGCTGACCGGCGCGCCGGTCAAAGCTGTCGATCTGCGCGCGGGCGCGGCGATGATCGTGGCGGCGCTGGCGTGCCGCGGCACGACCGAGATCGAAGATATTTATCATATTGAGCGCGGTTATGAGAATGTTGTCGGCAAGCTGCAGGATTTAGGCGCGGATATCCGCCGGGTCTTGCTGCCGGATTCCTCTTTGCGGCAGGTTCTGTAAACAATTGTGATGTTTTTGCGGACGAGCAAAGCCTGCTCCTGCGACCGGTTGGTGGTGCAGGAGCGGACTTTGACCGTCCGTCTTTTTTGAGGAAAGGGATGGTGCAGCATGGCGCGGTTTTGCCCGTTGTTCAGCGGCAGCAGCGGAAATTGTACATATATAGGCGCGGGAAGCGGCGGTATTCTGATCGATGCCGGTGTGAGCGCCAAACGCATTGAAACGGCGCTGAAGGAACGGGAGATTGATCCGCGTTCGATTCAGGCGATTTTTGTGACGCATGAACATGCCGATCATGTGGCCGGCCTGCGCGTGCTGGCCAAGCGTTATGGCTACACGGTGTACGCTTCGGTCGGTACGCTGGATGCGCTGCTGGACGACGGTGTGCTGCGCGAGGATGTGCCGATGCAGGTGATCGGTGACGACGGCGTGGAGGCGGGCGGTATGTATGTCCGCGCCTTTCATACTTCGCACGACAGCCGCGAGAGCCTCGGCTACCGTATTCATACGCCGGACGAGCGCCGCCTGGCGGTGGCGACGGATATGGGACGCATGACCGAGGAAGTGCGCAGCGCGCTGTACGGCTGCGATCTGGTGCAGATCGAGTCCAACCACGATGTACGGATGCTGGAAAACGGCGGTTATCCGTATTTTCTCAAGCGCCGTATTCTGGCGGACACGGGACATCTGTCCAATGAAGCCTGCGCGGCGGAGCTGCCGGCTCTGGCGCAAAGTGGGGTAACGCGTTTTTGGCTTGCGCATTTGAGCAGTGAAAACAATCTGCCGGAGCTGGCGCATGCCACGTCATATGCCGCGCTGTGTGGTGCGGGGCTGACGGACAACGTGGATTTTCAGCTGCGTGTCGCCGCACGGGTGGCAACGGAAAGGGTGACGGTGTTCTGATGGTGCGCAACGTAACGGTTCTTTGCGTGGGCAAGCTCAAGGAGAGCTATCTCCGCGAGGCGTGCGCCGAATACGGCAAAAGGCTGAGCGGCTTTTGTCAGCTTTCTGTTGTGGAAGTGGAGGAGGAACGGATGCCGGAATCGCCCTCCGCTGCGCAGATTGAAGCGGCGCTGGCCGCAGAGGGGAGACGGCTGATAGCCAAAATTCCTTCCGGTGCGGCGGTCATTCCGCTGTGCATCGAAGGCAAAATGCTGTCTTCGCCGGAGCTGGCGG
>CATWUX010000067.1 GCA_958354085.1 uncultured Oscillospiraceae bacterium | reverse complement strand
GCTTGAATATTTTTTACTTCAAAATATTGTCTAACTTTTTGGGGTCACTTCAAAATTAAAGATAGCGACTTTTTTATAACACTTTATGGTATAATTGGTATAATTATTATGATAAACCGAAATTGGCAGAGGAGGCTAGCGATGAACGCCTGCAAAAAGACGGTACTGATCACCATCGTCGTAGTGGTATTGATGCTTTGTGCGTTTGACGGGTGTATGCCATCAAAAGAATTGGATAATAAATCTAACAATCCTTCTGCATCCATTACCGAATCTTTGAATACTTCAAATGTTGATCGGGGAAGCACGGATACTTCCGATTCACAGGCGGATGATAAAAATGAAAAACCATTAACGCAAACGAGCATGAACACTTCCCGTAATAGTAACAGCACTCAAAGTACCGATACCGGCACAAGAAATGATGCGTTTTCAACCAGCATAACCGCTAACTCCACAGAGCCTACTGTGTCCAATAAAGTAGCATCAACGTTTTCGCAGCAATCGATAACAACTTCTGAAATGGCACTCGGTTATTGGTTGTATACCCCTAGAAATCCGGAAAGTAACATGCCTTTAATCCTATATCTTCATGGTGGTACGGGCAAAGGTAGCGATTTGAATCAAGTGGTATATGACGGCTTCCCCCAATATTTAAAAGACGGTTTGCTGGGGGATATACCGGCGTATGTGATTATTCCGCAATTACCATCGAACAAAAAAGGCTGGACAGATATAAAAGTTTCATTGATCGAATTGATTGACTATGTACGGAATACATATCAAATTAATCCTCATAAAATTTGTTTAACAGGTCACAGCATGGGCGGAACAGGCACATGGGGATTAGCATTAGCCTATCCTAAACTGTTTTCCTGTATTGTTCCTATGAGCGGCAGTATAAAAAATACGGAACAGAACAGGGCCATATTATCGGAAATGCCGATTTGGGCTTTTGTCGGCTCTGAAGATACGATAGTTGATCCATCGAGTTCGACAAGCTTTATTAACGATTTAAAGAGGATCAATCATAATGTGAGAATTACAGAAATAGATGGAGCAACACATTTTGATGTTCCCAGTGCCTATTTAAGCGGAACTTACAAAATAATCAACTGGATGTTATCGCAATAAGTCCCCGCATTTAGCATGGGGTTTCAATTCGCCATAAGGAGCCAAAAAGAGAGGATACCCTTGTGGAGGTGTCCTCTTTTTTGTTCTTCTGCCGGGTTCGGGCTGCTGAGGATGGCACAACAGTCGGCAATTGGCAAGGGGTTATCTTTTATGAAGAAATCTTCACACAGGCAACACCCAATTTTCAAAATGTCCGGTTAAAATATATTACAGAAAGAAAGCAGAGTATACATTGCAAGGGGATAGAGGTCATGAAGCACATCAAAGGACATCTGTTTAGCTTTCTGTATGCCGTGTTACTCATCGGCTTTACGATTTATATTTTACTGGACGCCTTCGTTATTCAACGCCGCTATGTGATTGTGGAAGACACCGAATCCTCTTCATCATCTTCTGCCGCCGACGAAAGCAGCTCAGCCGCTGCATCAAATGCTGCTACGATCACGGAAAACCGCTATCAGGATGAACATATTCAAATTGTTCTGACACAATACCGGGAGTGGGATACCGATATTTATGTGGCGGATATCACGCTTTCCAGCGCCGATTATCTCAAAACTGCTTTCGCGGATAACGCCTATGGCAAAAACATCACACAGAAAACCTCCGAGATCGCACAAGCGCATCAGGCGATTCTCGCCATTAACGGCGATTATTACAGTGCCCGCGGCGGTTATGTTCTGCGCAATGGTACCTTGTATCGGGATTCCTCCGCAAATTCCGCCCAGCAGGATCTGGTAATCGGCGCAAACGGCGAGTTTTCCATTATAACCGAGGGCACTGTTTCCGCTTCTGCGCTCGCCGCTCAGGGCGTTCGGCAGATCCTTTCATTCGGGCCGGCGTTGGTGGAAAATTCGTGTGTTGCCGTTTCCGAAAACACCGAGGTGGATAAAGCGATGCGAAGCAATCCGCGCACAGCGATTGCCAGCATGGGAGAGCTGCATTATCTCATGGTTGTTTCCGATGGGCGCACCGCCAAAAGCGAAGGGATTTCCCTGTATCAGCTGGCGGAATTTTTACAGCGTCTCGGCGCGCAAACTGCCTACAATCTGGATGGCGGCGGCTCATCCACAATGTACTTTAACGGGCAGATCATCAATAATCCCACTACAAACGGCAAACAAATTTCCGAAAGGCGTGTGAGTGACATTGTGTATATCGGCTGATGGCAAAAAAAGCGGCCGCAACGTGAAACCGCTTCTGATCTGGCTGTGCATCACGCTTTTTTGCGGCCTGTTCAGCTTTGTATATGAATCGTTCAGTCACGGAGTTTTTTCTCCGTTCATGGTTTGGCTGTTTCTATTTCCGTTGATCGGGGGCGTCCTGCCTGCGGCTGTATTCACCGCTCTTCGCTATGCTGCTGTCTCCCAATGGATCCGTCGTATCTGGCGCGCCGGCGTGGCCACGCTCACCGTCGGCAGCTGTATGACCGGTATTTTTGAAATATACGGTTCGGATGCGCCGCTGTTGACGTGGTATTGGTATGTCGGCTTTTTCTGGATTCTCATAGCCGCCATGGCTTACTTATTTTCCTGCTTTCAAAAGAAAACCGTTCAGACGTAATCTCGGAAATTCAAAAATCACGATTTCGCCCACGTTGTATTTTCCTCGTCTTCCCCTTGACAACCCGCTTGACTGGTGGTAACATAAAAGCAGAAACGTCGATGGGGACGGCTTTCCGCCGCGTCTTTTCAGAGAGTGCCGCATTCGCTGTGAGCGGCGCAGGACAAACGGAAACAGCCTACCACCCCGGAGTGCGCGTTTGAGCCGTTTTCAGCGGGGTAGGACGCGACGGCAGGCACCGTTATTCGCCATTGAAAGGGCCGCTGTCTCAGCGGCTGAAATTAGGGTGGAACCACGTGGCTTTATGCCCCGTCCCTTGTCCGGGACGGGGCTTTTTTGCGTCCGTCCTGAAAAAAACTTTTTGAAAGCGGCGCCGCGGAAAGCGGCTGCCGGAAGAAAGGACTGGTTCACATGATCTCCATTACACTCAAAGGCGGCGACGTGCGCGAGGTGGCGGAAAACACCACGGTAGACGCGCTGTGCCGCGACATTTCCATGGGACTCTACCGGGCGGCATGCGCGGCGCGAGTCAACGGCGAAGTCGTCGATCTGCGTACACCGCTGACAGCCGACGCCACGGTGGACATTCTCACCTTTGACGACGAGGCGGGCAAAAAAGCCTATTGGCACACCACCTCCCACGTCATGGCGCAGGCGGTCAAGCGCCTGTTCCCGGATACCAAGCTAACCATCGGCCCCTCGATCGACAACGGCTTTTATTACGATTTTGACGCACCGCAGCCGTTTTCCGCTGAGGATCTGACCAAGATCGAAGCCGAAATGAAAAAAATCGTGAAAGAAGCGCTGCCGTTGGAGCGGTTCACGCTTCCCCGCACGGAAGCGCTCGCGTTTATGCAGGCGGAACCGTATAAGGTGGAGCTGATCAACGCGCTGCCCGAAGACGCGCCCATCTCGTTCTATCGCCAAGGCGATTTCACCGATCTTTGCGCAGGCCCGCATCTGCCGGATACCGGCCGTATCAAAGCCTTTAAGCTGCTCAGCGCTACCGGCGCTTACTGGCGCGGCGATTCCAACCGTAAGATGCTGCAGCGCATCTACGGTATTTCCTTCCCCAAAAACGCGGAACTCGAAGAACATCTCACCCGCTTGGAGGAAGCCAAAAAGCGCGACCACAATAAGCTGGGGCGCGAGCTGGAGCTGTTTACGACCGTGGACGTGATCGGGCAAGGGCTGCCTATCCTGCTGCCGAAGGGTGCGCGCATCGTGCAGCTGCTGCAGCGGTTTGTGGAGGACGAGGAACAAAAACGCGGGTATCTGTTAACCAAAACGCCGCTGATGGCGAAAAGCGACCTGTACAAAATTTCCGGTCACTGGGATCACTATAAAGACGGCATGTTCGTCATGGGCGACGAATCCAAAGACAGCGAGGTTTTTGCGCTGCGCCCGATGACCTGCCCGTTCCAATATCAGGTTTTCCTCAACCGGATGCGCTCCTACCGCGATCTGCCGATGCGCCTCGGTGAAACCTCCACGCTGTTCCGCAACGAGGACAGCGGCGAGATGCACGGCCTGATCCGCGTGCGCCAATTCACGATTTCCGAAGGCCACCTCATCCTGCGTCCCGAACAGCTGGAGGACGAGTTCCGCGGCTGTCTGGAGCTGGCAAACTATATGCTGGAAACGCTGGGGCTGGCAGAGGACGTGACGTACCGCTTCTCTCAGTGGGATCCGAACGATCGCGACAAGTATATCGGCACGCCGGAACAATGGGACGAGGCGCAGGGCGTCATGGAAAAAATTCTGAACCATCTGCATGTCCCCTATTCCATCGGCATCGGCGAAGCGGCTTTCTACGGTCCGAAGCTGGACATTCAGATCAAGAATGTCCACGGCAAGGAGGACACGCTGATCACCCTCCAGATCGACCAGATGCTGGCGGAAAAATTCGGCATGGAATACACCGATGTAGACGGTACAAAACGCCGCCCGTATATTATCCACCGCACCTCGCTGGGCTGCTATGAACGGACGCTCGCGCTGCTGATCGAAAAGTACGCCGGGGCGTTCCCGCTGTGGCTGGCGCCGGAACAGGTGCGCGTTATGCCGATCTCCGAACGGCAGGCAGAAGCCGCGCAGGCGCTCACCGAGCAGCTCAAGGCCGTTGGCCTGCGAGCGGAAGCGGATGTGCGCAACGAAAAGATCGGATACAAGATCCGTGAAGCGCAGATGCAGAAGATCCCCTATATGCTCGTGCTGGGTGATAAGGAAGTCGAAGCGGGCGAGGTGTCCGTGCGCTCCCGCAAAGAGGGCGATCTCGGTACGCTGTCGGTGGAAGCCTTTATTGGCCGTGCGCTGAAGGAAGTTGCAGAAAAAGTACGCTGATACGCTATACACGCATCATACGGGCGGATGAATCATCCGCCCGTATGGTTCATTAGGAGGTGCAATTCCATGTGGCAGACAGTACAGACGATTTTGGAGCGGCGGCAGCTGCCGCTCCACGGCGTGTGCGCGTTCGCCGACGTGGCAAATGCCCTTCTCCCCTGCCGCGCGGCCGCTCGACTGCCGGCAAACGCCGCACGCGTACTGGTCACGCTGTTTCCCTACCGGTTTACGGAAAGCGGTGTCCGCAACCTTTCCCGCTACGCCTGCGTACCCGATTACCACATTGCCGCCGGCGATTGGCTGCGTGAAACGGCGCAGGAGCTGGCCGCCGCTCTGCCGAACTGGCACTTTGAACCGTTCATCGACAATTCCCCCATCCCGGAGGTCAAAGCTGCGGCTTTGGCGGGGCTGGGCTGCATCGGCGACAACGGGCTGCTGCTGCATCCGCAGTATGGCTCGTGGGTGTTCATCGGCACGATCGTAACCGACGCGCCGCTCCCTTGCTCCTCCGCCGCACTCCGCTACTGCCCGCACTGCGGACGCTGCGCCGCTGCCTGCCCCGGAGGCTGTCTGCCGCAGGGCGACCGGAGCACCTGCCTGTCCGCAGTTACGCAGCGTAAGGGCACGCTCACGCCGGAGGAGCAGGCACGCCTGCGGCAAAACGGGCTGGCGTGGGGCTGCGATACCTGTCAGGAGGTTTGCCCGCTCAATGCGGATACGCTTTGCGCACCGCATCCGTGCTTTTCGGCTTACCGGCCGCTGCTCACAAAAGCGGACACCGCTGAATTAAGCGGCAAGGCCTACGGATGGCGTGGCGCCGCTGTGCCGCTGCGCAATCTGCAAATTCTTGATGAAAACTCTTAAAATAACTTTTTCCCAACAATCTCTTAACAAAAAGCGGCTATACTAGGCAGGAAAGGGTGATGAATATGCTGCGATATGAGGATATACAGCATAATGAAGAGGTACGCGCGCTGATTGAGGCGGGCAATGCGGCGCTGGGCGTCTTAGGTTTTACGGATCACGGCTACGCACACGCGGGCTTGACCGCCAAGGTTGCGGGCGACATTCTGGAAACGCTCGGTTTTGATGAGCGCACCTGCGAACTGGCGCGTATCGCCGGCTATATGCATGACATCGGCAACGCCATCAACCGCAGCAATCATGCGCTTTCCGGCGCGCTGCTGGCCTTTGATCTGCTGCGCGGACTGGACATGGACATCCGCGAAATCACCGCGATTATCACCGCAATCGGCAATCACGATGAAAAAACAGCTGCCGCTGTTACACCGCTGAGCGCCGCGCTGATCCTCGCGGACAAGAGTGACGTGCGCCGCAGCCGCGTCCGTACGTCGTTGGATGCGAAGGACTTTGATATTCATGACCGCGTGAACTATGCCGCTGTGGATTCATCGCTTACCGTGCATAAGGACAAAGGATTTATCACGCTGTGCATCCGGATCGACACCTCGATCTGCGCGGTGATGGATTATTTTGAAATCTTTCTGACGCGTATGACGCTGTGCCGGTCGGCCGCGACATTTTTGGGGTTGGATTTTGAGCTGGTAATCAATGAAACGCGGATGCTGTAATCGCCCGGCAGCTTAACGGTTGCATCTTGAAAGAAAAAAGCAAAATACACAGCCGCCGTTGCCAATATTTCACGCCGGCTTGTCCCACGCGCCGATTTGTGGTATAATACGATTATTCCACGAAAACGTTGATTTTTTCGCGAATCTTTTAATTGGAGAATAGTATAAGCGTGGTATTTTATAAGGAAAAGAGGGTGGCAGTATGCAAAAACGGATGCCTTTTCTGCTTGTTTTTTTCATATTTTCTTTGCTGCTTTTTACTGCTTGTAAGCCGGCGGAGCCGCCGGCTTCTTCCGAAGCGGGAAGCGAGATACAGCAGGCGGAAGCAAACTTCTTGGATGATGTGGATGTGCGTACGCTGCTAACCGTGGAACAGGTGGCGGACGCGCTGGGCAAACCGATGGGGGAGGCGCAGGTATACGAAAACGGCACGCGACTCTATTTTCTGTCCGAGGACAGCACTGCCAGCATGGATATTAATTTTTTGAAAACCAGCCGGGAGATTTTTGAGGATACGCTGGCGCGATACAGCGATTTGCAGGAAGCGCCGAACATCGGTGAGACCGCGAAGTGGAGCGAGGAGAGCGGCGAGTTGCTGCTATACGGAAAAGGAATGATGATCAGCCTGCATCCGGATGCTCCGAAAATGGATACGGAGGGAAAGCTGACCGCAGCCCGCCATCTGGCGGCCCTCATACTGGAAAAACTCCCAACGCCATAAATGCGATAAGAAAAGAAGAGCACCGCCGTGGGCGGTGCTCTTTTCTTACTTTTTCAGTTTCAGCCACAAGCTGTCCTGCAATTTGTTGATTGCGTCCGGCAGCGACAGAAACATCTCAGTGTTCTTTAGCGCTTCGGCGGACGGATACAGCAGTGGGTTTTCCCCGATTACCGGATCCAGCACCTTGCGCGCTTCTGTTTGAGGAGTGGAATAGCCGACATATTCGGCGTTCGCTTTGGCAATATCTGTGCTGCACAGGAAGTTGATATACGCTTCCGCTTCTTTTTTGTGTTCGCTGGTTTTCAGAATACACATAGCGTCCACGAAAAAGTTTGTGCTTGTCGGCGGCACATACAGCTTGATAGCGGGGTTGCCGTCCTCCGCCAGCGCCATGATTTGCAGGTCGCCGGCGTAATAGGGCGCGATCCAGCCTTCCTCGTTGATCATTTTGTCATAAATCTGATCGTTGTAATACCCATTGAGCAGCGGCTTCTGGCGAACAAGCTCTTGATACGCCGCGTTCCATTCCGCCTCGTTTTCGGTATTCAGGGAATAGCCCAGCTTTTGCAGAGCAATGCCGAACGCATCGCGGGGATTGTCAAACATGAAGATTTTGCCGCTGTATTTTTCGTCCCACAGCAGATCCCAGCCTTGTGTAAGATCCGCTTCCTCCACATATTTGGAGTTATAGAAAATACCGACCGTACCCCACATATAGGGAACCGAATATTCATTTGTGGGATCGTACGGCAGGTTTTTATACTTTTCGTCAATATACTGATAGTTCGGGATGTTGTCGAAATTCAGCTTTTCCAGAAGTCCTTCCCGGATCATTTTTCCCACCATATAATCCGAAGGGAAAATCACGTCATAGCTGGCGGCGCCCGAACTGACTTTGGTATACATCATTTCGTTGTTATCAAAGGTGGTGTAATTCACCTTGATACCGGTGGCTTTTTCAAATTCCTCATTGACGTCTACAACTTCATTGTCGATGTATTCGCCCCAGTTGTAGACATCGATCGTAACACCGGTGCTGGGGGCTGCGCTTTCATCCGCATCTTTTCCGCTGCAAGCTGCCAGCGAGAGAGCGAACACCATGGTCATCAAGACCGACACTAATTTTTTCAACTACCTATCTCCCTTTTTTCGTCCGTTTCGGACGCTTTTTATATTGCCGGCCTCTTTCAGACGCCGGGCAGAAAGCGGATTGAGCCGCTCAGTGCCGTTGCTTAGACCGGGCGTTGTCCCGGATCTGATAAATGTTGACCGCAAGCAGCAGGATCATCACGGTGCCGAACAGCAGCGTGGACAACGCGTTGATTTCGGGGGAGACGCGTTTTCTGACCATGCTGTAAATCGCGACGGACAACGTCGGATTGGTGGAGCCGTAGGTGAAATAGCTGATGACGAAATCGTCCAGCGACATGGTAAAGGCCATCAGCGCGCCGGTGATGACGCCGGGAAGAATCTCCGGCAGCACTACCCGGAAAAACGCGGTTACCGGATGGCAGCCCAGATCCAGCGCCGCCTCGTACATGTGCGGGTTCATCTGACGCAGCTTGGGCATGACCTGCAGCACCACATAGGGGATGTTAAAGGTGATATGCGCGATCAGAAGCGTTGCAAAGCCGGGACGCAGCAGGCCGGTCGCTTTGTAAATGAACACGAACATCAGCATCAGGGAAATACCGGTGACAATTTCCGGGTTTACCATCGGAATATTGTTCACGGTTAAAAACACCGACCGCATTTTTTTGTTCATGCCGTGAATCGCGATCGCGGCCAGCACGCCGATGACGGTAGCCACCAAGGCGGAAAGAACGGCGACCTTGAGCGTGGTACCCAGCGCACTCATGATTTCGTCGTTGGTGAACAGCTTTTGATACCATTTTGTGGTAAAGCCGTTCCAGACGACACGGCTTTTGGAATTGTTGAATGAAAAGACCATCAGCACAACAAGGGGAGCGTACAAAAAGGCAAAAATCAAGCCGTTATAGATGCGGGAGAGAGCTTTCATACCGTCATTCCTCCCATATCTTCGTCTTTGTCTGCCAGCCGCATAAACGCCATGCTGAGCAGGATCAGAATCATCAGTACCAGCGCCAGAGCGGACCCGACGTTATAGTCCTTAGCCGTGCCGGCAAACATGGTGTCCAGTACGTCGCCGATCATGTTTTTGGTGCCGCCGCCCAACATTTTGCTGAGGATAAAGGTGCTGACGGCGGGGACGAATACCATGGTAATGCCGGTGACAATACCGGGAACCGAAAGCGGCAGCACAACGCGGCGGAAAACCGCCCAGCCGTTGGATCCGAGATCCTGCGCGGCTTCAATCAGCCGGCCGTCGATTTTGGCCATCACCGAATACAGAGGCAGTACCATAAAGGGCAGGAAATTGTAGACCATTCCCAGTATGATGGCACCGTTGGTGTTGATCAGCTGCAGCTTTTCTAGGCCGAGCAAGCCCAGAAACTGATTGATCAGGCCGTTGTTTTCCAGAATGGTCATCCACGCATAGGTGCGCAGCAGGAAATTCATCCACATGGGGATCATGACGATCATGACCATGGTCTGCTGTACGCGTTCGGTGGCGCGGGACATGCTGAACGCCAGCGGATAAGCCAGCAGCAGGCAAAGCAGCGTCGAAACGGCGCCCAGCGCAATGGAATAACCAAAGGTCGGCGCATATTCCAAAATGGCGCTGAGGTTGTGCAGCGTGAAGTGGCCGTCGGCGTCGGTGAACGCAAACCAGACGACAACCCCCAGCGGGATAACGGTAAACAGCAGCATCCACAGCGTAAAAGGCGCTGCAGCCGCGCGCGATTTCATCATTCCAGTTCCACCCCGCTCTCTTCATTGACCAGATCGGCTTCGGGGTCGGCCATTTCCTCAAACTCCTCCGAATAGGAGCTGTAATCGCCGAACATGCCGGAATAGGCGGACTTTTTCATGATGTGGATATCTTCGGGATTGAGGACAATACCGATGGTGCTGTCCACCGGATAATAATCGGTGGTTTGGATCATCCATTTGAAGCCCTTGAAATCCACGATCGTTTCAAAATGAACGCCTTTAAAGGTAACGCTGGTGACACGACCGGTCAAATCGCCCTTTTCCGGCGGCACGATGTCGATATCCTCCGGACGGATGACCACATCCACGGGTTCTTTGGCCGCAAAACCGCTGTCCAGGCAGCGGAATTTGCGCCCGAAAAATTCGACGAGATAATCCTCGTGCATGATGCCGTCGAGTATATTGCTTTCGCCGATGAAATCCGCCACAAAGGCGTTTTCCGGCTCGTTGTAGATGCTTTGCGGGCTGCCGATTTGCTGGATCTTGCCGTTGTCCATGACCACGACCGTGTCGGACATGGACAGCGCTTCCTCCTGATCATGTGTGACATAGATAAAGGTGATGCCCAGCCGCTGCTGGATGTTTTTCAGCTCGGCCTGCATATCCTTACGCAGCTTGAGATCCAGCGCAGCCAGCGGTTCGTCCAGCAGCAGAACGCTCGGATGATTGGCCAGCGCGCGGGCGATGGCCACCCGCTGCTGCTGTCCGCCGGACAGGGTGTCGACGCTGCGGCGCTCAAAGCCCTTCAGGTTTACGAGCGCCAGCATTTCCTCGACAACGGTTTTGATCTCCGCGTTGCTTTTTTTCTGCACGCGCAGGCCGAATGCGACGTTCTCGTAAACGTTCAGATGGGGAAACAGCGCATATCGCTGGAAAATCGTATTGACGGGGCGTTTGTAGGCGGGCAGATCGTTGATACGCTTGTCGCGGAACAGCACGTCGCCGCTGTCCGGAGTCACAAAGCCGCCGATGATACGCAGCGTCGTCGTTTTGCCGCAGCCGGACGGGCCGAGCAGGGTCACGAACTCCCCGTCGCCGATAGACAGATTCAGATCCTGCAGGACTTGTTCCCCATCAAAGGAAACCGCAATATTTTGAAGCGTGATGATCGCATTTTCTTTCATAGAAAACATCCTGTCCTTTCTGTCAAGCACCTTTATAAATTACCCGGAAAAAAGGGTAAAATCCGTTTCCTGTATACATATAAAAACAACAACTAACAATATAGAGTGAAAAACACGAAATGTCAAGATATTTTGGTATTTTCTCGAAAAAAAACGGATTTACGCGATTTGAACCGCTTTCGTTATGCACAATCCTTGAAAATTCTCTGCTTTCCTCTGCTTTTCTCCGATTTTGAATAACCGGAAAAAGGCTTTCGGTCGTTGGCGATAACTTCCATACAGCGATGCCGTATGATTCTCCATGCTTCCGGTTATGCTACGGAGGAAGCAATCGGAAAGCGTGTGGAGGAGCGGCAAATGAAACAGCGGATCTTGATCAATGTACGCAATGGCATCGTTTTGTTGGTTGTGGGCGGTCTGGCCTATAATCTGATTGAAATCCTGTGGCGCGGGTACAGCCATTGGACGATGTTTCT
>CATWUX010000066.1 GCA_958354085.1 uncultured Oscillospiraceae bacterium | reverse complement strand
TGGTCGGTAAGGTTACCCCCAAGGGTGAAACCGAGCTGACGGCGGAGGAGCGCCTGCTGCGCGCCATCTTCGGCGAAAAGGCGCGCGAGGTGCGCGATACCTCCCTGCGTGTGCCGCACGGCGAGTATGGCATCATCGTGGATGTGAAGGTGTTCACCCGTGACAACTGCGACGAGCTCAGCCCCGGCGTGAACATGGTCGTGCGCTGCTACATTGCACAGAAGCGTAAGATCAGCGTCGGCGATAAGATGGCCGGCCGCCACGGCAATAAAGGTGTTGTTTCCCGTATTCTGCCCAGCGAGGATATGCCGTTCCTGCCGGACGGCACGCCGCTGGACATCGTGCTTAACCCGTTGGGCGTTCCGTCCCGTATGAACATCGGGCAGGTGCTCGAGGTGCATCTGGGCTATGCCGCCGCCGCTTTGGGCTTCAAAGTCATGACACCGGTCTTTGACGGCGCGCATGAGCAGGATATTCAGGAGTTGCTGGAGCAGGCGGGCAAGCGCCGCGACGGCAAGACCATTCTGTATGACGGCCGTACCGGTGAGGCGTTCGACAACCCGGTCACCGTCGGTTATATGTACTTCCTGAAGCTGCACCATCTGGTTGACGATAAGATCCATGCCCGTTCCACCGGCCCGTATTCGCTCGTGACGCAGCAGCCGCTCGGCGGTAAAGCGCAGTTCGGCGGCCAGCGCTTCGGTGAGATGGAGGTTTGGGCGCTGGAGGCTTACGGCGCCGCGTACACGCTGCAGGAGATCCTGACCGTGAAGTCGGACGATGTGGTGGGACGTGTCAAGACCTACGAAGCCATCGTCAAGGGCCAGAACGTACCGAAATCCGGTGTGCCGGAATCCTTCAAGGTGCTGGTCAAGGAGCTGCAGTCGCTCGGTCTGGATATCAAGGTGCTCAACAAGGATAAACAGGAGATCGACCTCAAGCAGACATTCGATGACGATGAAGAGCTGAACATGGTGACCGTGGATGACGACGCGTTCCAAAACGTGGCCGTTGAGGGCGACATGGACGGCTATGGTATGGAAGAGCCGGATTTGTCCGACGACGATATCCTGCCGGATGAGGACGGGATGTTTGACGCGGACGACGAGCTGTCGTTTGATGATGAACTGTAAGAAAGGGAGGGCTATGAGTATATGATGGAATTTAACGTATTTGACTCGATCAAAATCGGTCTGGCGTCTCCCGAACAGATTCGCAGCTGGTCATACGGCGAGGTCAAAAAGCCCGAGACCATCAATTACCGGACGTTGAAGCCGGAACGGGACGGTTTGTTCTGCGAGCGTATTTTTGGGCCGAACAAGGACTGGGAATGCCATTGCGGCAAGTACAAACGCATCCGCTATAAAGGCAAAATCTGTGATCGATGCGGCGTTGAAGTGACGCGCGCCAAGGTGCGCCGCGAGCGCATGGGGCATATCGAACTGGCGGCGCCGGTATCGCACATCTGGTATTTCAAAGGAATCCCGTCCCGCATGGGGCTGATTCTGGATATTTCGCCCCGTCTGCTCGAACAGGTACTGTATTTCGCGTCGTATATCGTCGTGGAACCGGGACGTACCCCCTTGACCAAAAAGCAGATCCTCAACGAAAAGGATTACCGCGATATGCGGGAAAAGTATGAGGATGAGTTCGACGCCGGTATGGGCGCCGAGTACATCCAAAAGCTGCTGGCGGAGATTGACCTCGAGCAGTTGTCCGCCGAGCTGAAGGAAGAGCTGGAGTCCGCCTCCGGACAAAAGCGCGCCCGTTTGCTCAAACGGCTGGAAGTGGTGGAATCCTTCCGCCTGTCCGGCAACCGCCCCGAATGGATGATTCTGGACGTGGTGCCGGTCATCCCGCCGGATATCCGCCCGATGGTGCAGCTGGACGGCGGTCGTTTTGCGACCTCCGACCTCAACGATCTGTACCGCCGCGTGATCAACCGCAACAACCGCCTCAAGCGGCTGCTGGAGCTGGGCGCGCCGGATATCATTGTGCGCAATGAAAAACGGATGCTGCAGGAAGCGGTGGATGCGCTGATCGACAACGGCCGCCGCGGACGTCCCGTGACCGGCCCGAACAATCGTCCGCTGAAATCGCTGTCCGATATGCTCAAGGGCAAACAGGGACGTTTCCGTCAGAATCTGCTCGGAAAGCGCGTGGACTATTCCGGCCGTTCGGTTATCGTGGTCGGCCCGGAGCTGAAAATGTATCAGTGCGGTCTGCCCAAGGAGATGGCACTCGAGCTGTTCAAGCCGTTTGTCATGAAGCGGTTGGTGGAGACCGGCGCGGCCGGCAACATCAAATCCGCCCGCAAAATGGTGGAGCGGATCCGTCCCGAGGTGTGGGACGCGCTGGAAATCGTGATCAAGGATCACCCGGTTATGCTGAACCGTGCGCCGACGCTGCACCGTCTGGGTATTCAGGCGTTTGAACCGGTGCTGGTCGAAGGCCGCGCCATCAAGCTGCATCCGCTGGTTTGTACCGCGTTCAACGCCGACTTCGACGGCGACCAGATGGCGGTTCACGTGCCGCTGTCCGCGGAGGCGCAGGCGGAAGCCCGCTTCCTGATGCTGGCGGCCGGCAACCTGCTCAAGCCCTCCGACGGACGCCCGGTGGCGGTCCCGACGCAGGACATGGTGCTGGGTTCCTACTACCTGACCATCGACAAGCCCGGCGAGCCGGGCGAGGGCAAGGTCTTCCGTGACGAGGACGAAGCCCGCATGGCGTATGACGAAAAGGTCATTGGCCTGCATTCGAAAATCAAGGTGCGCCGTACCATGGAGATCGACGGCGTGAAGAAGAGCCGTCTGGTGGAAACCACCATGGGCCGCATCATCTTCAACCAGCCGATCCCGCAGGATTTGGGTTTCGTGGATCGCTCCACGGAGGACAATATGTTCCTGTACGAGGTGGATTTCAAGGTTGGCAAAAAGCAGCTTTCCAACATCATTGACAAGTGCATGAAGGTGCACGGTGCGGCGAAAACCTCTGAGGTTTTGGACGCGGTCAAGAGTCAGGGCTATAAATATTCCACCCGCGGCGCGCTGACCGTGGCGGTCTGCGACGCGTCCATTCCGCCGGAGAAAAAGGAATTGATCGCGGCGGCTGAGGCGGAGATCGACAAGACCACCCGCCTGTTCAACAAAGGTCTCCTGTCGGACGAAGAACGCTATAAGCGTGTCATCACCACCTGGACGGACACAACCAACAAGGTGACCGACGCGCTGACCAAAAACATGGATCCCTACAACCCGATCTTCATGATGTCCGACTCCGGTGCGCGTGGTTCGATCAGCCAGATCCGTCAGTTGGCGGGTATGCGCGGTCTGATCGCCAACACCTCCGGTCGTACGATTGAGGTGCCGATCCGCGCCAACTATCGTGAAGGCCTGAATATTTTAGAATACTTCATTTCCTCGCGCGGTGCGCGTAAAGGCTTGGCCGATACCGCTCTGCGTACTGCGGACTCGGGATATCTGACCCGCCGTCTGGTTGACGTTGCGCAGGATGTCATTATTCGCGAGCAGGATTGCGGCACGCACGAAGGTATCGAAGTGTACGATATCCGCGACGGCAAGGAAATGATCGAGCCGTTGGCCGAGCGCTTGCAGGGACGTTACCTGACCGAGGATTTCTGCGATCCGGCGACCGGCGAGGTCGTGGTGAGCCGCGATGTCATGATGGGCGAAAAAGAAGCCAAGCTGCTGGTCGAAAAGTACGGCGTCAAGCGCATCAAGATCCGTTCGGTTCTGAATTGCGCCTCCAAGCAGGGCGTTTGTGCCAAGTGCTACGGCAAAAACCTCGCGACGGTCGAGCCGGTTACCGTGGGTGAAGCCGTGGGTATCATTGCGGCACAGTCCATCGGTGAGCCGGGTACTCAGCTGACCATGCGTACGTTCCACACCGGCGGTGTTGCGTCGGCAGAGGATATTACACAGGGTCTGCCCCGCGTCGAAGAGTTGTTTGAAGGCCGTAAGCCGAAGCATCTGGCTATCATCAGTGAGATCGACGGCGTGGTGCGTTTCGGCGAGGAAAAGAAAAAGCGCATGGTGTACGTCACCAGTCAGGATCCCAACAACGCGGACGAGCGGTCGTATGTGATCAACTACGGCTCCCGTGTACGCGTGAACGAAGGCGATTTCATCAAGGCCGGCGAGCGTATTACCGAAGGCTCGATCAATCCCCACGATATCCTCGCCGTGATGGGCGCGGAGGCCGTGCAAAACTACCTGATTCAGGAAGTGCAGCGCACCTACCGTATGCAGGGCGTTGATATCAACGATAAGCACGTCGAGGTCATCGTGCGTCAGATGATGCGCAAGGTGCGTGTGGACGAGGCGGGCGATACCTACCTGTTGTCCGGCGCGCTGATCGACCGTTCCGAATTCGATGCCGAAAACGCCCGCGTGCAGGAACGCATTGCGGCCGGTGAGATTCATCTGAAGGAAGCCACCTGTTCGCCGGTGCTGCTGGGTATTACCAAGGCGTCGCTCGCGACCGACAGCTTCCTGTCCGCCGCCTCCTTCCAGGAAACCACACGCGTGCTGACCGAAGCCGCGATCAAGGGTAAGGTCGATCCGCTGCTGGGCTTGAAGGAAAACGTCATCATCGGTAAACTGGTTCCCGCCGGTACCGGTATGCAGGTATATACCGATGTGGAGGTCGTTCCCACGCACGAAAACAGCAACGATCCGTATGTCAACGCGCTGCGCAGTATGCTCAGCGAAGAGGACGAGCCGGCTGCCGCAGCGGAAGCGGAGGCAGAGGCGTCAGACGAGAATGACGCGGATGTCGAATTGTTGGAAGATGAGGACTTGACAAACGACTGATCCTTGTGTTACAATTCTAAATTGTGATGTTGCGGGCTGAGGACAGGTTCCTCAGCCCGTGACGGCGCGTTATTTTTCCAAGTTTTTAGTGCTTTTCTCTAAACGAGGTGGTTGCTGTGCTCGCTCCGCTGCGGAAACCGTTGGTCTCCGGTGCGAAACAAACCCTGCGCGCCATCCTTCGTCAGCAGGCTGAACGTGTATTTCTCGCAGCCGATGCGCATCCGTCTGTGGTTGCTCCTGTGGAAGCGGCCGCGCAGGAGGCGTCTCTGGAGATCGTACGCGTACCCGCCATGCACCTGCTCGGAAAGGCCTGCGGTCTGGAAGTGGACTGTGCGTGCGCCGCCGAGCTGCGGTCTTTGGTCTCAAAGGACGCCTGACGTCCTTTGCGATAGATATCTTTTCATAGGAGGTGTTATGTTTGCCAACTTTTAACCAGTTAGTACGCAAAGGAAGAGAAGACATCGAAAAGAAAGCGAAGGCTCCGGCTCTTCTGAAAGGCTGGAACTCCAAAAAGCGCGTTCCGATCGATCAGAATTCTCCTCAAAAGCGCGGCGTCTGCACGGCCGTCAAAACGTCGACCCCGAAAAAACCGAACTCCGCGCTGCGTAAATACGCGCGTGTCCGTCTGAGCAACGGCATGGAAGTGACTGCCTATATTCCGGGTATCGGCCACAACCTGCAGGAACACAGCGTTGTTCTGATTCGCGGCGGCCGTGTTAAGGACCTTCCCGGTGTGCGTTACCACATTGTGCGCGGCACTCTGGATGCCCAAGGCGTTGCCAAGAGAATGCAGGCTCGCTCCAAGTATGGTGCGAAACGTCCCAAGGCCGGCGCGGCCAAGAAGTAAGACATTTTCATCAGCGGCTACGATGTAGCGGCATTTTGATATATTTTCCGGTCATACTATATATGGAATGTCCGGAAGCTATTGGAAAGCCTCTATGTCGGCCAACGGGAGTATGTCACTTTCGAGTACCTGTGATATCATAACTATGAAGGAGGGAAGTAAAGTGCCGAGAAGAGGTTCCATCGCAAAACGTGATGTTTTGCCAGACCCGCTTTACAATTCCAAATTGGTGACTAGACTCATCAACAACATTATGGTCGATGGCAAACGCGGTGTTGCACAGAAAATTGTGTACGGTGCGTTCGATATTATCCGTGAAAAGACCGGCAAAGAACCGCTGGAGGTTTTTGAGCAGGCTATGGAGAATATCATGCCGCTTCTGGAGGTTAAGGCTCGCCGTGTCGGCGGCGCCACCTACCAGGTTCCGATTGAGGTGCGTCCTGACCGCCGCCAGACCCTGGGTCTGCGCTGGTTGACCACCTATTCCCGCACCCGTTCCGAGCGCACCATGAAAGAGCGCCTGTCCGGCGAGATTCTGGATGCGATCAACGGCAACGGCGGCGCTGCCAAAAAGCGTGAAGATACGCACAAGATGGCAGAAGCCAACAAGGCGTTCGCACACTTCCGGTGGTAAGCCCATTCCTGCCCTCTTGGGCATGAGGCCCCAACCATTTCCATTTGGGCGAGGCGCCGCAATTCGGTTACTTGACCCGCTTTTTCGGCGGTGCCTTGAACCATTTGAGAAAAGACAAGGAGGACATGTATGGCAAGACAAGTATCTCTGGAAATGACCAGAAATATTGGTATTATGGCGCACATCGACGCGGGTAAAACCACGACGACCGAGCGTATCCTGTTCTATACCGGCATCAATCATAAGATTGGCGAAACCCATGATGGCGGCGCCACCATGGACTGGATGGCACAGGAGCAGGAGAGAGGTATTACCATTACTTCTGCTGCGACCACCTGTTTCTGGAAAAATCATCGTATTAACATTATCGACACCCCCGGCCACGTGGACTTTACCGTTGAGGTGCAGCGTTCGCTGCGCGTTCTGGACGGTTCGGTTACCGTGTTCTGCGCCAAGGGCGGTGTTGAACCCCAGTCTGAAACCGTTTGGCGTCAGGCGAACGAGTATAAGGTGCCCCGTATGGCGTACGTCAACAAGATGGACATCATGGGCGCCGATTTCTACCGCGTGGTCAGCATGATGAAGGAGCGCCTGAAATGCAACGCCGTTCCGATTCAGCTACCCATCGGTTCCGAGGATACCTTCAAAGGCATCATCGACCTGGTAGAAATGAAAGCTTATGTATACTATGACGATCTCGGCAAGGATATTCGCGTGGAAGAGATTCCGGCGGATATGGCAGAAGAGGCCGCGATGTATCATGAGCAGCTGATTGAAGCGGTTGCCGAGCAGGACGATGCTCTTATGGAGAAGTTCTTTGCCGGCGAAGAGCTGACCATTGACGAGATCAAGAGCTGCATTCGCAAGGCGACCATCGCCAACGACATGGTGCCGGTCACCTGTGGTACGTCTTATCGCAACAAAGGTGTACAGAAGCTGCTGGATGCCGTTGTGGATTATATGCCGGCTCCGACCGACGTGGAATCCATCAAGGGCGTGAATCCGGAAACCGGCGAAGAGACGGTGCGCCATTCTTCCGACAGCGAGCCGTTCGCGGCGCTGGCTTTCAAGATTGCCACTGACCCGTTCGTGGGTAAGCTGTGCTTCTTCCGCGTGTACTCCGGTACGGTCAACGCCGGTACCACTGTGTACAACGCGTGCAAGGACACCAACGAACGTATGGGCCGTATTCTGCAGATGCATGCCAATCATCGTCAGGACATTGATGTCGTCTATTCAGGCGATATTGCCGCGGCGGTCGGCCTGAAAAACACCACCACCGGCGATACCCTGTGCGACGAGAAATACCCGGTTATTCTGGAATCCATGGAATTCCCGGAGCCGGTTATCCGTGTAGCCATCGAGCCCAAGACCAAAGCCGGTCAGGAGAAGATGGGCATTGCGCTGGCGAAGCTGGCGGAAGAAGATCCCACCTTCCGTACCTACACCGACGAGGAAACCGGGCAAACGATCATTGCCGGTATGGGCGAGCTACACCTCGAAATCATTGTAGACCGTCTGCTGCGTGAGTTCAAAGTGGAAGCCAATGTCGGCGCTCCGCAGGTCGCTTACAAAGAGACTGTTCGCAAGATGGCCGACGTGGATCACAAATATGCGCGTCAGTCCGGCGGTCGCGGTCAGTATGGCCATGTTAAGATCAAGCTTGAACCCAATGAGATGGGTAAGGGTTACGAATTCGTCAATGCGGTTGTGGGCGGTGTGATTCCGAAAGAATACATCCCGGCTGTCGATCAGGGTATCCAGGGCGCCATGATGTCCGGCGTGCTTGCCGGCTATCCCGTTGTGGATGTCAAGGTCACTCTGTATGATGGTTCGTACCACGAAGTGGACTCCTCTGAAATGGCGTTTAAGATTGCCGGTTCCATGGCCTTTAAAGAGGCGATGCGCAAGGCCGATCCGGTTTTGCTCGAGCCGATCATGAAGGTCGTTGTGACCGTTCCGGAGGAATACATGGGCGACGTTATCGGCGACATCAACTCCCGCCGTGGCCTGATGCAGGGTATGGAGGCCGTGGCCGGTGCCCAGCAGATCCATGCAATGGTGCCGCTGTCCGAGATGTTCGGCTATGCGACCGATCTGCGTTCCCGTACGCAGGGCCGTGGTCAGTATGTCATGGAGCCCAGCCACTATGCGGAACTGCCCAAGAGCGTTTCCGAAGCGATTATTTCCAAGCGCGCCAAGAAAGAGGAGTAATCTGTCAAAAACGGCTGCTGATTGCCTGAAAACGGCGAATAGCGACGGCGAAGAACCGCTTTTTTTCGCCGCCCGCTTGCTTGTTAGCGGTTTGCTTCCATTTTCTTTGTATTTCTTTAGAAAAAGGCTTGAAATTCCGCGCAGGACTTGCTAAAATGGGTATTGCAAATCTAAAAATAATTATTGGTTGATAAAAGGAGGAATTCCAAATGGCAAAGGCAAAGTTCGAAAGAAATAAGCCCCACGTAAACATTGGTACCATTGGTCACGTTGACCATGGTAAAACCACTCTGACCGCGGCGATTACGAAGGTTTTGGCACTGAAAGGTGATGCTGACTTCGTTGATTATGCCAACATCGATAAGGCTCCCGAGGAGCGCGCACGTGGTATCACAATCAACACCGCTCACGTTGAGTATCAGACCGACAAGCGTCACTATGCGCACGTTGACTGCCCCGGTCACGCCGACTACGTTAAGAACATGATCACCGGTGCTGCTCAGATGGACGGCGCTATTCTGGTCGTGTCCGCTGCGGACGGCCCGATGCCCCAGACCCGTGAGCACATCCTGCTCTCCCGTCAGGTTGGCGTTCCGTATATCGTTGTGTTCATGAACAAATGCGATCAGGTTGACGATCCGGAACTGCTGGAGCTGGTCGAGATGGAAATCCGCGAGCTGCTCAACGAGTACGAATTCCCGGGCGACGATACCCCGATCGTCAAGGGCTCTGCTCTGGCTGCTTTGGAGTGTGCCTCCAATGACATCAACGATCCCGCGTATGCCCCGATCCTCGAACTGATGGATCAGGTTGATAGCTATATCCCCAGCCCGGAGCGCACGACCGACAAGCCCTTCCTGATGCCTGTTGAAGACGTGTTCACCATCACCGGCCGTGGTACGGTTGCTACCGGCCGTGTGGAGCGTGGTCAGCTGAAAATGTCTGAGGAAGTCGAGATCGTCGGTCTGTCCGATGAGAAGAAGAAGACGGTTGTTACCGGTATCGAAATGTTCCGCAAGCTGCTGGATTATGCCGAGGCTGGCGACAACATCGGCGCGCTGCTGCGTGGTATCCAGAGAACGGATATCGAACGCGGTCAGGTTCTGTGCAAACCCGGTTCCATCAACCCCCACACGAAATTCCATGGTCAGGTTTACATCCTGTCCAAGGACGAAGGCGGCCGTCATACCCCGTTCTTCAATAACTATCGCCCGCAGTTCTATTTCCGTACCACGGACGTAACGGGTGTTATCTCTTTGCCGGAAGGCGTTGAGATGTGCATGCCCGGCGATAACGTCGAGATGGATGTAGAACTGATCACCCCGATCGCTATCGAAGAAGGTCTGCGCTTCGCTATCCGTGAAGGCGGCCGTACGGTCGGTTCCGGCGTTGTTTCCCGCATCAATTCCTAATAGTTGCTGAAATCCCGCATACCATAGGGAAAAATCCCGCATCGGTTTTCCGATGCGGGATTTTTTTTATGTCCTCGCAAGAGCACTTTATAAGAATTACCAAAATTAGGACCAGAAAAAACGAAAATTGTTCGGCAAATTTTAAAAGACAAATGCTTTTATTTTCAACTATAAAAAACATATGGACAAAACATCCAAAAAGCCTGTCCTTTGTTTATATAACATTTGAAATAGCAACAAATCTCTTGCACTCTTCCAAAATCCGCAAAATTGCCACACGATACAAAATTGAGATAACCAAGTATCAAAACCTATACATTGTGGAATGCCAAAGCGAATGATACACTGTATCCAGAAGGTTCGATAGACAGTTTCAACAAGAACCAAGAAATCTGGAGGGATATATTATGAAAAAGATTGTGGCATGTATAGCCGCAGCGATGCTTTTGGCAACCGGCATGGTTTTTTCTGCATCCGCCGCCAGCGATTCGTTTGTGGATGATTTGGACAGGGAATTTACAAAAGTGGATTCCAAATCCGACGGCTGGCAGTTTGAGGACAACAAAGACGTCGAAAAAACGCTGTATTCTAAAAAATCCGGTGTAGCCGGTGAGGAATATCTGGTTTACAAAATGGACAAAGATATCACCGGTTTCAAGATCGATACGCTGAATATGAACGGTGCCGGTAATTCCGAGACAGACGTCAAAGTGATGGTCTCCGCTGATGGTAAGAACTGGAAAGACGCGCAGGTTACGGTGAGCGATCAGGTCATGGATGAGGCGTACATAACACCGGATCTGGCTTATTGGATGAATTCGACGGTCAGCAACAAGGGCGCCGTGGAGTCCGGTATGAAATACCTGAAAGTGATTCTTCTGCCGTTTACCGGTGATGCGCCGGTATTGGTGCCATGGAGAACTGTTTTGGATAAGGTGACGATCGAATTAGGCGGCAGCGCGCAGGCCACGACGGCCCCGACCTCGGCACCAACGGCCGCGCCCACTACCAGCGCAACACAAGCGGAGACGGAATCCACTACTGCGCCGGAAAGCGATGCGACCACGATTGCTTCGGCAGAGGCAACGACCGTGACGTCTACCGCAGCGGCACCAACCTCGGCAACAACCTCGGCACCAACAGCGGCAAACCGGGATGGTCAGGGGACTTCCATGCTGCCGATCATTATCACCGTTGTGGTCATCGTAGTGTTAGTCGGCGGCGGTGTGGCGGCGTACTTCCTGTGGAAGAAAAAGAAAGCTGCCTAATTTTAACGACCGTTTTTAAAGAAATTTCTCCGGTTCCCATCGTAACCGGTACGGTCGCCTGAAGAATAGGAAAACTTCTGAAGAACGACCAAACCGCTCTTGCGGATTGGTCGTTCTTTGTTATCTCAATTCCAAGGGATTGTTTGTCAGAATTCCATGAATTCAATAGGCATAATATCCGAAAAAGAAGGTGCCATATTTCCGGTTATTGGACGTCAACAAAATTCGTATAATAAAAGCGGCAAAAACATAAAAATAGGATAAGCTCGGAAAACTTGTGGCAATTATTTCAATTTTATCAGAAAAACAAAACTGGGATAACCGTCATACAAAACGGGTACATTGTTGGGGTATAGGCGATATGTTACAATAAATACCCAGGAGTTACCGAACACTTATAGGAACATGCCAAAAAGGTAGCTGCTGCATTTGCCAAGAAACACTGTGCACATACAAAAAAGCACGAAAGGTGGGGTCAGGGCCAAGACCGGTAGGCGAACCGCATCGACGAACCGGCAGCCCCTTTTTATGATGGTACCGGGTAAACAGTTTGAATTTGATACGCTGTTCAAAGGCGAAGCGCAGGGTGGCGAGGTGAAGGGTGGCGGCACCCAGAAATTTGGTCCGTTCAACCTGTACCAGATCGGCGAATTGAGCTGCATCAGCGGTTATGAGGTTCCACCGCACAAACAGTGGTGCCATGAAATCAGCTATGTAGTCAGC
>CATWUX010000065.1 GCA_958354085.1 uncultured Oscillospiraceae bacterium | reverse complement strand
GTCGGTGTTCAGGCCGATGGCCGCCATGGCCAGCACCATCAGGAATTTGCTCAGTGAAGATACGCCGCTGCTGACGCTCTCCGGCACCAGCCCGGTGCTTTTGATCGCTACCATCAACAGAAACAGCAAAATAAAATACGGGAAAATTTTGCGAATATTCACTTTGCGGTGCTGAACGACCGCTCCATCGGCAACCGCTTGCTTGCGTTTGATCCGCTCGTTGATCAGCGAAAAGATCAGCACGACCGGAATAATCGACAGCGTGCGTGTCAGCTTGACGATGACGGAAAACGCTCCGGCGGCGTCCGAAAACGCATAGCCGGCCGCCACCACCGAAGACGTATCGTTGACGGCGGTGCCCGCCCACAAGCCATAGCCCATGTCGCTCATACCGAAGAACCGGCCGGCGATCGGGAACAGGATTACCATCAGCACGTCAAACAAAAACGTAGCGGAAATCGCATAGGCAATATCCCGATCCTCCGCCTCGATCGTCGGGGCGATGGCCGCGATCGCGGAGCCGCCGCAGATGCCCGTTCCCGCTGAAATCAGGCTGGACAGCTTCCAGTCCATTCCGAACAGCTTACCCAGCAGATAGCCGCCGCCGAATGCCGCCAGCAGCGTGAAGCTCATGACGATCAGCGAAAAACCGCCGACCTGCAGCACCTGCGAAAAGCTGAGCGTCAGCCCCATCAAAATGATCGCCAGCCGCAGCACCTGCTTGGATACCAGTTTAATGCCGCCGCGAAACACCGCATACCGCGCAACCAGAGGATTGAGCAGCATCCCGATCAGCAGCGCGAACACGCCCCCGCTGATCAGATGATACGGAATCCAGCTGCTGATAAACATCGCGGCGACGGCCAGCACCGCTGTCAGCGCTATCCCGCCCGCCTGTTTTTTTAAAAAATCCATACTCAAAACAACCTTTCTTTGATCTTGCTCTTGATTATAGCAGAAAATTCATATAAAATAAAATTATGATATTTTATATATCCATAATTCTATCTTATACAGACGATGGTGGAAAGGAGGAGCGGCATGATTGATTTCCGGCACGAGACGTTTCTGGCACTTTGCCGTGTCAAAAGCTACAGCAAAACCGCCGAACAGCTGCACATGACGCAGCCGGCGGTCACGCAGCACATCCAGCATCTCGAGCAGCTATACGGCGGCAAATTGTTTTTGTACAGCGGCAAAACGCTGACCTTAACCGAAAAAGGGCAGCTGCTGTATCACTACACCAAACGCATGGCAGCGGACAGCCGGCATATCCGGGAGGCGGTCTGCGCCTGCGGCTCCAGCCGCTCCGTCGCCTTCGGCGCCACGCTCACCATCGGGGAATTCGTGATGCCGCCGCTGCTGCCCCGCGTCATGCAGCGGCATCACGGCGTTCAACTGCATATGTCCGTGGAGAATACCGCTGCGCTGCTGGCAAAACTGGACGAAGGCTGCCTGTCCTTTGCTCTGCTGGAGGGCTTCTTCGATAAATCGCAATACGGATGCCGTTTATTCAGCGCCGAAAAATTCATCGCGGTCTGCTCGCCGCAATCGCCGCTGCGCACCGGCCGGCATCGATTAGACGAGCTACTGCAAGTACCGCTGATTCTGCGGGAGACCGGCTCCGGCACCCGTGCCATCCTCGAACAATTGCTGATGCAGCGGAATCTTTCTTCCGAAAGCTTTGCGGGTGTCTTAGAAATCGGCAACATGAGCGCCATCAAAGCACTGGTGGCACAAAACGAAGGCATCACTTTTCTGTACGAGGCAGCCTGCCGGCAGGAGCTGCGGACACAAACGCTCTGTCCCATTCCGCTTGCGGAACCCGACATCGTGCGGGAGTTTAACTTTGTTTATCCCCAAAACAGCCTTCACGAGGAGGAATACCTCGGCTGGTTTCGGGAGCTGCAGCAGCTGTACACGGCGCAAGCCGCATACGACGGCGGAAAGGATCCGATAGAATGAACAAACCGGCATACACCGTACAACCGCTCACGCAGGCAGTCGACCCGCTGCTGGCGTGGTACCGCGACCACGAGCGACCGCTGCCTTGGCGGGAACGGCCCACGCCCTATCGTGTCTGGATATCGGAGGTCATGCTCCAGCAAACACGCATCGAGGCCGTTCTCCCCTATTTCGACCGCTTTATGGCGGCGCTGCCCACGGTCGCGCACCTTGCGCAGGTCGAGGAAGACACGCTGATGAAGCTGTGGGAAGGGCTGGGGTATTACAGCCGCGCCCGCAACCTGCAAAAAGCAGCGCGGCAAGTGATGGAGCAATACGGCGGTGAGCTGCCCGCCTCCTATGAGCAGCTGCTCACGCTGCCCGGTATCGGAGAGTATACCGCCGGCGCAGTCGCCTCGATCGCATTCGGTATAGACGTCCCGGCGGTGGACGGTAACGTTCTGCGCGTGCTCGCGCGGCTGCTGACCTGTCGTGAGGACGTGATGCGCCCCGCCGTCCGCGCGCAGCTGCGGCAGATCGCCGTCAGCCTGCTGCCGGCCGGTCAGGCAGGCGCGTTCAATCAGGCGATCATGGAGCTGGGCGAAACCATCTGCCTGCCCAATACCGTGCCGCGGTGTTCCGTCTGCCCGATCCGCTCCTGCTGCCGCGCCGAAGCCGAGGAATGCGCCGCCGAGCTGCCGGTGCGCGCGCCGAAAAAAGCGCGTCGCATTGAACAGCGCACGATTCTGGTCATGCTGTCGGACGAAACGCCGCGCCGCGTGCTGCTGCACCGTCGGGACAGCGACGGGCTGCTCGCCAATCTCTGGGAGCTGCCCGGGCTGCCGGAATGGGCAGAGGACGAGGCAGCGGCGGACGCGATCCGTTCCCTCGGCGGGCAGGTGAGCGCACTGCAGACGCTTCCGCCCGGTAAGCATATTTTTAGCCATATCGAGTGGCACATGCACGGGTTTTGCGCGGTCACGCCGCCTTTTCCCGCGCCGGAGGGCTGTGCTTGGGCGACCGCCGCCCAGCTTGAGGCAGATTATGCATTGCCGTCCGCCTTCCGCTCTTTTGCCGGTCTGCTGCCGGTGCTGATGGATCCCAACCAAACTATACACTATCCGGAAAGGACAGATCCTGCATGAAAAGACAAGATTACATCCCGTGGGACGCCTATTTCATGGGCATTGCGCTGTTGTCCACCCAGCGGAGCAAGGATCCCAACACACAGGTCGGCGCCTGCATTGTGGACGAAAACAACAAGATCCTGTCGGTCGGCTACAACGGCATGCCGACCGGCTGCTGTGACGACGAGATGCCATGGGAACGCGAGGGCGGTGCGCTGGACACCAAATACCTTTTCGTCTGCCACGCGGAGCTCAACGCGATCCTCAATCACAGCGGCGTTTCCCTGCGGGGCTCGACGCTATACACAACCTTGTTCCCCTGCAATGAATGTGCCAAAGCGATCGTACAGGCGGGCATCCGCGAGGTCGTGTATCTCAGCGATAAATACGCGGCAACCGACTCCACAGTCGCGTCCAAGCGGCTGTTCCGCATGGCCGGCGTCTCCTGCCGCGCCTATATTCCCTGCGGGAAAACCTGTACCTTGGAGCTGTAAGGAGGAATAGGAATGAGAAAAACCGCTTTGATTACCGGCGCCTCCCGCGGCATCGGGCGGGAAACCGCCCGCGTGCTGGCGGAGCAGGGATACCGTCTGGCGCTGCACTATCACCGCTCGGAACAGCAGGCGCAGGAATTGGCGGCGGAACTGACCGCCGCAGGCGCCGATGTGGAACTGTTCCGCGCGGATATTGCGGATTATGCACAGGTACAAGCGATGTGCGCCGCCGTTCTGAAACGGTTCGGCAGTGTACAGGTGTTGGTAAGCAACGCCGGTATCGCCGCGCAGCAGCTGTTCACCGATATCACGCCGGAGCAATGGAATACGATGCTGAGCGTACACGTCGGCGGCGCGTACAATTGCTGCCACTGTTTGCTGCCCTCCATGATCCGGGAAAAGCAGGGCAAGATCGTGCTGGTATCCTCGATCTGGGGCATCACCGGCGCGTCCTGCGAGGTGCATTACTCCGCAGCAAAGGCGGCGCTCATCGGCATGACCAAAGCGCTTGCCAAAGAGCTGGGGCCGTCCAACATCCAGGTCAACTGTGTCGCTCCCGGCGTGATCGACACCGATATGAACGCGCAGCTGGACGCACAAACGCGGCAGCAGCTGGCGGAAGAAACGCCGGTTGGACGGCTCGGCACGCCGCGTGACGTAGCAAACGCGATCGCGTTTCTCGCGTCCCCGCAGTCCGATTTCATCACCGGTCAAATTCTCAGTCCCAACGGCGGCTATGTGTGCTGATCATAACCAAAAGAACGGATACGACCCAAAGGATCGTATCCGTTCTTTTTTTACAAAATATGATGCTGTCTGAGCAAATCCGTCATGTCCGCCGGAAGAGGGCTTTCAAACCGCAACGGCTCGCCGGTGATCGGGTGCGTAAACGCCATCACCGCACAGTGCAGCCCGTGCCGCGGCAGCAGCGTTTCATCCGTGCCGTACATCGTATCGCCCGCCAGCGGATGCCCCAGCCACGCCATATGCACGCGGATCTGGTGCGTACGGCCGGTCTCGATCACCACGCGCAGCAGCGAAATCTCCCCATCGCTGCCCAAAGACCACCACCGCGTCCGGCTGTCCTTGCCGCCCTCGCCCACCTCACGGGTGATGCAGCAGCCCTCCTTCACGCGGATAGGCTGATCGATCATGCCCTCGCCTTCCAGCCGTCCAAGTACGATCGCGCGGTATTCCTTTCGCGTTTGCCCGGTTAAGGCATAGGCGATATGCGAATTTTTCGCCGCCACCAGCAGACCGCTCGTGTTGCGGTCGAGCCGGTTGACCGGCCGGAAGGAAAGCGGCAGCCCCTGCTTTTCATAATGGGCGACCACACCGTTGGCGAGCGTCGGCTCCGGCTTTCCGGCAGAGGGATGCACCGCCAGATACGGCGGCTTGTTCACCACCAGCAAATATTCGTCCTCGTACACGATGTGCAGCGGCATCTCCGCCGGCTCGATGCGCACCGCATCCTCCGGCAGCCGCAGCACCACCGTCTGCCCGGCACGCAGGCGGTCGATCGTACGCACCGGTACATCGTCCGCCGTTATCCCCCGCGGCACCTGCTTGAGCTTGACCACCATGCGCCATGACAGACCGCAGCCGCGCCGCAGAAAATTCTGCACCGTGTCGCCGTCCCATTTTTCCGACACCGAATAGGTTAGAATCTGCGCGCCGTCACTCATGCGTCCACTGGCACAACCCAGCCGAACGGATCGGGAATACGCCCGTTTTGAATAGCGGTCAGCTCATCATACAGCCGCTGCGCGACCTCGCCGATCTCATTGTTGTGGATCGTGATGTGCTCGTCGTCTATCTTCAGCTCGCCGATCGGCGAAATGACCGCCGCCGTACCGGTGCCGAAAGCTTCCTCCAATGTTCCGTTTGCCGCCGCCTGCTCCACCTCGGCCAGCGCCAGCGGCCGCTCGTTCACCGTATAGCCCCAGCTGCGCAGCAGCTCGATGCAGGACATCCGCGTGATACCGCCCAGAATGCTGCCCTGCAGCGCCGGCGTGACGATCTCGCCGCCGATTTTGAAAAACACGTTCATCGTGCCGACTTCTTCAATGTACTTGCGCTCCACGCCGTCCAGCCACAGCACCTGCGTATAGCCCTGCTCGGCCGCCACATCCTGTGCTTTGAGCGACGCGGCATAGTTGCCGGCGGTTTTGGCAAAGCCCATGCCGCCCTTGACCGCGCGGACATATTTCCGCTCAACGTATATTTTGACAGGATTTATACCCTCCGGATAATATGCACCGACCGGAGAAAGGATGATGATGAACAGCAGATGGTGTGCGGGATGCACGCCGACGTGCGGATCGACCGCGATAATGAACGGGCGAATATACAGCGCCGTCCCCTCGCCGGACGGAATCCAATCCTGCTCCAGCGCAACCAGCTTTTTGATCGCCTCAACCGCAAACTCCTCATCGATCGCCGGAATGCACAAACGCTCATTGGAGACGTTGAGCCGCGCCATATTCTTGTCGGGGCGGAACAGCACCACTTTGCCCTCCGGCGTACGATAGGCTTTCATGCCCTCGAAAACCTCCTGGCCGTAGTGCAGGCACATGGCGGCGGGATCCAGCGCCAGCGGGCCGTACGGCACGATGCGCGGGTCATGCCACCCTTCGCCCTCGTCATAGTTCATGATAAACATATGGTCGGTATAATAGTTGCCGAAGCCCAGCTTGGAGGAATCGGCGGGTTTGGTTTTCAGAGCGGTTGCCCGTTCCACACGAATTTCTTGCATGATCAACACTTCCTATATTGGTATGGATGTTTTTATTATAGACCTGTCGTGCAAAAAATGCAATCTTTTATTCCGCTGCCGGCTCGCGCAGCGCACGAATTTTCGCATGCTTCCAAACGCCGGTGAAAAAGTACACGATACTGACCAGCAGCGAAATCACCGAAGCCGCCGGTGCCGCATATCCAACGCCGCTCAGCCCCCAGCCCAGCACGATCCCCATGACATACGCGGCGGGAACCCGAATGATCAGGGAACTGAAGCTGGCAGAAAGCAGTGTATACAGCGTGTGTCCCACGCCGATTGCCAGCCCGTTGATACAGAACATCACGCTCGTAATCAAATAATCCCAGCTGATGGCGCGCAGATAATCCGCCCCTTGCGTCACGCACGTTGCCAGTATCTCCTCGGATAAGCCGTCCGACGAGGAGGAGCCGAGGAATACGCCGACGATCTGCTCCGGGAAAAGGTGGACGACCGCGAAAACGACCGCCGAAACGCTGAAAGCCATCGCCATCGCCACCAGCATGGTTTTTTGCGCCCGCTGCGGCTTGCCCGCGCCGATATTCTGCCCTGCCATCGACGCCACCGACGCCTGCATCGCCATCGACGGCAAAATGGCGATACTGTTGACCTTGCCCGCGATACTCAGCGCGGTCGAGCCGACCAGACCGGCCACCGTGTTCGCGATCGTCGTCAGCGCCATAAAGGAGAAGGACACCAGCGTCCCCTGCAAAGACGACGGAAACCCGATACGGACGATCTGCCACGCCAGATGCTTGTCCATGCGGAAGCTGCGGGGGTGGAAATCAAACACAAAATCGCGGCGGCGCAGAAAGATCACCGACAGAATAAAGCTGATCGCCTGCGCGCTGATCGTGGCCCACGCCGCACCGGCAGCCCCCATATGCAGACCGCCCACCAGTGCAAAATCCAACACCACATTGATGCCCGCGGCGATCGCGACAAAGATCAGCGGATGGCGGGAATTCCCCATACCGCGCAGCACCGCGCTGACCGCGTTATAGCCGCACACAAACAGCGTGCCGCCCATACAGATCATCAGGTAATCCGCCGCCGCCTCAAAAGCGTCCGCCGGCGTCTGCATGACCGTCAGGATCGGACGGCTGAGCAGCAGCATAACCACCGTCAGCACCGCCCCCACGATCGCATACATGGTAAACATGGTGCCGACCGTTTTTGCCACCTCTTTGCTGCGGCGCGCTCCGATAAACTGCGCGATCAGCACCGTAGAACCGATCGCCAGGCCGCTGATCAGATTGATTAGCAGAATCGTCACCTGTCCCCCGATTCCGACGGCTGTTGTACCGATGCCGGGGCTGTACAGCCCCACGATCAGCATATCCGCCATGTTGTACAACGCCTGCAACAGGTTGGACAACAAAAACGGCAGCGAAAATTTCAGCAGCTGTTTGGTTACGCTGCCCTCAGTCAAATCGTTCTGAAACTTACTCAAAGTTTTTCTCTCCCACTTGCTTAGCCTGCCTTGACAGACGGTGCCTGCCGCCTCAAGACGGCGCGAACTGTGCGTTATACAGCCGCGCATAAAACCCGTTTTTCGCCAGCAGCTGCTCATGCGTGCCGGTTTCCACCACGTCGCCTTTGTCCAGCACCAAAATGATGTCCGCTTCGCGGATGGTGGACAGCCGGTGGGCGATCACAAACGCGGTCTTGCCCTGCATCATCTTCCGGAAAGCCTTTTGAATACGCATCTCCGTGAGAATATCCACCGAGCTGGTCGCTTCGTCCAAAATCAACATCGGCGGATCGAGCAGCATCGCCCGCGCGATGGTCAGCAGCTGCTTTTGCCCCTGCGAAAGGTTGCCGCCATCCTCCGCGATATAGGTCGAATAGCCGTCCGGCAGGCGGCGAATAAAGCTGTGCGCATGGGCGGCGCGCGCCGCCGCCTCCACTTCCTCGTCGGTCGCATCCGGCTTGCCGTACGCAATGTTATCCCGGATCGTTCCGGCAAACAGCCACGTTTCCTGCAGCACCATGCCGAAGCTGCGGCGCAGACTGTCGCGGGAAAGCGTCGTGATATCCTGTCCGTCGATCAGGATCCGCCCGCTGTTGACCTCATAAAAGCGCATCAGCAGGTTGACCAGCGTAGTCTTGCCCGCGCCGGTCGGTCCCACGATCGCTACATTCGTGCCGGGCTGCACCGACAAATGAAAATCGGTAATGAGCGGACGCTCCGGCACATAGGAAAACGCCACGTGATCAAATTCCACCTGCCCCCGCGCATGGCGCAGCTGCGCCGCATCCGCAGGTTCGGGACGCTGCTCCTCTTCGTCCAGCAGCGCAAACACCCGCCGCGCCGACGCCAGCGCCAGCTGCAGCTGCATCGTGACCGCCGTTACCTCGTTGAACGGCTTGGAAAACTGCGCCGTGTACGTCAGAAAGCTCGCGATTCCGCCGGTGCTCAAGCCCAGCAGGATGCCGCACACGCCGACGAGCACATACGCGATATTGTTGACAAAGCGCGTGCAGGGATTGACCAGCGCGGACGCAAACTGCGCCCGATAGCCGCTCTCATACAGCCGCGCGTTGATCTCCTGAAAGGTGCGGATGCTGCGCGGCTCATAGCCGAACGCCTTGACCGTGCGCTGTCCGCTGATCATCTCCTCCGCGTAGCCGTTCAGCTCGCCCAGCACACGGCTTTGCTCGCGGAACCGGCGGTTGCCGTACCGCGTGATGAAATAACCCGCCAAAAAGCACAGCGGGGTGACAAACACCGCCACCAGTGCCACCCACGGATTCAGCGACAGCATAAAGCCCAGCGACAGCGCCACCGCCAGCACACCGGAGGTGAGCTGCACAATGCCCTGTGTCAGCCCGTCCGAAATCGCATCCATATCGTTGGTAAAACGGCTCATCACATCGCCGCGGGAATGCGTATCGTAATAATTCAGCGGCAGACTGCCCAGCTTATCGAACAGCCGTACCCGCAGCGCACGCACCGTGCGGTTTGCCGCCACGTTTGCACAAAGCGCCGTCAGCCAGTTGAACGCGCAGCCGACCGCATACAGCACTGCCAGCATCCCCAGCGTGCGCAGCAGCGTCGGGAAAAAGTCCGTGCCCGGCACGATTTGATCGATGGCCTCGCCCACCAGCCGTGGCGCCAGCAGCAGCGCCGTATTGCCCAGCAGCGCAAACAGCAGCACCCCGGCCAACGGCCAGCGCTGACGTCCGATACAGCGCAGCAGGCGGGCAAGCGTGCCGCGTTTGGAAGAGGAAGAATTGTTCATTTTCCCGCCTCCTGTCTATCCTGCGACCGGCAGATCTCCGCATAAACCTCGCATGTTTCCAACAGACGCGCATGCGTATCCGCGCCGACCAGCCGCCCGTCGTCCAATACCAGGATCAAATCGGCCTGCTCCACCGCGCTCACCCGCTGCGACACCAAAAACACCGTACGTCCGGCGCTTTCCTGCCGGATCGCCCGCCGCAGCGCCGCATCCGTCGCATAATCCAGCGCGCTGGACGCGTCATCCAGTATCAGGATTTCCGGACGGCGCACCAGCGCACGCGCGATCGCCAGCCGCTGCCGCTGTCCGCCGGACAAGTTTCCGCCGCCTCGCGCAACCGGCGCGGCATACCCGTCTGTTTTGCTCTCAATAAATTCCGCCGCCTGCGCCATCTGCGCCGCCGCGCGCACGTCTTCATCCGACGCCTCCGCGTTGCCCCAGCGGATATTGTCCGCGATCGTGCCGGTAAACAGCTCGACCTGCTGCGGCACCAGACCGATTTTTGCGCGCAGCACCGCCAGCGGATACTCCTGCACCGGCACGCCGTTCACCAGTATAACGCCGCCGGCCACCTCATAAAATCGCAAAATCAGCTGCATCAGCGTGGATTTACCGGCGCCCGTACCGCCGATCACACCGACCGTCGCCCCGCGCGGCACACGGAAAGAGACGTCGGACAGCTCATCCTCCCCACCGCCATACGAGAAATTCACATGGCGGAATTCGACCGCCGGTGCATTTTCCTCTTCTTCGGGCCGCGTTTCGGAATCGTGCAAAGACGGCTCCACATCCAAAATCTCCAGTACACGCCCTGCGGACGCATACGCCTTGGTGAACATCACGACCAAATTGGATACCACGATGAGCGCCAACAGGATCTGATTGACATAGTTGATAAATGCAATGATCTCGCCGGTGGTCATCCCGCCGGCCTCCACACGGATTCCGCCGAACCAAACAATGCACAAAATCGCCGCGTTCATCAGCAGCTGCGTCGCCGGATTCAGAATAGCCGACACTTTTCCGACGCGAATTGCCGCCGTCGTGTGCTCCTGTGTCGCCTGTGCAAACCGCTCCTGCTCCTGTCCGGTGCGGGCAAACGCACGGATCACGCGCACACCGGACAGGTTTTCCCGCAGAATCCGCGTGAGAGTGTCCAGCCTTTCCTGCACCGCGCGATGCAGGGGAATCGTCCGCCGCATGACCAATACGATAATGAGCATAAACAGCGGCAGCACGGCTACAATCACCAGCGCCAGCCGCCAGTCGATCGAAAACGCCATCACCACACCGCCGATGCACAAAAACGGCGCACGAATCACCAGCCGGATCAGCATCGCCACCGCATGCTGCAGCTGGTTGACGTCACCGGTCACACGGTTGATCAGCGACGGCGTTCCGAACCGATCCAGCTCGGCGTGGGACAAGGCGGAGATGCGTGCAAACAGCGCGTCCCGCAAGCTCGTGCCGAAGCCCTGCGATGCCACCGATGCCACATACTGACAAACGAGCGCACAGCCCAACCCGACCGTCACGATTCCCAACATAACGCCGCCCATGCGCCAAACATAAGCGGTATCGCCGCCGACCACGCCGCGATCGATCACGCGCGCCATCAGCAGCGGCAAATACAGCTCCAGAATTGCTTCCAACAGCTTAAAAAACGGCCCCAGAATGCACTGCCGCCTATACGGTTTCAAATACGGGCCGAATTTTGATAAAGACATGCTGCAACACCTCAATTTTCAACCTGAGCCGGTACGGCCGGCGTCGCGGCCGGCAAACCGCCCGGTACAACAAATGCAAACGCCGATTTGAGCAGTGTAAAGGTCACTTCCGTACCGGAAAAACACTCGCCGTCCACATTGACCACCACCGGCTCCCGCGCAAAAAGCGTCATGCGGTTGCCGCGGTAGGTGTGGCAGCAGGGCAGCGACAGATGTTCGCCACGCCGGAACATCTGCAGCACGCTGAGGACTTTTGCACGCGGGATCTCGTCGATCAACAGGAAATCCAGGCAGCCGTCATCCGCCACCGCCTGCGGCGCACCGCGATAGCCGCCGCCGTAATATTGCCCGTTCGCGGCAAGCGCCAGCATAAAGCGCCCTTCCCGCGTCAGCACGCCCTCCGGCGTATCCATTTCCACGCGCAGCTCCTTGCCCAGCGTATGAAAAAACACATCTACCAGCGCCAAATTGTACGCCATCGGCCCGGAAACCAGCGGCAGGTGCTTATACCGGCTCATTTTCCCCGCCACGTCCGCGTCCAAACCAACGGAACAGATATTCAGCGACAGCCGATCGCCTACGGCGATTGCGTCCACATACCGTATGTTTCCCCCGAT
>CATWUX010000064.1 GCA_958354085.1 uncultured Oscillospiraceae bacterium | reverse complement strand
GCACCAGAAAAGGCAGACGACGCCGCTGGGCTGGCGCCCAGCAAGGAGGATAACGCCTTCTGGTGCAATTCAGGCCGGAAAGAATGAAAGCGTTTCATTAGATTTTAGTATTATATAGCCGTCTAGCCGTCGCTACTACTCGCTTTTCTCGCCCTGCGCCGCTTCCAGCGCTTCGCGCAGCGTATCCAGCGGCGTGAGATTTTTGGCAATCTTGACCGCGAAATACGGCTTGCCGCCGGCGTTGATCATCACGCGCCCTTTCATCGCCGCCGACATACGCGCGCCGATCTCCAGATCCAGCTTGCGCCGGTATAGCAACAGGCTGTCCGCCTGCTGCTTGACCTCGTAAATTCCGACATTCGCCGCCATGTTGCGCAGCAGCGCCACATCGATCAACCCCTGCACGGCCACAGGCGGCTCGCCGAACCGGTCGATCAGCTCGTCGTATACATCCAGTGAATCCTCGTGGGTACGAATATCCGCAATACGGCGGTAGACGTCCAGCCGTTGTGCATTGGACGCGATATAGCTGTCCGGAATATGTGCCGGCACCTGCAAATCGATCAGGCACTCCGCCTCCCGCTCGCCCGCGGTGATGCCCTTTTCCTCGTTGACCGCCTCCGCCAGCAGCCGCAGATACATCTCATAGCCGACCGCTTCCATATGCCCATGCTGCTGCGCGCCCAGCAGATTGCCCGCGCCGCGGATCTCCATATCGCGCATGGCGATCTTAAAGCCCGCGCCGAACTCCGTAAATTCGCGGATCGCTTCCAGCCGCTTGGTTGCCACGTCGGTCAGCACCTTTCCGCGCACAAACGTCAGATAAGCGAACGCGCGCCGGGATGAGCGCCCTACCCGTCCGCGCAGCTGGTGCAGCTGGGACAGCCCATACCGGTCGGCATTTTCGATGACCAGCGTGTTGACATTGGCAATGTCCACGCCGGTTTCGATGATGGTGGTGCACACCAGCACGTCCACCTCGTGTTCCAGCACCTGCCGCCAGATTTCGGACAGCTGCTCCTCTGTCATTTTGCCGTGCGCGAAGGTGACGCGCGCCTCGGGAATCCGCATTTGGATGTCCGCCGCGCAGCGTTCGATGGTCTCCACACGGTTATGCAGATAATACACCTGACCGCCCCGCCGCAGCTCGCGGCGGATCGCGTCGGTGATAACGCCGTTGTCATGCTCAAGTACATAGGTTTGCACCGGACGTCGATCCTGCGGCGCCTCCTCCAATACCGACATATCCCGGATGCCGCTCATCGCCATGTTCAGCGTGCGCGGGATCGGCGTGGCGGACAGCGTCAGCACGTCGATATTGGGCGCCAGCTCCTTGATGCGCTCCTTTTGCGCCACGCCGAAGCGCTGCTCCTCGTCCACGATAAACAGCCCCAAGTCATGGAATTTCACGTCCTTGGACAGCATCCGGTGGGTGCCGATGAGAATGTCGATCTCCCCGCGTGCCATGCGGCGCAGGATATCCTCCTGTTGCTTCGGGCTGCGGAAGCGGGAGAGCATTTCCACCTTGACGGGAAAGCCTTCCATGCGCCGCACCACCGTGTTATAGTGCTGGAACGCGAGAATGGTCGTGGGCACCAGCAGGACACACTGTTTCCCCTGTGTAACGCATTTGAACGCGGCGCGCAGCGCGACCTCGGTTTTGCCGAAGCCGACGTCGCCGCACAGCAGCCGGTCCATCGGGACCGGCCGTTCCATGTCCGCCTTGATCTCCTCGATACAGCGCAGCTGATCGTCGGTTTCCTCCCACTCGAACCGCCGCTCAAAATCGTACTGCCATTCGCCGTCCGGCTCGAATGCAAAACCGGGCGTCGCCATCCGCTTGCCATACAGCGCGATCAGCTCCTTGGCAATATCCTTGACCGCCGATCGGACACGGGATTTCGTTTTCTGCCACTCCTGCCCGCCGAGACGGTGCAGCTTGACCTTGACCTCGTCCTTTGTACCGATGTATTTCGACACCAGATCCAGCTGCGTAACCGGCACATACAGCGTGTCGCCCTTGTCGTATTGCAGCTTGATGTAATCCTTGACCACGCCCTGTACTTCCAGCTGGTGGATGCCCTGATACAAACCGATACCGTGCGCGGCATGGACGATGTAATCGCCGACGGACAGCTCCGACAGGCTGTGAATCTCCGCCTGCTTATCCCGCTTGACGCGGCGTTTTCCGCTGCGGCGCACGCCGGTAATACGCCCATGCGTCACAATACTCAGCGCCGCATCCGGAAATTCCGCGCCGGAGGACAGCCCGCCCCGCATGACCAGCACACGGTTTTTGACCGGCGCCTCCGGCGACGGCGCATACAGCGCGGGGATACCCTGCTTGACCAAATCGTCCGCCAGCATCTGCGCGGCTTTTTCCTCCGCGCCGGCCAGCACGACGCACGCCTGTCCGCGGCCGAGCATATCGCGCAGATCCTCGCACAGCAGCTCCAGCCCGCCTGACCAAACCGGCAGCTGCCGCGCCGTAACATTATACAGCGCACGCAGCGGCAGCTCCTGCCCGGTGCGTGCAAACGCGTCCATCAGCACCGCGCCGCGGCGTTCCAATTCCGTCAAAACGCCGTTCCAGTCCATCGCGTATTCGGACAAGCCCCGGCAAAGCTGACCTTCCTCAAGCAGCATCTTGATATCTTCATTCAACTGCCATGCCGCGGTGCGCGCCCGCTCCTTGACCTTGGCAATCTCGGACACAAACACCAGTGCGTCGCCCGCATAATCGAACAGTGTCGCGGGCTGCGGATAGATCAGCGGAATATATTTGTCCAGCGACGCGGGACTGCCGCCGCCGCGCAGCCGATCCACATCCGCCAGCAAGTTTTCCCGTTGCGCCGCCGCGCCCTTGCCGCGCAGACCGGCGGCGAGCGTTTCAATGCTGTCCGCCAGCGATGCGCCGTTATCCACCAGAATCTCGGCGGCGGGCGGAATGGCGATATGCTCGATGGCCTCGGTGCGCCGCTGGGACAGCAGATCGAAATAGGACAGCGTATCCACCGTGTCCCCCCACAGTTCCAACCGAACGGGCGCAGGGCAGTCGGCGGAATACACATCGATGATGCCGCCGCGCACCGAAAACTGGCCGGTTCCTTCAATCTGATCACAGCGTTCATACCCGGCGGCGCTCAGCGCCTGTGCCAGATCGCGGCAGGGGATCGGCGCGCCGACACGCAGCGTCAGCGTGCGGGATAACAGCACGGACGGCGGCAGCGTATACTGCGCCGCCGCGTCCACGCAGGTCACGATGCAGTCGTAATCCCCCGCCGTCATGCGTGCCAGAATGCCCAGCCGCATCTGTTCGTATTCGCGCGAAGTGGATTCCACCCGCCGCAGCGACAGCTCGCGCGCGGGCAAAAACAGCGCCGTATCTCCCAGCGCCGTCAGATCCTCGCACACGCGGGTTGCCTCCGCTTCGTCAGACACAACAAAAACCGCCTTGCGGCGCAAAGCGGCGCACAAAGCGTGAACAAACAACACCTTATGAATATGGCCGAGGCCGGTCAGCGCCGCCGGCGCGCGCCCGGCGCGCAGATCGGCACAAAGCGCGCTGTATGGCGGCAGCGTCTCCAGCCCGCGTTCAAAAATTCCCATGCGTTTCCTGAGCCTTTCCTGAAAAATTATCCGTGCAGCGCTTCCCACACCAACAAAATGAGACGGGCAATCCCCAGCAGGATCGCCGTGATACCGCCGAACATTGCCAGCCGGTCGCTGATGGACATCCCGTTCTCACGGTTATACCGGGATGTGGCAAACCGGATGAGGACAACGCCCGCGCTGATGCCGGACAGCGCCGTAAAAATCGTATGCGGCCATAAAATAGCCAGCACCAAAAATAAAGCTGCCACAGCCGGGGCAAACATATCAAACAAAATATGCCGGATTTTTGTGTTGCGCGCCCTTTTTTCTTCCGGCGTTTTCGGGCTTTTGGGGGTTAAATCGGACATATGGCTTCTCCTCTCTGCCAACAGTGGATCATTTTGAAAACCGGTTCATCGCCTCATCCACCTTACCGGCGGCGATCAGCCGGGCGGCCTCGGCAGCGTTTTTGGCGGCGTCCAGCAGCCGCGGCGCCTCTTCCTTGGTGAAACGGGACAGCACCCAATCCGCCAGATCGTAATCGGGGTGCGGTTTTTCGCCGATACCGATCTTCACGCGCGGAAACTGGTCGCTGCCGCACAGGGCGATGATGCTCGCCATCCCCTTCTGCCCGCCGGCGCTGCCCTTGCGGCGGATACGGATCGTCCCGACCGGCAGCGAGATATCATCGAACAGCACCAGTACCCGCTCCGGCGGCAGCTTATAAAACTGCATCGCCTCCCGCACCGCCTCGCCGCTGAGATTCATAAAGGTCTGCGGCATCATCAGCAGCACCCGCTGCCCGTCTAGCTCGGTCTGCGCGCAGAACGATTTAAACCGCACCCGATCCACCTTGACGTGCAGCGATTCCGCCAGCGCCTCCAGCGCCGCAAAGCCGGCGTTGTGGCGCGTTCCCTCATATTTTTTGCCGGGATTGCCCAGCCCCACGATCAGAAAATCAACCGGCCCCGCCGGCTTTGGCTTTTTAAACAACATCCGCGAACTCCTTTAAGCAATACTACTTTACGATTCCATTTTCTGCCTGTATGCGCAACCGATAAAGCGGCTGCAACCATGTTGGCTGCGCCGCCACCGCATTTCGCTCCACGTCAAAGCGCTCGCCTCATACAAACATAATGGAAACCGGTTTATCCTCATATATACGCTCGATCGCTTCGGAAAATACGGGCGCCACGTTGAGCGTCGTAAACTTTTCCAAGCGTTTTTCGGGCGCAAGCGCAATCGTATTGAGCAGCACGACCTGTTCGATCGGGCTGTTCTTCAGCCGCTCAATCGCCGGGCCGGACAGCACCGGGTGCGTCGCCGCCGCCACAACGCTGCGTGCGCCGCCTTTTTCCATGACCGCGTTCGCCGCATTGCACAAGGTGCCCGCCGTATCAATCATATCGTCCACCAAAATAACGTTTTTATCCTTTACCTCGCCGATAATATTCATAACCTCGCAAACGTTGGCGCGCTGGCGGCGCTTGTCGATGACCGCCAGCCCGCAATCCAGCCGCGCCGCAAAATTACGCGAGCGCGTGACCGAGCCGAGGTCGGGCGATACGACCACCCATTCTTCCTGCGCATCGCCGATGAGCGAACGGAAATAGCCGGATAAAATCGGCGCGCCCACCAGATGATCCACCGGGATATTGAAAAAGCCCTGAATCTGCGGCGCGTGCAGATCCATCGTCAGCACGCGGTCGGCGCCCGCCGCGGTGATCAGATCCGCCACCAGCTTCGCGGAGATCGGATCGCGCGCTTTCGCCTTGCGATCCTGCCGCGCATAGCCAAAATAGGGGATCACCGCCGTAATGCGGGCGGCGGAGGCACGCTTGAACGCATCCATCATGATGAGCAGTTCCATCAGGTTGTCGTTGACCGGCGCACAGGTGGACTGCACCACAAACACATCCGAACCGCGCACCGATTCGTTGATGGAAACCGAAATTTCCCCGTCGCTGAAAGTCGTCACGTCCGCTTTTCCCAGCGGCAGCCCGAGCGATTCGGCAATTTGCTTTGCCAGCAGCCGGTTGGAATTTGCCGAAAAAATTTTGATATCCTTACCATGAAAATTCATACGTTCCGCCACGCCTTTCCTTGTATGCGGAAACCCGCACCTTATTCCATTTTTGACCGGACACCCCTGTTTCTATCCTTATTATGACAAAGATTCCACCGCTTTTCAAGCCCTTTTCTGACCGCTCACTAGAATAAATTCACCAGACTATCACAAAAAACACCGGACTTCTCTGTGAAAAGGGTAAATTTCGGTTTTTTTGGAATATTCATCTGGTAAAATGGCAAAAGGTTTGGTATAATACAAGGTGACTCTGTGCGCAGTCTGTTCTTGAGCGCAGAAAGTCTGTTGTGGGAAAGCAATGATTAAAATTTAGGAGGTCAACCCAATGAGTCACAAGTATGTGTACCTTTTCAGCGAGGGCAACGGCTCCATGCGTGAGCTGCTGGGCGGAAAAGGCGCAAACCTCGCCGAGATGACCAACCTCGGCATGCCCGTTCCTTATGGTTTTACGGTTTCGACCGAAGCCTGCACCCGCTATTACGATGACGGAAAAGTTATCGGCGAGGACATTCAGGCGCAGATCTACGAAGGTCTGGCAAAGCTGGAAGAAGTCTCCGGCAAAAAATTCGGTGATCCCGCCAACCCGCTGCTGGTTTCCGTGCGTTCCGGCGCGCGCGCTTCCATGCCCGGCATGATGGACACCATTTTGAACCTTGGCTTGAACGAGGTCGTGGTGGAAGGATTGGCCGCTAAAACGCAGAATCCGCGTTTTGCGTATGACTCCTATCGCCGTTTCATCCAGATGTTCTCCGACGTCGTTATGGAGCTGTCCAAAAAGGACTTTGAAAAGATCATCGACGAGATGAAGGAAGCCCGCGGCATTAAGCTGGATACCGAATTCACCGCCGAGGACATGAAGGAAATGGCGGAGAAATTCAAGGCGTATTATAAGGCCCAGAAGGGCACCGACTTCCCGACCGATCCGAAGGTTCAGATGATGGAAGCCGTCAAGGCCGTGTTCCGTTCCTGGGACAACCCGCGTGCGAACTACTATCGCCGCATGAACGAGATTCCCTACAGCTGGGGCACCGCCGTTAACGTCCAGATGATGGTGTTCGGCAACACCGGCGACAACTCCGGTACCGGCGTGGCGTTTACCCGCAACGCGGCCACCGGTGAGAAAAAGCTGTTCGGTGAGTATCTGATCAACGCACAGGGCGAGGACGTCGTGGCCGGCATCCGCACCCCCTCCGAGATCGCCGAGCTGGAAAAGGCCATGCCCGACGTGTACAAGCAGTTTGTCGATGTGGCGAACCGTTTGGAAAAGCACTATCGCGATATGCAGGACATGGAGTTTACCATCGAAGACGGCAAGCTGTTCATGCTGCAAACCCGTAACGGCAAGCGTACCGCTGCCGCGGCGCTGAAGATTGCCGTGGATCTCGTGGACGAGGGCATGATCACGGAAAACGAAGCGGTTCTCCGCGTAGAGCCGAAGCAGCTCGACGCTCTGCTGCACCCGCAGTTTGATGCGGCGGCGCTGAAAAAAGCCACCCCCATCGGCAAAGGTCTGCCGGCTTCTCCCGGCGCTGCCTGCGGCCGCGTGGTGTTCACCGCCGCGGATGCCAAGGCATGGGCGGACAAGGGCGAGAAGGTCATTCTGACCCGTCTCGAAACCTCTCCGGAAGACATCGAGGGCATGGACGTTTCGCAGGGCATCCTGACCGTGCGCGGCGGTATGACCTCTCACGCGGCGGTTGTGGCGCGCGGCATGGGTACCTGCTGCATTTCCGGCTGCGGCGAAATCAAGATCGACGAGGAAGCCAAGTCCTTTACGCTGGGCGGCAAAACCATCAAGGAAGGCGATTACATTTCGCTGGATGGTTCGACCGGTAACATTTACGGTGAAGCGGTCCCGACCGTGGAAGCGTCCATCTCCGGCGATTTCGGCCGTTTCATGGCGTGGGCGGACGCAGCGCGCAAGCTGAAAGTCCGTGCGAACGCCGACAATCCGCGTGACGCGGCGCAGGCGGTCAAATTCGGCGCGGAAGGCATCGGCCTGTGCCGTACCGAGCACATGTTCTTTGAAGCGGATCGCATTATGGCGATGCGCGAAATGATCGTGGCGAAGGACGCCGCCTCCCGTGAAAAGGCGCTTGCCAAGATCCTGCCGTATCAGCAGGGCGACTTTGAGGCGATGTATGAGGTTCTCGAGGGCCGTCCGATGACCATCCGTTATCTCGACCCGCCGCTGCACGAGTTCCTGCCCACCAAGGAAGAGGACATCGTGGCTTTGGCCGGCGAGCTGAACATCACAGTGGACGAGCTCAAGCAGGTTATTTCTTCGCTGCATGAGTTTAACCCGATGATGGGTCACCGCGGCTGCCGTCTGGCGGTTTCCTATCCTGAAATCGCGAAGATGCAGACTACGGCTGTGATCTCTGCGGCGCTGAACGTCAACAAAAAGCATCCGGAATACAACATCGTGCCGGAAATCATGATCCCGCTGGTCGGCGAGGTTCGTGAGCTGAAATATGTCAAAGACATCGTTGTCTCCACGGCGGACGCGCTCATTGCCGCTGCCGGCAGCAACATGACCTACCATGTCGGTACCATGATCGAGATCCCGCGTGCGGCGGTGACGGCCGATCAGATCGCGACCGAGGCTGAGTTCTTCTCCTTCGGCACCAACGACCTGACCCAGATGACCTTCGGCTTCAGCCGTGACGACGCCGGTAAGTTCCTGGATTCCTACTATGAAGCCAAGATTTATGAATTCGATCCGTTTGCCCGTCTGGATCAGACCGGCGTTGGCGCGCTGGTACAGATGGCGGCGGAAAAAGGCCGTGCCACCCGTCCCGACATCAAGCTGGGCATCTGCGGCGAACACGGCGGCGACCCGTCCTCCGTTGAATTCTGCCATAAGGTCGGCCTGAACTATGTGTCTTGCTCGCCGTTCCGCGTGCCGATCGCGCGTTTGGCGGCGGCTCAGGCCGCAATTAAAGACTCGCGGAATTAAGCAAAAAAGCCAGTAATATCAAGGGTTTTCGGCATCGAAAACTGATGAAAATACGGCTTCAAAAATCAGGTTTTTTTGCCTGAAATAAGTCCTATAAACGGGTATCTGTTCATTTGTTGATCAGATACCCGTTATTTTTTTGCTTATTTTTATCGCACCTCATCATTTTGATGTGGTGCTTTTTTTATTCGCTGGAGGAGCTTATGAAAAAATTTTTTCAACTTTTTTTATTTTTGCCGCGGTTTTTGGCTATTCTCGCTGCCTACCTATTGAGGGGCAAAAAAACTCTCACCTGTACTTTGACAACTGAATACACATTCATCAGGTACGTTCCTGTGCGGGGGCGAGAGCTCCAGCCAAATGAAGGTGCGCCAAGACCCTCCTGCCCATCCGGGTTATAACGGAAAGCAAGGTGGCGAGCGTTTCCGAACCATTCTGAAATATCCGGTTGCTACGGATATGGCCATGAAACGCTACAGGGTTAATGATACTTCTCTACGGAGCTGGCGGAGAACCCGGCAGGGGTGAGATTCCCATGGACCCGATTCGCTATCGGGCATCTGATGATTTCCTTTTTTGCACTTGGGGTTCGAGGAAAAATTAAGTGCAACCACTAAAGCCCCAAAGATTATCTTTGAGGTTTTAGTGGATCAGAAATGATTCAAATAAAAAGAAAGGAGGATACCACATGGAAAACTGTAAAGTGATCGCCATCACGAACCAGAAAGGCGGAGTCGGTAAAACGACAACCGCAGTCAATCTCGGTGTGGGACTTGCCGACTCAGGCAAAAAGGTTTTGCTTGTTGACGCTGACCCGCAAGGCAGCTTAACGGTAAGCCTCGGAGTGAAGAACCCAGATGAACTGGATGTGTCGCTTTCTTCCCTAATGCAGTCGGTCATTGATGATGAACAGCCGCCCAGTGATGCCATTATTACGCATCCGGAAGGTGTTGACTTGCTTCCTTCTAACATTGAGTTGTCCGGTATGGAAACCGGCTTGTTCAATGTTATGAGCCGCGAGTATGTTCTGAAAAACGCTATCGACGGCATGAAGAAGAATTACGACTATATCCTTATTGACTGTATGCCTTCTCTGGGAATGATGACGGTCAATGCGCTTGTTGCGGCAGACAGTGTGATTATTCCGTCTCAGCCGAACTTCCTGTCAACCAAAGGTCTTAACTTGCTCCTGCGCTCGATTTCAAAGATCAAGCGGCAGATCAATCCGAGATTGAAGATTGACGGCATTTTGCTGACGATGGTAGATAACCGCACAAACAATGCAAAGGCGATTATTTCATCGCTGCGTTCATCTGTGGGAGAAAACATCCGCGTGTTCAATTCCGAGATTCCGTTTTCGGTAAGAGCTGCGGAGTGCAGTCTTTCCGGAGAAAGCATTTTCTCTCATGACAAGAACGGCAAAGTCGCGGCAGCGTATGAGGCACTCACGAAGGAGGTGACAGAAATTGAAGAACGTGCAAAAAATCGATCTGGGCCTGACCGGGTACGATGAGCTCTTTATGAATGATGCGGAGCGTAAAGAAAACAAGCTCCCCAGAATTTATGATGTGCCCATTTCGGAAATTGATGATTTCCCCGACCATCCCTTCAAGGTAAAAGTTGATGAGGATATGGATCAGCTTGTTCAAAGCATTAAAGAGCGCGGGATTATCACGCCTGTCACACTTCGTCCGAAGGAAGATGGACGGTACGAAATCGTGTCCGGACATCGCAGAAAGAAGGCTTGTGAGCTCGCAGGACTTGATACCGTCAAAGCCGAAGTCCGGGAAATGACCCGTGACGAAGCGATTATCTTAATGGTTGAATCCAACTTGCAGCGTTCCACAATCCTTCCAAGTGAAAAAGCATTCTCGTACAAGATGCGTCTTGAAGCCATGAAGAGACAAGCTGGCAGACCATCTCAAGAAAATTATTCCCCACTGGGGAACAATTCTTTGGGAACAAAATCCTCGGATGAAATGGCTGAGGAAGTCGGTGAAAGTAAGAACACAATCTTTCGTTATATCCGTCTTACCGAGCTCATTCCCGAACTGCTCCAGCTTGTTGATGAAAGCCGTATCGCGTTCCGACCGGCAGTTGAACTGTCCTACCTCAAAAAAGAGGAACAGACTGCGCTGCTTGAAGAAATCTCCTATACGGACGCAACCCCGTCTCTTGCCCAGGCAATCAAGATGAAGAAGTTCTCCAATGAAGGAAAGCTTTCCCAGGAAGTGATCGAATCGATCATGAGTGAGGAAAAGCCGAATCAGAAAGAGAAAATCAACATCAAATAGCGTGACTACTTCTTCTTTTGAGCCGGTAAAGCCTTCTTCTGAACCAGCGGGAACGAAAGTGTCTGAAACGACTCCAGTTGTGGAGACGCCAAAGGAAACAGAAGCACCGAAGACAACAGAAGCTCCAAAGGAACCGGAACCACCGGCCCCACCGGTTGAGACTGAACCTGAGCCTGAGCCGGAACCGACCTTTGATATAAACTACTGGATTTCTTACGCACAAGGCGTTGCGGTCAGTAAGGGACTGACATTGGAGAGTTCCGCAGTCGATTGCTGGGACAATCCGATTACCGCCAACCCCGATTGCATTTATCTTGAAAGAGACATCAATTCCCGCATGAGCAGATATTCGAAAGACGAGGATATAACCGATGTCTGGATCTGGTATGAATATGTCGGGACGAACAGTTATCTCATCTATGTGGGATACGCATAAATCACAATTCAATATTCCGAAATGAGCATCGTAGAAATACGGTGCTTTTTTCATGCCCAAAAGGAGGACAAAAGAATGAAAAAGAAAATTCTCAAGAGAGGAATGGCGGGGCTGCTTGCAGTTCTTACGGCATTCACGACTCTCATCGGCATGGGAACGACCGCCTTTGCCGCTTCTGAAACGGCTGAGTCCTATATGGTCTCGTATCCCCGTGATGGGGACGCCGTTCAGGTCTATGACCATTCTACCTGGGGACACGATGCAAAGACCTATATGAACGGTTGGAGCACCGGAGCATCCAATATGACGACCATTCACTGTATGGATTCCTATGACGGAAAAGTCTGCTACTGCATTGAACCTGGTGTTCCGAGAAATGTCGGTGATTCCTATTCCGGTTTTGGCGAAAACTTCTGGGATAATTATCCCAGCCAGTATAACAACACCATTGAGCCTGACGACATCAAGGTCCTGCTCGGCAGAATCATGCAGTATGGCTATCAGGGTAACATCTCCACGTCGTGGAAATCTCAGACTAACGGTGATGTGATGGCTCATGCAATCGCAACACAGCTTCTTGTT
>CATWUX010000063.1 GCA_958354085.1 uncultured Oscillospiraceae bacterium | reverse complement strand
CGCTGACCTGACGTTCCAATTCGCCCGGCGTAGCGCTGACAAACACGACCTGATGGATGCGCTCATAAAACTCATCAAAATTCAGCGGCCGGTTATCGTAAGCGCTGGGCAGGCGGAAACCGTAATCGATCAGGCTTTTTTTACGCGCGTAATCGCCGCCGAACATACCGCGCACCTGCGGCAGCATGACATGGGATTCGTCCACGAACATCAAAAAATTCTTCGGGAAATAATCCAGCAGCGTGAACGGCGCCGAGCCGGGCGCACGGCCGGACAGCACGGCGGAATAGTTTTCGATGCCTTTGCACATACCGATTTCACGCAGCATTTCCATATCGTACCGCGTGCGCTGTAAAATACGCTGCGCCTCCAGCAGTTTCCCTTCGCGTTTGAAAAATTCCACCCGCTCGTTCAGCTCATGTTCAATGGTATCGATAGCGTCTTTCATCTTTTCGGGCGGCACAATATAATGCGACGCCGGATAAATCGCCACATGATTGATAACGCCCTTCAGCTCGCCGGTCAGCGGCTGGATCTCGCTGATCCGGTCGATCTCGTCACCGAAAAATTCCACACGAATGACCGTTTCGTTGGTATATGCCGGAAAAATTTCCACCACATCGCCGCGCACGCGGAATTTGTTACGCACAAAATTGATATCGTTGCGCTCATATTGCAGCTCCACCAGCTTGGCAAGCAAATCGTCCCGCTTCTTTGTCATACCGGGACGCAGCGAAATCACCATGCTCCGGTAATCGATCGGGCTGCCCAAACTGTATATGCAGGACACGCTGGCGACGATGATCACATCCCGCCGCTCGGACAGCGCCGAGGTCGCCGAATGCCGAAGCTTGTCAATCTCATCGTTGATCGCCGAGTCCTTTTCTATATAAGTGTCGGTCGTGGCAATATACGCTTCCGGCTGGTAATAGTCATAATAGGAGACAAAATATTCCACCGCGTTGTTCGGGAAAAACTCGCGGAATTCGCTGCAAAGCTGCGCCGCCAAAGTCTTGTTATGCGCCAGAACCAAGGTCGGTTTTTGCACCTGCGCGATAATATTGGCCATGGTAAAGGTTTTGCCGGAGCCCGTAACCCCCAGCAGCGTTTGCTCTTTATCCCCTCTTTTGATCCCCTCCACCAGTTTGGCAATGGCCTCCGGCTGATCTCCCGTAGGCTTGTACGGCGACACCAATTGAAACATTTCCTGCTCACTCATAGGTTTTTCTCCCTCAAAACGCGTGAGAATTTTCATAAACGATACGCTGTATCTACCCTTGTACGATTGTACCCGAATTGCCCGAATGTACTCGCCGCAGGACGAAGAACATTCGTTCTCTGCCCTATTTTACTCCTTTTAAGCGGCGATGTCAACCGATAAATTATAGCACAATGCAACCAAACGAGCAATTGCCATAACCACCGCTGCAATCAACCGGATGACAGCAACGTAAATTGACTGCGCCGGCATTCGAGGATACCTTCACGACGCAGCTTGCTGATTTCTGCCGACAAGCCGCTCCGCTCTACCTCCAGATAATCGGCAAGCTCCTGCCTATCGTACGGAATTGTAAAGCTATTGCTGTGGTGATATTTTGCCTGCAGCAGCAAATAGGTCATCAATTTTTCTCTTGTACTGCGTTTGGAGGTGATTTCAAGTTTTTGATGAAATACCAGATTTTTGGTGGCCACGACCTTGAGCAAATTGAATATCATCTGGTTGTGAAAAGAACAGGCATGGCTGCAGGATTGCAGAATACGCCGGGCGTCGATCAACAGAACTTCCGTGTTTTCCGCTGCCACAACGTCAACAGGCAGAGCCTCAATTTTGGCACAGGCGAAAGACTCGCCGAATATCTGGGCCGGTTCCAAACTGGCAACAATACTGCGGTTGCCATAATAATCCACCCGAACGATCTTGGCTGCACCCGTCAGAAGGATCCCGAAAAATTTGGCCGGTTCCCCCTCCGCAAAGATCGTCTGTCCCTTTTTATAACGACTGGTCTTGACTTGGAGACAGTCCAGCATCGTGAGCAAATTCTCCTCGGTGATATCCTGAAACAAAGGACATTTTTGAAGAACTTCAAAATATAGATTCATAGGCATCCTCATTTGTTGAAATTTCAACATACTTTCTTTGCATATTATACTATAATCGGTACGTAACGGCAAGAAACAATCGACAAACGGAGGTAAGCAATATGCTGAGAAAAATCATTAAGATTGATGAAGAAAAATGCATCGGCTGCGGCGCCTGTGCCGAAGCGTGCCACGAAGGGGCAATTGCCATGATAGACGGCAAAGCAAAACTGATGCGCGAGGACTATTGCGACGGGCTGGGCGACTGTCTCCCAACCTGCCCGACCGAGGCCATCTCCTTTGAGGAACGCGAGGCGCCGGCCTATGATGAAGCCGCCGTCAAAAAAGCACAGGCTGCCAAGCGGCACGATACTCTGCCCTGCGGCTGTCCCGGCACCCAGTCAAAAGCGCTGCGTCCGAACGCGCGTGAACGCGCCACCGAAAAAGTACACAGCCAACTTTTACAGTGGCCGGTACAGATCAAGCTCGTTCCGGTAAACGCTCCGTATTTTGACGGTGCGAATCTTTTGATTGCCGCCGACTGCACAGCCTATGCCTACGGCAATTTCCACAACGAATTCATACGCAACCACATCACGCTGATCGGCTGTCCAAAACTCGATGAGGGAGATTATGCCGACAAGTTGACACAGATCATCAGCGGTAACGCCATTAAAAGTATAACCATTGTCCGTATGGAAGTACCATGCTGCGGAGGAATGGAAAATGCTGCCAAGCGTGCGCTTCAGGCCAGCGGAAAGTTTATCCCTTGGAGAGTGGTCACAATTTCCACCGACGGACGCATACTGGAATAAAGCGGATCCATACAAAAAAGCATCGCTGTTCAACGGCAGCGGTGCTTTTTTGCAGATGCAAGAACCTTATATTCCCTGTATAGGAATAAAACCGCCGTTTACACGAGCTGCCCCGGCAATTTCAGTTTTTCTTTCGGCGGGAACTGGGCGTCAAACTCTTCGGCTTCCTTTTCATCGACAAAGTAACCTTCCGGCGTGTGATAGGTGCCGGTTATACCGTCGAGAAAACCTTCGGTCAATTCTTTGAGCAGAAAATACGGCACGACCTCCTCGCGCGGTTCCGCATAATAGTGGATTCCCTTGGTACTGGCAACCACAAATCCGGATTTTCCATAGAAATCAATATTTCCTTCCATGCATAAGGCGCCCACGCCAAGCTCTTTGGCTTTTTCCATGGAGTAGTCCAGCAGCGCCTTACCGTAGCCCTGCCGTTTATACGCCGGCGCGATCCCGATTGGTCCAAAGGTCATAATCGGGATTTCTCTGCCATCGTCTGCCTGCAATTTCGCACGCACATACATAATTTGGCCGATAAGCTTTCCGTCCTTTTCCATAACGAAGTCAAGCTCCGGCACAAAATCCTCTTTGTCGCGATAGCAATGCAGTACATAATGCTCCAGACATCCGGGACGGTAGACATTCCAAAAGGCCTCACGCGTTAGATTTTCCGTTTCGCGATAATCGGCCGGGGTCTCACGGCGGATAATGTAATTTTGATCGTTCATGGTTATTCTCCTTTTCCAAATTTTTTTACAAAGCGGCATAGATGTTCATGCAGTATGGCTTTGGGCTTTCTTTTATCCTGCGTACCGTCATACAGGCTGTATAGCATGAATACGGGCGCATAAAAATCGACCGCCGCCTGTTCGGCTCTTTGGGAATCGCCAACCAGCTGAAGAAAAATATCTTGTATATAAGAAAGCGGCCCGCCGCACAAATACTGCTGATACAGCGCCGTCATTTCGGCATCGCGATATTGCTCCAGCGTCAGCATCCGACGAAAACGACAGGCAAACGGATCTTCGGTCCAATAACGGAATTGCGATTCGGTGTAAGCAATCACACTGTCCAGCTGAGTTTTTCGGTAAGCCTCCAAGTCCTTTTCCGCCGGACTTTCCGGCATTTCGTATGCCCTCGCCCGTTTGGCGTCCTGTTCTTCCATGCGGGCAACAATCTGATCAAAGATATCCCGTTTGCTCTGATAATGCTTGTACAATGCCGCTTTTGTCAGTGAAAGCTGGTCGGCAATATCTTTGATTGACACGGCTTCATACCCGTTTTGAGCGAACAGTTTCATCGCTGTCTGTAAGATTTTTTCTTTTGTATTGATAAACGGCGTTCCTTTCAGAACGGCTGTGACATATCCGATATGTTCAAAAGCGGTCATCTCGTCGTCTCTGCCAGCAAAATACCGCATCTGGATATCGGTCGGCGACAGATGCTCATAAATGAGGAAATGATGCGTCTCGAGCAAACGGGTAAGCTCCCGTTCGTCAGAGCAAAATTTCATCGGCTCTCCGCTTGCTTTCGCCATCGCCAGCATATTCTGTACCCGCTGTTCTTTTGCGTCGAATAGTCCGCTGTCCGGATAATCGAACAAGAGCGTGCTCCCCTCTGCGGCAAAGGAAGCAATGCTGTCCAGCAGTTTGGCAATATCCTCCGCTGATAAATAGTAAGTGACACCAAGCCAACTGAAAAACGTCTTTTGGGTTTCATCAAAGCCATTTTCAAGAAGGCTGGTTTTTAAATCATCACCGGTAAAGTCCATAGAAACAAAGTGCAAATTGTCCGGAACCCCCAGCCCAGCACGTTCCAGCCGTTTCTTCTTCTCGGCTTGCGTCAGCGGATGATCCACTTCAAAAATCGTCAGCCGTTTGATCCATGCCGACTCCCGCCACGCAAAAGTATCCATGCCCGCTCCCAGAATGACATATTGCGTCGTCCCCGTGCGAACGGCCGTTTTCAAGCTTTCCTCGCAGTACTGTGCCCGTGCCAGCGGCGTCGGCGCAAGCTGCGTGTTCACCACAAAGTCCAGCGCTTCTTTTTCGTCGCGGAAGTGCTTGTCCGGCGCAAAAAAACGGATGCCGCTTACAATATATTGTTGGATATTCGCATACTCTGCATCGGTCATCAGCTTTCTGGCCATATGATCGGTAAACACCGGGCGTTCACAAGTCTCTGCATGATAGGCTCTTGCAAAGAATGACATCAACGCCGTCAGACTCGATCGTTCTTCCATAAATTTCCCCTCCTTGTAAAGGTTACCGTTCGTTCACCAATATTATAGTAAACGAACGGTAACTTGTCAAGAGGTTTTCCAAATATTTTCATTTTATAACCGCAGATAATACCATGATGTGTAACAAAATGGGCAAAAGATAGCGAACCAACCTCCGACAAAAATTGTAGTGGATTCTATTGACAATTGGTCAAGTTCATGCTATTATATTATCCGTTGATTGAACGGAGAGGTGTCCGAGCGGTTTAAGGAGCTGGTCTTGAAAACCAGTGACTCGTAAGAGCCAAGGGTTCGAATCCCTTCCTCTCCGCCACACCGATTAACCGGATACAAGTATATAGAAAAACCGTTTGTTTGCCACATTCGGTTTTCCATATGGAGAAGTACTCAAGTGGTGACGAGGCGCCCCTGCTAAGGGCGTAGGTCGGGTAACCGGCGCGAGGGTTCAAGTCCCTCCTTCTCCGCCACACCTGCGGTGAGCATATCGCGCACCGCAGGTTTTTCTTTTTTGCAGTGGAATGTCCGCGACCAAGCGGCATCTTTTCATAACCTCTTTGGCACGAAAAAGCTCTCTCGTCCTAATAGACAAGAGAGCTTTTTCGTGCTTTTAGGAACAAAATAGCCCAATACATAAAATTGCATCAAAGGGATTGAAGCGTGACAGAATCACACCACCCAAAACAGTTTTCGGGAACACAATAAAACTTTCACCGGTTTTTGGTTTCTCTGTTGTAAATCTTCATTTTTAACCGGAATATAAGATGCAAAAATGGCCGCCGCCGATTACAAGCCAAACTCGCCTTCGTAGCTGATCAGGCTGGCATCGATCACGCCTTCCACGTTCAGCAGCTTATCCACTATATTCATCTCGTTCTCATGCAGCGAAACCTCTAACGTGATCTCTGCGCCCATACGCGTGGTGGTGCGGGACTTGATGCGATATTTCGGCAGCGAACGCAGGGCTTTTCCGAGATTGGAAGCATGAGCGGGATCGTAGCGGATCACCAGCAGATACGGCGCCTGTGATTTCTTATAAATCTTGGACACAACAAAATACAGCAACCCCATCCCCAGTGTAGCGCAGCCGCCGACCAGATACAGTCCCGCACCGGACATGATACCGCAAGTGATCGACCAGAACATAAACACCGTGTCTACCGGATCCTTGATTGCGGTGCGGAAACGCACGATCGACAACGCACCGACCATACCAAGGGACAGCGCCAGATTGGAAGAAATCGTACGAATGACCAACGCGGTCACCATCGCCAACAGAACCAGCGAATAGGCAAAGCCTTTGGAAAACATTACGCCGCGAAACGTCAGGCGGTAAATCGCCAAAATGAACGCCCCCATCAAAAAGGCTACGCCCAGCGACATCAGCATATCGCCCAAGGTTGCACCGGCGGTAAATTGTTCGACCACACTGTTCTTAAACATGTCAATAAAGCTCATTGATAACATCCTCCATTATTGAAACTGTCTGCACAGTTCATATTTTGAAATTGCGCACCGCACGACGGGCACCGGTTTGAGCAGCTGCCGAATCGTATACGGCAGATCGTCGTCGTATTTGACTTCGAGAATCACTCTGTCTGACGGAAAGACCGGTACCGTCATCGCGTGCCGGTCAAACAAATCGAAATTGTAATTTCCGCTGTGCAGATCGTGATCAAATGTGATACGCACATCCTCATACACATACGCCTCACGATGGTAATCCACCAGAATCGCCGGGCGCAGCAGCCGCGTGCGGCTTTTCAGATAAAAGCTGCGCAGCAGGGGTTGATCGGAATCATACAGCGACCATAAATCACCGGACAAAATCTGCTCGACTTGGGATCGTGTCAGCCGCGCCGTTTCTTTCTTTGTCATCATGTTATGTTTTTGCTTCGATTCCAGCCGGATAAACGAATCGTCCATATCGTAAAAGCGGATGCGGAATTTTTCGCGCGTCTCCACGCCTTCGATCTTATCCTGCAAGCCGCTCTGACGATAATCGTCAAAATACAGACTGCGGATCAAATAACGTCCATCCTCACCGGTGTTTTCATCCATGCACATCGCCGCCCGCAGGCGGGTGCGCAGCATTTGATAACCGGCATAGCTGATAAAATATTTGTTTTCATAGCGAAACCCATTCATTTTTACAGCCCTCCAAAACAGCGGTTCAGCTGCTCTTGCGTCAGACGGAATACGGCGGAAACACGCGGGGAGGCAAATTCCTCCTTCAGCACCCGCTGCCGCCGGCGGGCAAAATAGCGCAGCCCTTCCACATTGGTCTCCCAATCGGTGGAATGCTCCCAGCGTGCAGCGTTGCGCGCCGCCTCCGGCTTCCAAAGCTGGTAATAAGCATCGATGCGTGCCAGCACCCGCTCCGTACTCCAGGTCGTTTTCATCGCATGCTCCAGCCGCTCGGCAAACAGCTGCCGAAACCGGTCGTTTGTCAGCAGCGAACGAATCAGCGCGGTGGAAATGGCGTGGTTGGCGCCCATGCCATCAGGATTGATATAATCCCATACACTGGTCAGCCGGCCGCCCTGAAACCCCAGATCGGTATCATACAAAATCCAACGCCATTGATTGTCGTATTCGGACGAACGAAAAAAACGGATATTTCCCAGATCGGTGTTGCCGCAATACATCTGCGCAATACTGTAATCAATAAAATTGACTTCATCAATTTGTTCGATCACATAGGCATACGCTTGCTCATCGCTCAAATTGTAATTTTTCGACCGCAAATAGTCCATAAGCGCGCGGTAATCCTCGTTGCTGCCGTGATTGACCGTGCTGTTGGCCTGCAGCAAATCCACCGAATCCGCATTGACATTGTAATGCGTGGACACAAAATCCGCATTGATTTTTTCACGGATGTAATGCACCCCAAAGTATTCGCCGTTTAAATACAAAATAACAGGTCGGGAGGCTTGGGTGTCCACCACACCGTCCTCGTCCAGCAAACCGGTGGTCAGGTCATCCTTCATCATCGCACGTGCCCAATCCTGACCGCCGGTGCGCAGTACCAGCGATTCGTATCGCGTGAAATCGCGGTTCTGAAACACCGGATATTGCAGCGCGCTCGCACCGTAGCAATCGCGAAACCGAACGGAGAGCGATTTCTTGTCGTAGGTGCGGGTATAAGCACCGAACATCCGGATTCCGCAGCCGAGTGAAAAGCCCTCTTCCCCCTCGCTGAACAGCTCAATATTGGCCTCGCGTTCCCATTCCCGTCCGTACTGCCAGTAATTCGCGCCCTTGTACGGAAATTGTGAAGACGCGTTCGGGCCGGCGACATAGATACCCTTTTCGTCGCTCCAGAGATTGTCGGGATCGGTCGCCACGCTCACCACATCTACCGTATGGTTCTCGTTGATGATATAAGAAACTGTCAAAATATCGCTGGGAACCCCGTCTGCGGCAACCGCGACCGCACGGACAACAGTCGTTTTATCCAACGATAACGGTGCGGTATAGCGTGCGCTTGCCGCGGTCGGCGTGCTGCCGTCGGTGGTATAGTAGATATTGCCCGTCCCGCTGAGCGCGACCTCCAGCTTCTGCACCCCGTTATATATGCCGGGCGCCGTTGCCGCGACCGGTGCCGCGGTCAGGGACCGCGCCCCTGCGCCGTTCGGCTTGCCGGGCGTCGGCTCGGAAAAATAGACAAAGCCGGGTTGTCCCTCAGCGCGCCCTTTACTGGTATTCATCGGCAGTTGGTTGAGGCTCATGCCGTCCGCCACACGTCCGTCCGGCGCAATCAGAGCGACCATGCCGTCCCCGCCGTTGAGCTTGAAGTTTGCCTGAATCGGCTGACCTTTGCTGTTGACCGTACCGCCGGTGACGTACACCAGCAGCGTCTCGCCTGCGGCAAGCTCCCGCTCCGGCAGGGCGAACAGCGACGGCTGCGTCAGGTCGTTTGTCAGGCAATATCCCTTCAGTGAAATCGCCGCACCGGTCGGGTTATACAGCTCGATCCAGTCGGTATATTCACCGCCGATGGGGACATACTTCGTGTTGCGCGTCATCACTTCACGGATCTGCAGCCCGGTGCCGAACCGCTTGTCCATCTGCGCCGCGAACTGCTGCTCCCCCTCCGCCGTGTTGACATAGCCGGGGGACGGACGCACCGTGCGGCTCCAGCTGCCGTCCGGCGCGCGGATAAGCGCGGTATCGTTTTCCACGCCGTTGATCTCCACCGTATCGATCATCACGCCGGCAGGCGAGGACAAATAGATCGTGTCCTGCGCTTTATTGATTTTGAAACCGGCGTGCAGTTCGTTTTCATCGGCGGAATGGCCCTTACCCGAAGCAAATACCAGTACGACTTCTCCCGGCTGCAACACCTGCTCCGGGAACTGCCATTTCAGCGGTTCCTGCGGGTCGTTGGTCAAGCCGTAGCGCGTCAGCTCCAGCGGCTGGTCAGAGGCGTTGTATACCTCTATGTAATCGTGGAACTGCTCGTCGCCATCCGGCAAGGTGATCGTATTGTCCGGCATGACCTCGCTGAGCAACAGGCTGCCCTGCAGCGCCAAACGGGAAGCTTGAAACGCCACGAAGCCTTCTTCGGTGTTGGCATAACCGGGTGTATAGGTTTTCGTAGCGGTGAATGTGTTTTCACCGCGAATCGCCGAAGTATTGGTTTCCAGCGCGATCGTACGCACGGAATCCACCACGGCTCCGTTTGGATTTTTGAGCGTCAGTTCCTCTCCGCCGGCAGACCGCAGGCGGAAGCCGGCATGTCCGGCGCTTTTTCCTTTTCCGTCACAAAAAACCACCAAATATTCCCCTGCCCCCAGCTGCTTGTTGGGAAGCAGCCATGTGCCGTTGCCGTCGGACAAGGCGTAATTGGTCAGGGAAAGCGGCAAGCTGCTGCTGTTGTATAACTCCACCCAATCGTAAAATTCGCCGTTTTCGTCCGGATAAGCCGTGCTGTTGCTGCTCATATACTCGGAGATTTGCAGCGGCGATGTATGAAAACGAATCGCAGAGGTCGTTTCCGTCCGCGATTGGATAAAAATCCATAAAACGGTGGTTAATACCAAAAAAACCGCACATAGTATGCATAGCAGCCGAATTCTGGCATCGTTGTTTTTCGACGGCTGGACATCCCATTCATCCAGCATGAGCATCCTTCCTTTCCAAGCGCATATATTGGGTATTATATCACAGCTGCAAAAGAGATTTCCAGTCTTTTTCTGTATTTTTACAGGATATTCACAATTCTATATTCGTATTTTGGAAAAAACGCTTTTTTCATAGTATTCGTACGTAACAAAAACGGTTTTTGGATGAAATATTGATTTTTTCTTAAAAACATCTGGACAGGCACTTGGTTTTGTTGTACTATATTTTTATTGTTATTTTTTGGCTGTCCAGATATAAGGAGGGCGCAAAATATGGCGCAGCAATTTTTGGAGCAGATCCGAAACACAGAACAAGAGGCTGATCAGCGGCTTGCGCAAGCCAAGCAGCAAACGGAACAGCACCTTGCGCAGGCGCGGCAGCAGGCAAACGATATGCGTAAGCAAGCCGCCGCCGCGTCACGTCAAGAGGCGGAACAGCAAATGCAGCAGGCATTGGCGCAGGCGGAGGCCATCCGAACAACCGCCCAAGAAAACGCGGCTGTCAAAGCGCAGGAGATGCATGCGCAGGCGGATGCCCGGCGTGAAGATGCCATTCAGCGTGCGACGCAACAGCTGCTCGCACTGTGACATCGGCTTCTGTGTATATTATAGGTTTAAAAGAGTGGTGAAAATCATTGGCAAAACGCACTATCAAGCTGGTCAGCATCTACGCGCACCGCAACGACCGCAAGGCGGTGTTGGAACGTGTACAGCGGCTGGGTGTTGTGGACATTGAGACCACCCTCCTGGATGAGGAAACCAGCGCCTGTCCGGAGGGTTTTTCCCGCCCGGACATGGAGGGAAAAGCCACTGCCTTTGAGCGGTCGGCGGCCACCGTTCAGCAGGCATTGTCGATACTGGACGAGGTCGCGCCGGATTCACGCGGACTGATGGGCATGTTCTCCGGCCGCCGTGAGATCGACGAGCAGGAATTTGAAAGCGCCGCCGCCCAGAGCCAAGCCGGCCTGCAAATCGGATACGATATTCTGGAACTGCAAAAGCAGCGGGCGGAATGTGCGGCGGAGATCGTTCGCACCCGCACTCTGCTCGCCCAGCTCGAACCGTGGAAAGCGTTAGACGTACCGCCCGGTGCTACCGGCACTCGCACGACCGCTGTTTTCATCGGCACGCTGCCAATGGCTTACACGCCAGAGTCGCTTGCGGAAGCGGTCGCCGCGCGGGATACGCAGCTGGTATTCGACTGTGAAATCATCGGCGCGGCACAGGAACAAACCTGTATCGCCCTGTTCTGTCCCCGCGAACAGAGCGAAGCGGCGGAGCAGGTGCTGCGTACGCTGAGCTTTTCCCGCCCCTCCCTGCCACCGGACAAGCTGCCCGGTGACATGATCGAGCAGGGCGTACAGCGCATGGCGGAGCTGGAAGCGCAGCAAAAGCAGCTGGCGGACACCCTGCAATCTTTGGGTGATCAGCGGCGCGCATTGGAGCTGACCGCGGATTATTACACGGCGCGCGCCGAAAAGTACCGTACGATCGGGCAGCTGCGGCATTCGCGCCACACGTTCCTGCTCACCGGTTATATCGCGGAGACGGATGTTCCGCGGCTGACGCAAGCGCTGGAGGATCTCACCGTGGCGCTGGAAGTGGCGGACGCCGATCCCGAAAAAGCACCGGTGCAGCTTGTCAACAACGCCTTTGCCGCACCGGCGGAATCCATTACGGCGATGTACGCCCTGCCGCTGGCGAGCGAGGTTGACCCGACGCCGGTCATGAGCTTTTTCT
>CATWUX010000062.1 GCA_958354085.1 uncultured Oscillospiraceae bacterium | reverse complement strand
GATGCTCGCTTCTTTCTCCTCTCCTTGACTGTCCAATATGTTTGACAATCCTACACGCCGATAAAATGACCCGATACGCGGTGGTGCGTATCCGTTCTGCATACCGCCTCTTGCAAAAACGTCGAAAACGGGTAAAATGAAAAGAGGACAGGCCGGATGGACAGCCGTCGGGCAAGGATAAAGGAAAGGACGAAAAATGGCGGTGCGGGATTATAAACTGAAACGCTCTTCGCGTAAGACACTGGCGCTGGAGGTTACGGCGGACGGGCAGATATTGGTGCGTGCGCCGTTTGGCGTGCCGCAGGCGGATATCGATCGTCTGGTGGACAAGCATGAGGCTTGGATCATGGAAAAGCTGGCGGTACAGCAGGAACGTTATGCGGCCTCTCCCAAAACACCGGAACAGCTGGCGCAGCTGCGGCAAAAAGCGGAGACTGTGCTGCCGCCGCTCGTGGCCTTGTACAGCCAACGCATGGGGCTGACGCCCGCAGGCATCAAAATCACCAATGCCCGCACACGCTTCGGAAGCTGCAGCGGGAAAAACAGCTTGTGTTTTTCCTGTTTATTGATGCAATATCCGGATGCAGCCGTGGAGTATGTGGTCGTACATGAGCTGGCACATATTCGGTATAAGAATCACGGAGCGGCGTTTTATGCCTTGATCGCGCAGTACCTGCCGGACTATAAGCAGCGGATCGCGCTGCTGCGCTGCCCGCCGGCAGCACAGCCGTGATAAAAACGGGGAAATCCTTGCAATTCGGCATGAAATCCGCTATACTAAAAAGGACACTTGTGTTTGTGCGAATGTCTGGTTGCAGGTCGACGGCCGTGAGCCGCCGCAGAAAGGAATGGTCAACTCTATGCCCAAAAAAGTACTGGAAGAGGATACTTCCCTCTATACCAAAGTTTTGCTTGCATTTTCCTTTATACAGTTGGCGCTGGCTTTGCTTCTGTATATCGTGACAGCGGTGAACGCTGTGGTAATCGGGATAGCGGCAGCGGTGCCGTTGGTGGCGGCTTTACTGTTTCATCGGCTGGGCGAGGAGAAAAAATGGGTACGGGTGCTGTCCCGCGTGATGAGCTATATCATTGTCGGCGGGATGGCGGTTGTCTCACTGATGTTTATCGGTGTTTCGTTGTATATGACGATCGCGTATCCGGCGGATTACCCGATGGCGCAATTTTGGATGCAGGTGGCTTTGTTCTTGGGAACCTCCCTGCAAACCGCGCTGCTGTTCGCTGTGCCGTTCTGGGCGATTGCGTCGCTCAAGGGGCATCGCTTTGATGTGGTCACGCTGCGTATCTTCTGTATAGTGGAAATGGCGCTGGCGCTGATTACGACGTTTTATCTGACGGAATCCGGTATACTGGTCATGGGGATCCAGAATTTGTATTTCAGCATTTTCTTCTGCCTGACGGTTGCGGTCACACTGGTATCGTCTTTTATGGCGTTCCCGGTCAAGAGCCGCATGGTGAAATGGATTCGCCGGAGGGCGTCCAGCACGAAGACGGTGCGGAACCCCGCCGAGAAAAAAGACACGGAAGCAGCGGAGGAAACCGCCGGTTCCGTGTCGAAATAGACTGTGCGGGTATGCAAAAAGACGCATGCGTCTTACAGTGTTTCTAAGAAGTGCGCGATCTTAACCGCCAGAATTTTATGCCCGTTATCATTCGGATGCAGACCGTCCGGCACATAAAGCTCTTTAATGGTCGGCACACGCGGCTGTAATCCCGATGCAGCAAACAGGTCAAGCACCGGCAGAGCGTAGTATTCCGCTACCTGCCGGATGATATGGACATAATCGCTCAGAGCTCCGACGTCGGCCGCCTTGCGGTTTTCATCGCGGGGATTATCCTCGTCGCAGCGGTGCAGCGGCGTCAAAACGACAATGAGGGCGTGCGGATATTTCTCGATCAAACTGGAATACAGCACATGCAGCGCCCCATAAAACGTATTGACGGTGCGGTCGCTCATAGTACCGATCGGCGCGTCGCCATGTCCGTAATCGTTGGTACCGCCGAATATCACGAGTATATCGGCGTCCGGATCCATGCGCGCAACCCGCCCGCAGAAATCCATGTCACTGCGGTCCACGTCGGAAACGACTGTCTGCTGCCGAGCGATACGCGTGGCGCTGATGCCGTAATTTCGGCACACCGCTCCGTAATTCTTGGCGATCAGCTCTGTGAATCGGCATGCCGGAGCAGACGTGCCGACGCCCTCGGTGATGCTATCCCCCAAGAAATTGATTTTTTTGTTTTTCAGTTCCATGCCATACTCTCCTTAATACTGCAAAATAAACGGATGTGTCCCGCCGCTTATGCAGAACACATCCGCGATAGTCCATTATGCTTCCGCAGGCCGATCTTTATTTCAGCCGCGTTTCCGCGTTGCGCAGCAGATTGAGCAGGGAAGAAGCAAACAGCGGGTATTCGCCGGACAGCGCGTCCGGTACGATAATCGGCGCCTCCTCCGCTTTCAGGCCCGGTTCGCCGTCTACCGTGTTGCCCGCGGATAAATGGCCGATGCGCGCCGCTGTACGGCTCAATTCACCGGACAGGGCGGCGGGAAACAGGTAATCCGGAACCGAGAACATGGCGGTCGGATTTTTGGGGTTGGCGGCATACAACTGCCGGAAAACGGCATATACTGCCAGCGTCAGATAAGCGGACACTTCGGTGGTCAGTGCCTTGTTGTTGCAGCGCTGCAGCAGATCGAAAATGATGTGCAGTGAGTTGAGCACCAGCTTTTTGTTCAGGACGGGCAATACGCTGCCGCGCAGCTTGTTTTCCTTAGCGGCGGGGTCGGTTTCGGGGATTTCTTCCACCGCGATGATCGCGCCGGATTTGTCCGCCGTGCGCCCCAGCAGATAGTCACAGGAAACGTTGTAATAGTCGGCGGCCCGCACCACAAAATCCAATCCGCATTCGCGGATACCTTTTTCATAGTGGGACAGCAGCGCCTGCGAAACCTGTAAGTCTGTCGCCACTTGTTTTTGACTGGTGCCGCGTTCTTTGCGGAGAAGTGTTAAAATTCTCGGAAAAGCGGTGTTCATGCGAGCCCTCCATTTCGCCGGACGGCGAACCATATTTTCTTTTTTACAAGTACAAGGAAACGATATAACAATAACGCCGGTTTGCCGGCAAAACGGCGAAAAACATCACGTTCCCTTTCCAAGGAAAATGCCGCAACCGTGGAAAGCGTGAACGTGATGTAAAATCTATACGGTATGTTAAGTATTATAACCCATGTTGATACCATTTGTAAATCGTCAAAATGTGAGTTTTAGGGGGAGTTTTTGATGAAAACCTACAAAATTCATCTTATTCGACACGGCCGAACGCCGGCAAACGAACAGGGATTATATATCGGGCGCACCGATCTGCCTCTTTCACCGGATGGCTTGCAGGAGCTGCTGCGGATGAAGGAAGTTTACGCTTATCCGGAAGCGGCGCGCTTTTTTTCCAGCCCATTGATGCGCTGCCGGCAAACGCTGAGCGTGCTGTATCCCGGCTGTACGCCGGAAATCGTGGACGGCTTGGCCGAATGTGATTTCGGTGAATGGGAGGGGCGCAGCATAGCCGAACTGAAGCATAACGAGGCGTTTTTGCGCTGGGTATCGGGAGAAGAGACGGCGATTCCCGGCGGCGAGGATGCGGCAACGTTTCAAAAACGCGTGATGGCGGCGTTTGAGGGCTTGGTACAGGAGCTGCTGCGCAGCGGCGAAACGGAAGCCGTGGTGTGTACGCACGGCGGTGTGATCATGATGATCATGTCGGCCTATGGGCTGCCGAAGCTGGAGCTGAAGGAATGGGTGACCAACAGCGGCAGCGGCTTTACGCTGCGTATCACGCCATCCGTTTGGATGCGGGAACCGGTCGCGGAGGCGCTGTGCGCCATTCCTTGGGAAAAGTAACGGGCGCGTTTTTGAAAAAATTGTCCTTGACAAGCGGCGCCTGTTTGCGTATAATAATGGTAAATTACACTTCAGTTTCGGATAAAAGACGTTGAGGGGAATAAGACACAGGCGTTTCGTGCGCAGAGAATCGGCGGTTGGTGCGAGCCGATGACGGATCCTGTGTGGATAGCTCATCCCGGAGTTGTCCGACCGAGCCGGCGCTGCCGGGGTAGGGAGGAACGCATGACTGCGTTAACAGTCGGAGCCTTGCCGTTTGCGTGCAGACAAGAGGCTTGCCGAGGGGCGCTTTGGCGCCTGAATTTGGGTGGTACCACGTGCGAATATTCGCCCGTCCCTTTTATCGGGGACGGGTGTTTTTTATTTTCTGCTATTTGAGCTTGATAAAGGAGGAGTTTGGTTATGAAACCATCGTTTCAAAAGTACATTCCCTTTCAGCAGATTCCGCTGCCTGACCGCCAATGGCCCAACCGTGTGATCGACAAAGCACCCATCTGGTGCAGCGTGGATCTCCGTGACGGCAATCAGGCGCTGGTGGATCCGATGAATCTGCCCGAAAAGCTGGAATTTTTCAAAGCGCTGTGCGATATGGGCTTCAAGGAGATCGAGGTCGGCTTCCCGTCCGCCTCGGAGACGGAATATGAAATCTGCCGTGAGCTGATCGAAGGCGGGCACATTCCGGAGGACGTGACCATTCAGGTGCTGGTGCAGGCGCGCGAGCACCTTATCCGCAAGACCTTCGACGCGATCCGCGGCGCCAAAAACGTTATCGTGCATTTTTACAATTCCACCTCAACGCTGCAGCGCAAAGTGGTGTTCCAAAAGGATATGCCGGGCATTATCGATATTGCGGTTACCGGCGCCAAGCTGATTCGGGAGCTGACCGAGAGCTATGACGGTGATACGAACATTCGCTATGAGTATTCGCCGGAGAGCTTTTCGGGTACCGAGATGGACAACGCGGTGGACATTTGCGCGGCGGTGCTGGATGCGCTGGGTGCAGATGCGGCGCATCCGGTTATTCTCAACCTGCCCAATACGGTGGAAATGTGCACGCCGAATACCTATGCCGATCAGGTGGAATATTTTATCCGCCATCTGCCCGGCCGCGAGCGTGCGATCATCAGCGTGCATCCGCATAACGATCGCGGCACCGGAGTTGCCGCTGCGGAGCTGGCGATGCTGGCGGGTGCGGAGCGCGTGGAAGGCACGCTGTTCGGCAACGGCGAGCGCACCGGCAATCTGGATATCGTGAACATGGGGCTGAATATGTACACGCAGGGTGTGGATCCGCGGCTGGATTTCAGCAATTTGCCGGCTTATCGCGAGATGTACGAGCGCTGCACGAAGATGCACATTCACGAGCGGCTGCCGTATGCCGGCGAGCTGGTGTTTACCGCGTTTTCCGGTTCGCATCAGGATGCGATCAACAAGGGTATGGCCTATATGCAGCAATCCGGCACGCCTTATTGGGAGATTCCGTATCTGCCGATCGATCCTGCCGACGTGGGACGGCAGTATGAACCGATTATCCGCATTAATTCGCAGTCCGGCAAGGGCGGCGCGGCGTTTGTGATGCAGAATACCTTCGGCTATCATCTGCCCAAGGCGATGCATCCGGAATTCGGCGCGCTGGTCAAGGCGGCGTGTGACAAAGCAGGCCGTGAGCTGTCCGCGCAGGAGCTGTTCGAGGTGTTCCGGCACAACTATCTGGAGGTGCCGCCGGTGTACGCGCTGGTACGGCACGCAACCTCCGAGCAATCGGGCGAGGGGGGCAGCCGGGTACACTTCCACGGCACGATTCGCCGGGGTGAGCAAACCTTTACGGTGGACGGCGACGGCAACGGCCCGCTGGACGCGTTCTTCTGCGCGGTGAGCGAGCTGGCGCCCGGCTACACCTTCCAATCGTACCACGAGCACGCGATTTCCGGCGGCTCGGATTCCAAGGCGATCGCGTATATTGAGCTGAAAAAGCCGGATGGAAAGTCCATTTTCGGCGTAGGTATCGAAAACAATATCAATCTGGCGTCTATGCAGGGCGTGCTGTGCGCGCTGAACCGGGCGCAGATGGGATAAGCGGAAAGGACAGGGATTCAAGATGAACAACTACAAAATCACGCTGCTGCGCGGCGACGGCATCGGCCCGGAAATCGTGGCGGAGGCCGTCAAGGTTCTGGATGCGGCGGGAAAGAAATTCGGGTTTGCGCTGACGTATACCGACGCGCGTATGGGCGGTTGCGCCATTGATGCGGACGGCTGCCCGCTGCCGCAGGCGACGATCGACGCGTGTCTGGCGTCGGACGCGGTGCTTCTGGGTGCGGTCGGCGGTTACAAATGGGATACGCTGCCGGGCAATCAGCGCCCGGAGGCGGGCTTGCTGGGCATCCGTGCTGCATTGGGGCTGTTCGCCAATCTGCGCCCCGCGAAAATTTACGGACCGCTCAAGGACGCCTGCCCGCTGCGCCCGGATATTATCGGCGACAGCATGGATATCATGGTCGTGCGTGAGCTGACCGGCGGTATCTATTTCGGACAGCGCGGCCGCGACACCGTGGACGGTGTGGAGAGCGCCTACGATACCGAACGGTATTCCGTGCCGGAGATCGAGCGGATCGCGCGGGTAGCGTTTGAAACCGCACGCAAGCGCGGCGGCAAGGTGCACAGCATCGACAAGGCGAACGTTCTGGAATCCTCCCGCCTGTGGCGTGAGACCGTGATCCGTGTCGCGGCGGACTACCCGGATGTGGAACTGCATCACCTGTATATCGACAATGCCGCGATGCAGCTGGTGCGCAATCCGAAGCAGTTCGATGTCATCGTTACCTCGAACATTTTCGGAGATATCCTGTCGGATGAAGCGTCCCAGATCGCCGGCTCGATCGGTATGCTGGCCTCTGCCTCGCTCGGAGAGGGGACGCGCGGTCTGTATGAGCCGATCCACGGTTCTGCGCCGGATATTGCCGGGCAGAATATCGCCAATCCGCTGGCGACGATCTTGTCCGCGGCGATGCTGCTGCGTTATTCGCTGGGTGAGACCGCGGCGGCGGATGCGATCGAAGCGGCCGTTGAAGAGGTGCTGGTGGCCGGTTATCGCACGCCGGACATTGCCACGGAGGACTGCAAAAAAGTCGGTACCCGTGAAATGGGCGACGTCGTTGCCGCCGCTCTTGCATAAGTAAACCGAAACCGCGCCCTGCGCTTCATGGATTAAGCGCAGGGCGCGGTTTTTATGTGGTGCGCGGCCGGTCTTTATTCGTACCGCTGGCTCTGCACTTTAGCGTTGATTTTGACATAGATGCTGACTTGGTTGTTTTGGTCGCAAGTGGCCAGAAATACGTCTTTGACCGAGGAAACGCCCTGCGCATGCAGCTGCTTTTCCAGCCAGATTTCATTGTTGCCGGTCGCCCGCAGATTTTCCGAAAGAACGTGGCCATCCATGATGATATTCGCGGCCGGCTGCTCATAGGGCAGGTTCAGATTCAGGTCGGCCGGTGTGACCGGACGTTGGGAAGCGAGCGGCAGAAAACTGATTTTGCCATTCGGCTCCAGTATCGCGGTTTGCAGATCGGCGAGGTTAAAATAGCCGCTGTTGCGGCACTGCGTCAGGAAATCTCCCAAATCCAGCTTGGCTTTCAGCAAATTGCGTGCATACAGCTTTCCGTTTTCATACAACACCAGCGGTGTGCCGGTCAGCCATTTTCGCAGCCGGATGGATTTGCATGTGAGAAACGAGATGATGAAAGCGACTATCGCATAAATCACCATAGCAATCAGTGGTTTGCGGAAATCATCCTCAAGCGATGTCGCCATTTCCGCGGCTATGGAGCCGATGGTGATGCCGTTGATATAGTCAAACATACTCAGCTGCGACATCTGCTTGTTTCCCATCAGCTTTGTCAGGATAAACAGAGTAACCAGGGAACCGAGCGCGGTCAGAACAAGTTTCAGCCACTCCATATATGCTGCCCCTTCTTAAAAAACTTTTCCATAGTATTTCCGCTGGTTTAAAAAATATGAGGAGTATGGTATACTACAGAAGAAACAGCATGGCATTTCCGCCTGTTGCTGGGAAAAATGAGAGGAGTGGCGCGATGTCACCGGCTGATATTGGAATTCTTGTTGCCGCGATCGCGGCGGTCGCCGGCGCTGTTGTATGGAGCATTCGCCGCCGGAGAAAGGGAAAAAGCGGATGCGGAGGCTGTGCAAACTGCCCTTATGCATCGAATTGTCCGGAAAAATCCGAGGACGAGCGTCCGTGAAGCCATAATAAGAGCGTACAGCGCTTGCCAGGAGGCGGACAGGCGCTGTGCGCATAGCGGAGCCAAGCGGTAATTGACTCCCGTGGGGAGACCGCCGGCAAAGCGGGCCGGAACGGAAGCTCTCCCTTGTCCAGTATATGCGGCCGGTTTCGGAAGGTGCTGCTCGGTTTTTCATGCGGTTATGTATGCATATCGCGATTTTAGGCTGTATCCGTATGCGCGCAGAGGAATTCTTAACCGCTTTTTTCTTTTTCTTTTTATGGAGTCTTAAGAAATAGGGATTATAGTAAAAGAAAGAGAAAACTGGGCGGACAAGGAATCCGTTCATAATGATCGTACAAAAACACGGAGGAGGGACGTGTTATGTGGGAGTATCCCATACTGGGAACCGATGTTTATCATGCGGTGAATGCGTTTTTTATTTTCAGCTTTTGCGGGTGGGTGATGGAGGTTATCGTCATCTGGCTGGAAAAGAAAAAGCTCACTAACCGCGGGTTTATTGCGGCGCCGTTTTGTGTGATCTATGGGGTCGCTTCGCTGGGTGTGCCGCTGGTGTTCCGGCCGTTTTCCGGCAATTATATCGTGCTGTTCTTCGCCGGTATGCTGTTGGCAACGCTGTTTGAGTATTTGACGGCGATGCTGATGCTGCGGCTGTTCGGCTCGCTTTGGTGGGACTATACCAATAAACCGCTGAATTATAAGGGCATCTTATGCTTGGAAAGCTCGATTGGCTGGGGCGTGCTGGTTGTGCTGTATTTTGTGTGTATCCGCGGTTGGGTCAATCAGCTGATCGACTTGTACCCGCAGTGGTTGGGTAAGATTGCGGTGTTGGTTTTGCTGGGAGAGGTGCTGGTGGATTTCACGATCCATTTTGTCCGTGCTCTGCGTGCCGCGCGGCAGCGCCGGGAAAGCGGACAAGCCCCGCAAACGGAATGGATGCGCGAGGAATGTACGCCGTAAAAAAACAAGCGCATCGGAAAGCGAGTGCCTTCCGGTGCGCTTGTTTGTCTATATCTATTCCATATTGCCCGTTAGCTGCATGAGGATGGCGAGAGCCGCCAGCGGCGCGGTTTCGCAGCGCAGGATGCGCTTGCCCAATGTGGCGATATGCGCGCCCGCCTGTTCCAACGCGGCGATTTCCTCCGGCGCAAAGCCGCCCTCCGGACCGACAACGATGGATAACCGCCGCGTACTGCGATCAACCAGCGTGTCCAGCGGCCGGCCGCCGCCTTCATAAAAGGTGATCACGTTCTCGGCTTTCCAGCGTTCGAGCGCCTGTTTCCAGCTCAGCGGTGCTTCTACGGTCGGAATGCACCCGCGTCCGCTTTGTCCCGCCGCCTCGGCGGCGATTTTTTGCCAGCGCTCCTGCTTTTTGGCGGCGGATTTATCGTCGATTTTGGCAATGCTGCGCGCGGTCATGACCGGCACGACGCGGCAGACGCCCAACTCAACCGCTTTTTGAATGATCCATTCCAGCTTGTCACCCTTGGGAAGCCCCTGATACAGGGTGATAGCCGTTGTCGGCTCAGAGACGGTGGCGGTGCGTTCCAGCACCCGCAAAATCACGGCGTCGTCTTCAAAGGCATCGATCACACAGCGGCAATCCGTTCCTTGCGTATCGCAGACAGTCAGCTCCTCACCGACACGAAGCCGCAGCACGCGCTGCATATGATGCGCGTCCGCGCCGGTGATGCGTACCGGTTCGGATGCCAATGCGGCGGGCGTTGTAAAAAAACGCGGCATATCGTTTCCTACCTTTCGTTGCTTCCGCTGAGATCGCGGATGACTTCGCCCGCCAGGATCAGTCCGGCCACAGACGGGACGAACGAGACGCTGCCGGGCAGTGTGCGGCGGGACGCGCCGGGCGTTTCTGTGCAAAACGCCGCCTGCGGCGTCAGGGGCGGTTCCTCGGAGTAGACGACCTTGAGATGCTCGATGCCGCGCGCGCGCAGCTCCCTGCGCATGACGCGGCAAAGCGGGCAGACGCTGGTGCGGGCAATGTCCCGCACGCGGAACTGCGTGGGATCCAGCTTGTTGCCGCAGCCCATGGCGCTGATGAGCGGAATCCGCTTGTCGCGGCATTCCTCTGCCAACGCCAGCTTAGCCGTGACCGTGTCAATGGCGTCGACCACATAGTCGCAGCCGTCGATCAAGCCATCGCCCTCACCGGGCAGATAAAACACCGTGTGTGCTTCGACGCGGCAGGCGGGGTTGATGTCACGGACGCGCTGCGCCATGACCTCCGCCTTGGGCTGTCCAACGGTGGAGGTCAGCGCGATGAGCTGGCGGTTGCGATTCGTGTCCGAGACCACGTCGCCGTCGACAAGCACCAATCGTCCGATACCGGCGCGGGCAAGCGCCTCCGCCGCATAAGAACCGACGCCGCCCAGTCCGAATACAGCGACTGCCGCGGTTTCCAGCCGTTCGATCGCCGCTTCTCCCAGCAGCATGGCGGTGCGGGAATTCCACTCTTGCATAAACAGCTCCTTCTTATTGCCGGCAGACCAGGCACAGCCAGCCGCCGTGTTCGTGCCGCTCGGTCACAGTGAAGCCGCAGGCGTGCAGTGCGTCCAGCACTTCCTGCTCGCGGGTGTCGATGATGCCGGAGGTGATGTACACACCGCCCGGTTTCAGAAAACGCGGGATGTTGTGGGACAACGCAATGATCGCGTCCGCGACGATGTTCGCCGCCACGACGCTGTATTGCCCTTCCACTTTTTCCACGAGATCCCCCTGCGCAATGGTATAGCGCGGCGGCTTCAGACCGTTGAGCGCGCCGTTTTCGATCGCCGTTTTGACCGCCAGCGCGTCAATATCCACGCCGACTGCGCGCCGCGCGCCCAGCAGCAGCGCGGCAATGGACAAAATGCCGCTGCCGCAGCCGACGTCGAGCAGCTCCGTATCCGTGTCCACGTAACGCTCCAGCGTTTCCAGCACAAGGCGCGTGGTATCGTGTCCGCCGGTGCCGAACGCCATGCCGGGATCGATGGAGAGCACCGCCCGTTCACCGGCGTCTTCAACGGATTCCCATGTCGGGCGGATGAGCAGCTTTTGCCCCACCGGCAGCGGCTTGAAATATTTTTTCCAGTTGTTTGCCCAGTCCGCTTCGGATACGGTATGGGTGAGCACGGTGTGTGCGATTCCTTCCGCTGTGTAGCGCTCCCGCAGAAAAGCGACAGCCTCCGCCGGGCTTTCTTCAGGCGAAATATAAACGTGCAGGATGGACTGCGTGCGGTCGCGGGCAAGCAGCTCCTCGTCGATCAGGTCGATGTGCGCGATTTCCCGTGCGCCCTGCTCCAGATCGCTGTAATCTTCAATGTAAAGGCCGTAGGGGACGACCATATTGGCAATATCCGCCGCACGGTCCGTGTCCGCTGTGTCTACGGTGATGCACACTTCTGTCCAATCCATCCGTTATTCCTCCAGATACGTCGTTAAGCAGCTTATATCCAGCCCGTCCACGCTGCGCAGGAAAGCCGCCAGATGCGCGGCGATCATACGGCAGCCGCCCGCACGGTCGCTTTCGATGTTCAGCGGCATGACCGGATCGTGTACGCTCAGGCGCAGCAGCAGCCAGCCGTCGCCGTTGTCGCGGTCAAAGGAGATGCGCACGCCCTCGCGGCTGTCGTCCGCGACCTGCCAGCCCTGTTCATGCGCGTATTTTTCGAGCGAAGCGATGACCGCCTCGCCGTGGGCTTTGAAGTCGGACACGGTAATCTGAAAGCGCAGCTCGATGCTTTCCGCCGGTTCCGCCAGCTTGGCGATCAGGCTGTCCAATGTTTTCCCCTGCGCGCGCAGCTGTGCCGCTTTGATGATGATTTTGGTGATGAGATATGCGCCATCGTCGAGATAGTAATTCTCGGAGAGTGCAGCGTGGCCGGAGGTCTCAATCGCGAGCGGTGCGTCTATACCGACGGCGTTCAGGCGAAGAGCCTCGTTGATAACGTTTTTGTAGCCGCGCTTGAA